>NBMH01000039.1 GCA_002084875.1 Anaerolineaceae bacterium 4572_78 | reverse complement strand
ATCAGCTTCTGTCCAGTAACAGGGCAACCCGATTTTAATAAGGTGATAATTGAGTATGCTCCTGACAAGTTATGTGTTGAGAGCAAAAGCTTGAAACTTTATTTATGGACATTCAGAGAATCATACATATTCGGTGAAGGATTGGCAAATGAAATTGCTAAAAACATTTTTGAGGCAGTCATGCCACGATGGTGTAAGATAACAATTATTCATACAACAAGAAGGTTGGATTTACTTTGTTTTGTTTATCGCAACAATCTTTTTAGCAAATTACATGATTGGTAATATTGGCATGGTATGCGTCGACGGCATTTGCTTGATACCTGTCTTTCCTGGCATCATGGCTCCATCTGGAGTATTGGCAGTTGGACTTGGTTTTACCTTGCGCGATTTGGTTCAACGCCGCTTAGGGCTTATGTTTACTATTGTCGGAATTATCATTGGAGCAGCCATTTCAGCGTTGTTGTCGCCTCAGTTGGCATTTGCTTCAGGAATGGCTTTTTTGCTGTCAGAAACACTCGACCTATTCGTGTATACCCCACTTCAAAAACGTAACTTATTTGTAGCTGTCATTGCCTCTAATATTGTCGGTTTGATTGCAGATAGTATCGTGTTTTTAAGTTTGGCTTTTGGTAGCCTACAGTTTATTGAAGGGCAAATTATCGGCAAGTTTTGGATGACCTTGTTAGCCTTACCATTTATTTGGCTCATCCGTCAATACGACAAAAAACGCGTAACCGTTCACCCCCACCCCTAACCACTCTCCCACGAGGGAGAGGAGAATCTTACTCCCTTTCTCCTCGTAGGGGAAGGGGCTGGGGTGTTGGGGTCTACTGACAAGGGGGCAAATGAATAATTACAAAAAACGCGGTATTCAGCCTGTGTCGATTTCAACGCCATAATGCCAATGTTTCCTCTGCAGGATGGTAAATGGCAGTATGCATGGGTGTGTTTCGTTGGACATAACACCATGTTTGTGTATGGTGCAGGTCATTCATAAAACGAGACAATGATTGCACGTCATTTGTTTCATAAGCAATGATAGACTCATGATTTTGCAAATTAAATGAGTTAATGAGCAGTTGGCTGATTTGTGGATATTCTGCTCCTAATTTAAGATATTCATTCATCATATCTTGACGTATCTTGTGACTTGTCGCATACCATTCTGCTGTTCTGACAATAGGATACACTACCATGTATTTTTTTCGGTTTTTCGCCAGTGGTGCTATCTCTTGAATGGAACAAATTTGACTATGTTGTAATGGTTGGGCATATCCCCACAAATTAACAACGGGGTCAATCAGTCCTCGAAATTGATTTGTAGAACGAGCATATTTAGCGAAAAATTGAATAGCATCATCATTATTTTGGACAACGACCACACTCCAAATAAGAATATCAGCACCATTATCCACGGGAAAAACTTGGTATGTATCCATGTTATGACATGTTTTTTGCAAGCGTGCCATCCATTCCCGATGAAATTTAGCTCGTTCACCGATATTTAATTCCCAGTATTTATTTTTGAAACGATATAATGCAAAATGACAAAGTATGTCAGTCAGTTCGGTTGTCATGGTTTCCTCAATACATCTAAATATAAATGCTCCAATTGTTCAGCCGTTACTCGCCAATCATGATGCTGTTCGACATAGTTACGACCTGTTTCGCCGATAATTCGTTGTAACGCTGTATCTTTTAATAAGTTTATGGTAGCCTGTGCCATTTCCTGATTTGATTCTGCTACAATAATTTCTTTTCCTGCTTCAGTTTCTAAAGCAGCAGTGGCAGGTGGGGAGGTAATGACAGGAGTTGCCATAGCCATAGATTCCAAAATTTTATTTTGAATGCCGACGCTATATCGAATTGGCATGACAGCAATGGTCGCTTTGGCAAGGTAAGGGCGTAAATCTGGTACTGCTCCAGTAACATTAATCCGTTCATCATTCAATGCCAACAATTCAGGGGATGGGTCTTTGCCCGCTAAAACAAGTTTAACTTCAGGATACTCTCGCCAAATCAAGGGCATGACTTTTTGTGCCAAATCTAAGGCGGCTGCGATGTTAGCATGATAACTCATTTTACCTGTGAAAATTAATGTATCAGGTTCGCGGGGAATATCCATCGGCTGAAAATAATCTAAGTCAACTCCATTTGGCAAAACAACAAAACGGTCATCTTGTGGAGTGTAATTAGATGTAAGTTTAACTAGCATGTCTTTGTCTTGGGGAGAGGTGATTAATGTACGGTTATATTTTTTGAGAAACGTACCTTCATAATGCCGAGTACGGGCTAAATCTAATCCTGCCATTAAGCGACTTTTCCAAGTTGGTCCATATTGAAGGGTTTTCTCAAAAAGTAATGTAATCGAATCTACCGAATCAAATACAATAGGTAAATCCTGCACAGCATGCCCTAATTCTGCACCTCGTAGATGTTCGATATGAACTACATGGAACGTAGCCTCGTCTTGGATTTCTCGAATGAGTTTTGCCATGTGAGAAGAACGAGAGTAAGCCGCTTGCAAAGGTACTTGCGTCGGCAACGCGTAAGCGGCATTAAAAAACGTTTGCCAACGTGGCAATGGAACAGTACGAACTTGATGGCACCATGTTCGCAATAATGCCAAACTACTTGTATCTTCACCAGGAGGAACAAGAGCTAGTAATGTGAGGCGATGTCCGCGTTTGATTATGTACTTAATCAAATTGTATGGGCGAACTCTAATTTGAGAAGGAATATAAGGGCTAATAAAAAGAATGTGTAAAGGGTGCTTTGTCATAAAATAAATTATCACTTTCTAATATAAACTATAATAATAAAAACAAGTAACACAAATGTTGGCAATGGTATAAGCGTAGGTGTAGGCGTAGTTAGGATACGCGTTGGAATTGGCGTGGGCGGTATGACAATCGGAGCAGCTAATTCATAGCTTGCATGCCAAGCCTTATGAGGAGCGATGTCCACAAAAGGATGGCTACGGGTAAACCAAGTAACATGCAACTGATTACCATGATATATTGCCATTGTTGGAGCTTCAGGAAAATCAGTACCATCATAAATTAAAGTTGGATAGAGCCATTGCTGTCCGTCCCACTCAACATGATAAAGATTAGGCGGGATGGTTGAGTCTTCGGGTACAGTATCCCAATAACCTGTCAACACCAAATGAATATTGAGGAGGCATCCAACTTATGCCATTATCATGTGACCACATATAATACACATTGGTGTACAATTCGGATTGGGTTCGCCAGACTAACAAAATACCACCCTCTCCATTGGTAGCCATTGTAGTTTGAGCGTTGGTACGGTCAGGATACCACACTTCTAAGGGTGGTATCCATGTTTGACCATTATCATGAGAAGCAAGATATATACCATATTCACTCTTGCCAAATCCTGATAGCCCATCCCAGCCTTGATCCCATACTAAATGTATTATGCCTGCTTTGTCAATGTACATTTTAACACGGGTTGAACTTGTTGGCTGTGGATATATATCTACAGGTGCAGACCAACTTTGCCCCTCATCATCAGACCAACGATAAAAAATATCGGCACAATGGTCACACTCTTTTCCTACTTCGTCAACACCTAAATCCTCGTAAACCAAATGAATCATATTATTGTGGATAGTAAGGTCACTCAAGTAAGTACCGTTTCGACTGTTTACTAAAACGTCATCAGACCAATTTCCAGCTGACCATGCTTCATCCGCTAAAACAGTACGATAAAAAAGTTGTGTTCCACCAAAGGAAGTATCATTTAATGTAAGATGTAAATGGTTGCGTGCATCCGTCATGAAACTTGTCCGAATGATATTAGCACGTGCTGTAACCAACTCAATCGGCATCGTCCATTGCTTACCGTTCCACATTGAATAAAGTAGTAAATGCGGTGTCTCATTAAACTCATCTTCATAATCTGTTTCAACCCAAACAACATGCACCTGTCCATTGCGGTCTACCGTTAGATTTGGTAGCCATGTAGATGTTTCGGGCGGCGATGGAATCGCCTGTACATTTTGCCAGACTATGGGACTCTGAGCAAAACTACTAGGGATGATACTTATAAAGAAAACAATAATGAAAATCAATAAACGACATGTCATTTGGTGTTTCTAAAAACCCTCTATTTTTCATATCCATTAGGATTTTTGACATGCCAATCCCAAGCCATCTTGATAATTGTTTCTAAATCAGGGTATTTAGGTGTCCATCCTAAAGCTTGTTTAATTGCTTGGTTATCAGCAATTAAAGTATCAGGATCACCAGGTCGTCTGGGACCGAACTCAAAAGGAATAGGATGCCCTGTTACTTTGCGGGCAGTTTCAACTACTTCCAAGTTGCTATAACCGCGATTGTTCCCCAAATTATAGGCACGGCTACCATTATCTAAGGCACGCAAAGCAAGAATATGAGCCTCTGCCAAATCCAAAACATGGATATAATCCCGCACACAAGTTCCGTCATGGGTTTTGTAATCGTTGCCAAAAAGATAGAATTTGTCTCGTTTTCCCAAAGCTACATTTAGGACTACAGGGATGAGATGAGTTTCAGGGTCATGATGTTCTCCACGTTCATGACTTGCCCCGCAGGCATTAAAATATCGCAAAGCCGCATAACGAAAATCGTAAATCCTATCTAGCCAATGTAGATACCTTTCAATGATATATTTCGACTCACCATACGGGCTACCTGGTACAATTCGTTCGGTGGGAGCAATTGGTATTTTTTCGGGGTCGTCGAATAAGTTAGCCGTTGAGGATAAGATGAATTTTCGCACCCCATGATGCACGGCTGATTCTAGCAAATTCGAGGCATTGACCGCATTATCCCGCAAATACATAAATGGCTTTTCCACGGATTCGCCGACCAATGTATACGAGGCAAAGTGCATAATTCCCTCGATTTTATGTGCCTCAAAAACGGCGTTAATCTCAGGCTGATTTGCCAAATCACCTTTAATAAAAACCGCATCGGGATGAACAGCATCACGATGTCCTTGATATAAATTATCGAAGACGACTACAGAATCGCCTGCTTGGATTAGTTGTTCGACGACGATGCTACCGATATAGCCTGCACCGCCTGTTACTAAAATGTTCAATGTTAATCTCCTTTTATGATGAGGGTCAAAGCTTGCTTTGACCCTCCAAGTAGTTCTAAAAATTATTCGTATCCAAAATAATAGTTACGGGACCATCATTTTGAATCTCAACCATCATCATCGCTCCAAAAATTCCCGTCTCAACATTGGAAATGCCCAATTGATGTAACTTTTCGTTAAATTCCTCGACCAATGGTTTAGCAATGGGTGGCGGAGCAGCACCCTGATAACTTGGTCTTCGACCTTTTCGACAATCGGCAAAAAGGGTAAATTGTGGTATCACTAGCATTCCTGCCCCAACATCAAGAGCAGAACGATTCATTTTATTATTCTCATCGCGGAACACGCGTAAATGAACCACTTTTTCTGCCAATTTTTTCACTTCTTTTGAGGTATCATCATGGGTTACGCCAATTAAAATGACGAATCCCTCTCGAATTTCTCCAACAATCTTATTGTTCACTGTAACACTACCATGTATTACTCGTTGCAAAATTGCACGCATGATTTTAGTCCTTCTTTGTAGTTTTCACCCCATCCTAGGGCTGTTCAATGCTATTTTTTGACAAGATAAACTGGAGCGAAAAAGCTTGCTTTTTCATGTCAAAGCAAGCTTTGACCCTCCAGGCAGTGTGCTAAACTGTGTAACTTTTAGAGTATAACACATTCTAGGTTTTTTTCAAAAAATTATGGCAACAAATTATATCTACTTGATTTGCATGGGAAATACTAACATCTACAAAATCGGCGTATCGAATGTCCCACAGGAGCGAATGCAGGCATTGCAAACGGCAAATCCATACAAATTACACATGTCCCATGTATTTTCGGCAGACAAGCCACATGTGGCTGAAAGTATCTTGCATCGCATGCTCGCCGCCCAACGCATGGAGGGAGAATGGTTTCGGTTGACCAGTCAGCAGCGAGATAAACTGTTCATGATAGATGTGTTTCGGGATGGGCATTTTTGGCTTGGCAAGCGGCAGATGAAGTTGGAACAGGTCTTTTGAGGATTAAATAGTTATATTACGGCGATGGCAATGTAGGAGCAAACATAGTAATAATCACAGCTAAGGCAAAAAATGCCGCTACGATACTCAATAATGTTTTATTTTCAGCGAAAGCGAGTTGAAGTTCCTCCGTCCACCATGCAGTAAAATCAATAAAATTAGGGCGAGGAAAGAATCGCCGCCCAAGCAATTCATCTCGAAAGGCTTCTGCATCTTTGGGGCGTTCATTGGGGTGCATAGACAAAGCATGCAAAACGGCGGTTTCTGTTTTTAAGCTAACCTTTGAGTTTGTTTCACGAATAGATTGTTTCTTTTTGGGATATAAAAACCGTTCCTTTGCTTCAAGCGGTAAGGTCAGTGTAAGCAGATGAAATAATGTTGCTCCCAAAGAATAAATGTCAGACCGAATATCAGTATGTCCCGAATCCCCGCCATACTGTTCTAGGGGGGTATACTGCACAGTACCTTTTCCTTGTAAAACGGTAATGGTTCGATTATCTTCGGGAATCATCAACTTGACCAAGCCAAAATCCACTAATTTTACGGGTCCATTGGGAACTAGCTTGATGTTTGCTGGTTTAATATCCCGATGGATTATGGGTGGTTCTTGGCTATGCAGATACACTAAGGCATCTAATATTTGGCTTGCCCATTCAAGAATCTTCTTTTCAGAAATAAAGTCTCCCTTGACGCGGGCGGTTTCAATCACTTCTCGTAAATCCCGCCCTGATATATAATCCATGACCAAATAATCCCGTTCCTTATACACAAAGAAATCGAAAACCTTTGGTAAATTCGGATGGTCTAAACGTGCCAGGACACTGGCTTCGCGGTGAAACTGCTCTTGAATTTGAGTTTGATATTCTTTAGAAGCACCTGCATCAATGTTCACTTCTTTGACCGCACACAAACGCCCATCAAGACGTAAATCTTCAGCCAAATAAATCGAACCTTGACCACCTTGAGCAACTAATTCTCTTATGTAGTACCTCTCCCGTAAAAGTGTATCAGGTGGGAGAGGTTTGAAAACAGCTATTTTAGGCTGTGATGTTTGTGACATAATTGAGGTGAATGTTAGTGGAAAGTAGGATATTTGTCAAGAAAGCGTACAGAAAAATAAATTTTGAAGTATATCTTATCTAAAATTATGGTGTGATTTGTAATTTTTGGCGTTAAATAATATAATACCTTATTGAGAAATCTTTTTTAAGAAAGGAAAAAATTATGAATGAAGAATTTGCAATGTTTTTAGTAATAGAAGGTGAAAGTCCTCGTAAGCGATGGGAACTTCATAAGAGCATCATGATTATTGGTCGTGGTGAGGATTGTGATATTATCATCAATGACCGTCAAATATCTCGTCATCATTCAAAGTTGACGCATGACGGAAATCGCTACAAACTGGCTGATATGAAAAGCAAAAATGGCACATTCTTAAATGGAGTGCAACTGACCAACCGTCCCCGTTACTTAAAAGATGGTGACCAAATTGGTATTGCTTTAGGTTCTCTTTTACTTTTTGTGGCAGCTGGGGCTACGGCTCCGATTATGATAGAAAAATCATACAAACCTCAAATTAGGCTAGAACCTGATTCCAAGCGGGTTTGGATTTCTGATAAAGAGCTAAATCCACCATTATCATTAGCACAATATAAATTATTAGAGTTGCTTTATAATCATAAAGGTGGAGTGATTAGCCGTGAGGATATTGTTTTCCATGTGTGGTCAGGTGAAGAATCAGCTGGTGTTTCAGAACAAGCAATAGATGCCTTAGCCCGACGCTTACGAGAACGTATTAGTGAAATAGATAGTCGCACTCAATACGTGGTGACCGTTCGCGGGCATGGATTTAGATTAGAACACTTTTTATAGTCATGAGTTTAGAAGTTTGGGGGTGATATACCAAAAAAGGATTAGTTTTGTGAATACCATAAGCGGGTTTATGCCATAAACACCTACATTAACACCGTTCACAAATCAGGGCTGTTCAATGCTAGTTGTAGGGGCGTACGGCCGTACGCCCCTACTTGCTTTGACATGAAAAAGCAAGCTTTTTCGCTCCATAAATATCCCAAGCCATGTTTTTGTTTTAGCATTGAACAGTCCTGCATGTGTGGTTGGGTCTCATTAATTTTTTAGATACTATTATGAAAAAAACATTTATCAATGACGTAAAATCATACATCCATCGAGCCATTGCTCATCTGGTGGCGGTCGTTCTACGAAAGGGAGCCGTTTATTATCCAGATAACTTCCGATTGTGGGAGTCAAAAGGTTATCATATCACCCCTGTTGATTTTTACTATCCTGTTCCTGATACGCGAGAACTAATGAAAAATCATCCTCGCCCAAATAGAACTGTGCCAGGTATTGACTTTCGCCCCGAATTTCAACATCAGTTTCTCACCGAAATTGCCCCTCAATTTGCCCATGAGTACAATGCTTTTCCCTTAACTAAACCGACCCCACATAAGTCGGGAATCCTGCCCGACAATACCTTCTACATCGAAAATGATGCCTTTGTCGGCATCGACCCGCATGCCTATCATGTCATGATTCGCCATTTCAAACCACGTACCATCATCGAAGTTGGAGCAGGTAATTCGACCTTACTCGGTTCACAAGCGAGCCGCCTGAACAAACATACCCGCTACATTTCAATTGACCCTTATTACACTTACACCACCTCTTGCCCCTCACATTCAAAGGAAAGGAGTTGTGGTGGGATTGTTGAGTCTATTCAACATAATGTTGAAGATTTACCTATTAATTTTTTCAAGCAATTGCAAAAAAATGACATTTTATTTATTGACAGTTCGCATGTCATTCGGGCTTCGGGAGATGTATGCTTTTTAATACTAGAAATATTGCCAATCTTGGAAAAAGGTGTTATTATTCATCTTCATGATATTTATTTACCCTTTGACTACTCAAAAAACTTATTGGTAAATATTCATTATTTTTGGACGGAACAGTATTTACTACAAGCATACCTGATTAATAATCCTACTGTTGAAGTGATGTTCGGTAGTAAATTTGTTCTCGACCGCTATCGAGATGATGTGAAACGTACATTTCCCAACATTCGTGATTATGATGGTAGTGCCAGTTTTTGGATTAGAAAGTGTTAATTCATCTTTACAAACGCAGTAAAATTGCTTTGAATTATCTGTTTGACCGTGTGATTGATGAAGTTGATTTGGTTCTCATGGGAATCCATGAACCACCAGTAGCACGGGCATTTTACCCGTACAAAACGGCTCGGCATGTCGGCAATCTGAGCGACCTCATACGTGAATTTCCACGCTGGTATGTTTATCAGTTGACAGGTCATGAATGGAATATTATTGTTGTTGGGAGCGAATCTAGTCGTGATGAGATTAGTCAATTATTTTTTCCTGACAACGAGGATATGACTGTTCATCATGTTGGGCGTATTGCTCTTTGGGAATTGACCAAGCAAACTCAGATTTGGCTAGACCCATGCCCCGCCCAAACCAATTCTCTTCAAAAAGGAGAGTCAATGGGTATTATCGACCTGGTAGTATGCGAGTCGAGTTGCAGTTTGCCTTATCATCCCCAAGAACCGATTACATTCGTCATTCCCAATTGGGTCAATCAAGAAATCACCTTGCCCCATTCTGCTAATGAACTACTTGCAGGTAAAAAGTTTGCTACCACGAGACAT
The DNA here is from genome assembly GCA_002084875.1 of Anaerolineaceae bacterium 4572_78. GTDB lineage: Bacteria > Chloroflexota > Anaerolineae > 4572-78 > 4572-78 > 4572-78. Next base: position 5,275 of record NBMH01000039.1, on the reverse strand, counting down.
CGTCTGAACAAGGCAAAACGAAATGGATTTAGCTATCACTTTAGCCAAGATAAAGCCGATTTTGATAACTTTTATTACAACATGTACTTGCCTTATGTTATTGGTCGGCATGGCAAATTAGCTGTGATTGCCAAATACAGTGACCAAAAAAACCGTTGGTTTTTAAATGGCGGTTTAGTACTAATTACTCATCATGATGTGCCAGTGGCGGGAGTGTTATGTTACATGGCGGGCGACACCTGTTTTGATGTGGAACGAGGTATTTTGGGGTCGAGTTCTAAATTATTCAAACAAGGGATTGAAACGATTGCTACTTGGGCTGCCATTGATTGGGCTTATAAACAGCATGCTACATTTTTTAATATGGGAGGCTCACATGGCTGGGTATCAAACGGTACATTCAGCACTAAACGGCGTTGGAAAGCGAAAGTTATTCGACGAAAACGAATATATAAAAAATGGACATTTTCTGCTCGACAGCTATCGCCATCGAAACAAGCATGCATCAACAAAATTGGATTCATCACCGAAATTGACAAGTCATTTTATCGCGTCATGTTAGATGTGAATACTGAATCAATCAACATCAATTTGAAAGCCGAATTGATATCAGCCCAAAAAGAAGGGCTACAGGGTTTGTACATGCTATCGCCGCATGAGGAGCGGTGCATACAACTCCCAACCCCCTATCATTCCTAATTCTCACGAGGTGGGTCGGTATATTTAATCCAAACTGGGTCCCAATCGTCATGGCTTGTTGTGCTTAGGCTGTAAAGATTACTGCCATCAGCGTTCATGACCCATATTTGCCGATTGCGGGTGCGGTTTGACCAAAACACAATTTGATTTCCGTCATGTGACCAAGAAGGTCGACCGTTTACTTCAGGAATAAAGGTATCCTTTCCAATTTCACGAGCATTATATTCCTCGTTTGTCTCCGTTAATCGTTGTAAACCGCTTCCATCACGATTAACAATCCATATTTCATCATCTTTGCTTTCGTTAGCAACAAAAGCAATCTGCTCACGAGTCGGCGACCAAACTGGATCCCAAGCAAACCCCGTACCAAAATGTGTTATTTGTTCTTCTGCATTGTAAAAGTAATCATAAAAGAAAATGACTGGTACATCAGGCCATCTTCGCCAGCGGTCATCATCATGCTTTTTATCAGGTCGCCAAAGACGAGGGACAGATCGTACAAATGTTCGGAATCGTTGGTCAGCCGAATATGATTCTCGTGCTAAAGCTGTGTAGTATGGCGTGGAATTAGTCAGCACTCCTAGATTACTACCATCGGGGTCTATGACATAAACGAGTGGTTTTCGTAACGGGGTTGGTCCGCCCGACCGATTAGATAAAAAAGCAATTTTACCAACCAATACAGCTGGAATCGACTCCGTTGTGGGAGTCGGCTCAACTTCCTTCTCAAGCCATGGAGTTGCTACTTCACGGTCAGTCAAAAGGATAAAAACAGGTGTGATTGTAGCGGTGGGAGTATTGGTAGGAGATGGTTTAGGAGTTTTGGTAGGTAGTGGTGTTGATGTAAAAGTAGGTGTTTTTTTAGGTTTAGCCGTAAATGTGGGAGTTGCTGTCCAAACATTAAAGGGAGTTGCTGTCGATTCTCCGTATAAAAAAACAATTGCTGTAGCTTCATTTTGGCGATGGGTTAATGTAGCTTCATTCCCATGTTGATGTGTGGGAACAACAATAATTGGTGTTACCAAATTTGGTGGCACAGGAGTATATGTTCCAACCGTCTCGGCTATTTTTGTAGCATGTGATGCCAGTGCAGCAATGGTTATCACGTTTTCAGGAACGGGCGTACTGGTAACGATAACATATTCCTGAATGGGTGTCAAGGTTGGTTCAACTGTTTCCGTTGGTATTGTTATTTCTGTATGAGTTGGTTCGATAGTCGCTGTCGAAATCACCATGATGGGAGTAGGTTTGGGGGTTGATGTTACCTGAACAATAATCATTCGAGTGGCAACAGGCATGATAATCGCTGTCGGAGTTGGTTCAATAATAAACGGAGCTATATCCTTCCAAAATAGAAAAGATGATAGCATCATTGATAGACCTATGACTAAAAGTATGTATCCTGTAAGTGTTCGAATTTGCATGAAAATTATTGTTTAGGCGTTAGAGCTAAAAATATACCGAACATAAATATAACAAGACCAAATCCAAACACTATCCAACGAATATATACATTTTCACCAAATGTGGATTGGGTACTAACGGGCATGACGATTGGTGCTGAATTGATTTCAGGTGTGGCAGGTACACTTATCATTACGAGATTATCAGTTGCTGTTGCAGTTGGTTGATGAATTACCTCTGCCATGACGGGCGTAGATTCCACATTATCCTTTACCTCAGCACTATTTTCAACTTGATTATCTGTTGCTGGTGTCGCTTGGATAACTGGTGCAACTTCAATATTTTCAACAACTTTTGGCGTAGGTATAGGTTGGGATTCACTAGGTACAGATGTTGAGGTTGGCTGATTGGATGCTTGAGATTCAGCTGGTACTGTAGTTGGTGTCGGTTGATTTTCCTCCAAGTTAGATGATACATTCGTCGGAGTTGGTAAATCTGTCAGGTTATCATCTGTGGTAGCATTATCTTCTGAAGATACCGTTGGCTCTGTATTATGTTGGTTTTCAGATGATTCTGTTTCAGGAGGTATGCTGTAATAACTTAAATCAAGAATCACAACATTTTCTCCATCTAATGAAACTGTTGCTGTATCTTGAGCTGGTACGGCATTTTCCTCTAAAATTACACTAACAACAAACTCACCTTTTGCCAAATTTGTAAATGCATATTTGCCTGCTACATCTGTGACAGTCTCAATATCATTCAGACGTACTATCATGCCTGCTACAGGTTGATTGCTACTCAAATCTACGACTAGACCAGTGACCTGACTATTTTGGATAATGGGTTCGTCGTCTTCTTCATCGTTTCCATTCCCATCATCTGGCACAGGAACAGGTGTTTTGGTTGGTACTGTTTGAGCCAGTTGATTACCCGCCCAAGCGGTATATCCACCACCGAATTGACCTATTACCATTACCATTGTGGCAATGCCAACTATAATAAAATAATGAAAGTATGATTTTAGATTTACCAATTTTACCCCTTTCCGAAAGTCGAGCTTTCGGACTCCATAAAAATCAACGCATGAAACTATAGCATGAAACCATTTTTTAGGCAAAAGAAAATACTTATGTTGGGATTTCATCGGTTGCATGTACATGGCTGTAGCAAGCTTAGTTAAGTTGACAAAGTAAAATTAAAATATAATGTTGCTTTTTTGAAGAATTATGGATTTGGGTATAAAATCCAATCATGTTAAAATATTAATTGTGGGTAAGCGGAAAACATTGACCCTACAATTTTTCATATTGTTCCAAGTCAAATTTTAGTAGGAGCCAATCGAAATTGTCAGGCACAAATCAAAAACAATTTAACTTAGATAATTTATTAGATATAGCTAAGTCAGACCGTAATGAATTGCTGACTAGTATTTTTAATGATTGGGATAGACAGACATTAGTCGAATTTGCAATCATCAGTACACAATCTATCACAGAGGAACGCAGTAACTATCGAACTCTTAATACTCAATATAATACTGCTCAAACCCGAGCTCAAGGACTAGCATTTGTTAAGGAAATTGGCGAAAGTCTCTCATCTACACTAGACGTAAATGAGATTTTGATTCGACTCTTAAACCGAGTCAGTCAGGAACTTGATGTTCGGAATGGGTCGGTGATGTTGGTCGAGAAGGGGTCGGGGGATTTGGTTTTTCAAACATCTATTGGGTATCCAAGCATGAAACCGTTTCGACTTCCACACGGCGAAGGCTTAGCAGGTGAAGTGGTCATGACAGGGAAGCCCATTCGAGTTGATAATGCTCAATCAGATATTAGACATTTTAAGAAATTTGATAATCGAACAGGTTTTTTGACTGAAACCGTTTTGTATGCTCCTTTGACAGGACGAGATAAAGTTATTGGTGTTATTGGTGTATTTAATAAGAGACATGGTTTATTTACGGATTCAGATGAAATTTTGCTTAATTCGGTAGGACGCTTTGCAGCAATTGCTATTGAAAATGCCTGCCTGCACCAAGATGTCAAGGAAGAACGAGACCGCATCGTTGAAATTCAACAAGAAGTAAGTACACGTTTGCAACGAGATTTGCATGACGGACCGACTCAATTGGTAGCCTCTCTGCAAATGAGCATAGATTTTTGCAGAACGGCTTTGAAGAAAGACCCATCATTACTTGAAGAAGAATTAAATTCCATGTACGAATTGGCACAAAAAGCTACCCACCAAATGCGAACACTTCTTTTTGAGTTACGTCCTCTTGTGTTGGAGGCGAAGGGATTAGTACCCGCTTTGCAAGAACTTTTAGCTAGGCATGAAGGTGAAGGTCCACGATTTCATTTACGAGTTCGCTCCGACCTGCCAAGTAGAACCGTAACCCGTTTAAGTGTTCGTGTAGAACGAACCATTTTTGCCATTGTGCAAGAATCAATCAACAATATCATTAAACATGCCAAAGCTCATAATGTACTTGTTAAATTAAAGCAAAAAAATCACCGTCTCAATCTAAGTATCATTGATGATGGTGTTGGTTTTGATGTAAGTGACCTTAAAGGAAGTTATGAAACACGCGGCAGTTATGGTATGCTAAACATCAAAGAGCGGGCAGATGTAACAGGTGGCAAGCTAACCGTAAAATCAGCCATTGGAGCAGGTACTGAAATTCGGGTTGTTAATATTCCTATTCCAAGCCAATAACCCCCGACTATAAGTCGGAGGATTCCAACGGCTGATTTCTATGATTGATTTGCTGATTTTTTGAGGTTGTGCTAAAATGATTTATAATTTTTATCTTATTTTGGAAAAAATTAAAGGAGATTACAAAAATGCCAGTTATACCTGTCATAGTATATTGGATAGTAGGTGGGATAATAACCGCTGCTGGCGGATATGGTATCTATAGTAAATGGGAAGACCTGGTTCATTGGTGGAAAGGCAAAAGAATAGCCGTAATTGGTGCTCGTGAAACAGGAAAGACACATCTAATCAAGTTTTTATTGATAGGTTCAATACCTGTGGAATATGAACAGGATGTATTACATAAAACATTGGTAGTCCTGAATAGAGAATGATTTAGGTGGCTAAAGAAGCATTGTAATGATGAACAAAATACCAAATAGCACCTATGTGATTTGACAGTTTTTTCGAAAAG
>NBMH01000038.1 GCA_002084875.1 Anaerolineaceae bacterium 4572_78 | reverse complement strand
ATATACAAAGATTGGGTTGATTTTGGTGTAGACGGTTTCCGTATTGATACCGTGAAGCATGTCAATGCCGAATTTTGGATGGAGTTTGCACCTGCGATTTTAGAGCATGCCCATTCGATTGGAAATGATGATTTCTTCTTCTTTGGTGAAGTCTATAGCGGAAATCCTGAATTGCTTAGCTTCTATTCGACACGAGCTTACATGCCCGCCACGTTAGATTTCCATTTTCAAGAAGCAGTCGACTCTTATGTTTTAGGCGGCACTTCCGATAACTTACAAAATTTATTTAATGATGATGATTATTATATTGATGCCAACAGCAACGCTTACATGTTGCCCACATTTGTTGGTAATCATGACATGGGACGGATAGGTTACTTTATCCAATCGGCAGGCATTACTGATGATGCTGAAATGTTAGCTCGTTCTAAACTTGCTCATGCCATGATGTACTTTGCACGCGGCATACCCGTCATTTACTACGGCGATGAACAAGGTTTCATCGGAACTGGTGGCGATAAAGCGGCTCGCCAAGACATGTTTGCCAGTCAAGTTACTAATTACATTGCAGAAGACATGATTGGTACGGATGCCAACCCTGGCGACGATAACTTTGATAATACTCATCCGCTTTATACAGCTTATGCTGAATATGCCGATATTTATCAAACGTATCCTGCTTTGCAATACGGGGCTCAAATTCATCGCTATAGCGTTGATGCCGAAGGTATTTATGCCTTTAGTCGGATTGACCGTGATGAGCAGATTGAATACATCGTAGCATTTAATAATGCTGACGAACAACAAACAGTCATGTTACCGACATATCAACCCGCTGATGCAATGTTCACTGTCGTTTATCCGCCTAACATTGATTTGGCAATCATGCCAGATGCAAATGGACAAATTACGGCTACCGTTCCCGCTTTGGATTTTGTCATTTACACAGCAGGGCAACCGTTGCCCATGCGTGATGCCGCACCAAATGTCACCATTACTAATCTAAGTAGTGGCGATGAGATTGATTTAGAAGTACAAACTTTAGATGGTACACGCATAGTTGACCGCTTGGAAGTTGTAGCTGAACTTGATGAGACAGTATTTGCCGAAGTAACATTTGCCGTTCGCCCAAGTGATTCAGATACACCTTACATTATAGCAGGTGTTGATGATAACCCACCCTATCGTATTTTCCTTGACCCCAATGAACAACAAGCCAGTTCTGCTTGGCTAACGGGTACGTTAATCGCACCTGGTACACCTCTTGACATTTTAGTTACGGTCAATGATTTTTCAGGTGATTATAATACTACTCAAGTATTAGGTATCGTAGCCAATGTGGTCGAACCTGAACCGCCCGCAGAAGGCGATTTCCCTCATGCAGTTATTCACTATGCTCGCGATGATGGTGATTATGGTGACCATACGACAGGCGATTATAACGATTATTGGGGACTCCACATGTGGGGTGATGGCATTGATGGTAGCATTGAATGGACTGCTCCCATTCCATTCTCAGGCGAAGATGACTACGGTCGTTTTGCTTGGATTTGCTTAACCGATGCCTCCAAAGAAATAGGATTTATTGTCCATCAAGGTGATACCAAAGATATTGCCGTAGACCGATTCTTTAGCCCAGCCGCAGTTGGTGCTGAAATTTGGTTGAAGAGTAGTGACGAAACTTACTACGATTCTCAAGCCGCCGCACAAGGCTATGTAACCTTCCATTATACTCGTACCGATGGTATATTTGACGATTGGGGATTACACTTGTGGCAAGGTTCATGGGCAACCGAATGGGGCGCCCCGCACATGACAAATAGTTTTGATGATTTTGGTGCTGTTTACAGCGTCAGTGTTGAAGCTTATCCCGATATTGATTTCTCACAACCGTTAAACTTTATCATGCACAATGGCGATGATAAAGACCCCGGTCCCGACATGGTTATGAATCCCGCAGAGCATGCCTCTGTATGGCTGGTCAGTGGCGATGAGACCATTCATCCCACACGCGGCTCGGCAGAAAATTATACCACCGTTCATTACAATCGTTCTGAATCTGATTACGGTGATTATAGCAGTAATGACTACAATGATTTTTGGGGAATGCATGCTTGGGGCGATATTCTTGATGGTCCCGATTGGGCAGTACCACTTAAACCAGTCTTTACCGATACCTTTGGTGTTGCCTTCAGAGTAAACATGCTTGAAGAAACTACATCACATGGTTACATTCTTCATCGTGGTGATGACAAAGACCCAGGCACCGACCAAAACATGGATACTGCCAAATACGGTTTTGAAGTATGGCAATTGCAAGGGGCAGACCCTGAAGCACCTTACCTCTTACCGATTATTGGTGAAGGTAGCGGTCCCAGTGGCGATGTTAATTTAGATGTGCCGAGTGCTTACTGGCTCAGCGAAGATACAATCGCCATGCCCGTCGAATACAACGCCGATAATGCTTATTATCTATTCTATGCCCCCGAAGGTGGCATGGTCGTTGCCGATGATGTTATCACGGGAGCGTCAAAGCTTGATTTGACATACAACCCTGCTGGTCTCCCATCGGAAATTACCGATAAATTCCCACATCTAGCATCCTTAATCGCCTTTAACATCATTACTGACGATTTAGCATCAATCCCCGAAATCTTAAAGGGACAAATAGCCGTAGCAGAATATGCTGATGGCAAAGTATTTAATGGCATGGGGTTGCAGATTCCTGGTGTGCTAGATGATTTGTATACTTATGATGGCGAATTAGGTGTCGTTTATAATGGAGATGTTCCGACATTGCGTTCTCAAGCTACTCAAGTGCTTACCATGACCAATAATGAAAATGGCACATGGGAAATAACTGGTGACAACACATGGACAGGAAAATTCTACATCTATGAAATAGAAGTCTATGTTCATGCTACAGGTCAAGTTGAGCATAACATGGTAACTGACCCCTATGCAGTCAGTCTTTCCATGAACAGCCGTTACAGTCAAATCATTGATTTGGCAAATGATGAAACGCTCATGCCCGATGATTGGGCTGATTATGACAAGCCTGAACTTGAGGCAATCGAAGATATTACAATTTATGAAATGCACATACGTGATTTCAGTATCTTTGATGAAACAGTTGCCGAAACTTATCGTGGTAAATACATGGCATTTACCGAAAATGATACCGATGGCATGAATCATCTCCAAGCATTGCAAGAATCAGGTCTGACTCACTTGCATCTCTTGCCTGCCTTTGACATTGCTACGATTAACGAAGATGTCACTGAACAAGTCAATCTGACAGCAGATGAGATTATTACGTTCACCAATGCACCCATGACCTCCACTGTTCAACAACAATGGACGGCAGATAATCGCATGTTGGATGGCTTTAACTGGGGTTATGACCCATTCCATTATAACGTACCCGAAGGCAGTTATGCCACTGACCCCGATGGCTCACAACGAATTTTAGAATTTCGTGAGATGGTCAAGGGCTTGAATGACATGGGCTTGCGAGTGGTCATGGATGTGGTATATAACCATACTAATGCCAGTGGACAAAATGAACGGTCTGTGCTTGATAAAGTGGTGCCTGGTTATTATCATCGTCTTGATGAGGCAGGTGTCGTTGCTACCAGTACATGCTGTCAAAACACCGCCAGCGAACATAACATGATGCGTAAGCTCATGATTGACTCGGTGGTCATGTGGGCAAAACTATACAAGGTTGATGCTTTCCGCTTTGACCTGATGGGACACCACATGAAAACCGACATGGTCGAATTGCAAGCGGCTATTGAAAATCTCACACTTGAAAATGATGGCGTAGATGGTTCTAAGATTTACATCTATGGTGAAGGTTGGAACTTTGGCGAAGTTGGTAATAATCAACGTGGCGAAAATGCCACTCAAGCTAACTTAGCTGGTACTGGTATCGGTACATTCAGCGATAGACTGCGTGATGCTGTTCGTGGTGGCGGTCCATTTGATACAGGCGAAAGTCGTACACTAAATCAAGGTTTCATTAGTGGTCTGTTGTATGACATGAACGAAGATGTAGTAGCCACTGTGCCGCTTACAAATGTAAAAAATGAACTGTTCCTGTCGGCTGACCAAATCCGACTTGGTTTAGCTGGGAACTTAGCCGAATATATCTTCATGGGAGCTAGTGGTGAAGTTATCTCTGGTTCACAAGTAGATTACAACGGTTCACCAGCGGGTTATGGCGAGTTACCGCGTGAGCATATCGTTTATATTTCCAAGCATGACAACGAAACTTTGTACGATATTACGCAGTACAAAATGCCCATGGATTCGACAATGGATGAACGAGTACGAGCTCACAATATGGGCTTGAGCATCGTCTCCTTATCGCAAGGTATTCCGTTCTTGCATGCGGGTTCTGACATGCTTCGTTCTAAGTCCATGGACAGAGACAGTTACGACTCAGGTGACTGGTTCAATCGTCTTGATTGGACTTATCAAACCAATAATTGGGGCATTGGTTTACCGCCATCATCAGTTGGTGGTCAAGCTGACCAATGGGGTCTAATGGCACCTTATCTTGGCAACACAAGTTTGAAACCCACGTCTGATGACATTATAAAATCAGTTCATCATTTGCGTGAGATGTTGGCAATTCGTAAATCTTCTGATTTGTTCCATTTGGCTACGTTAGAAGAAGTGCAAGCTGCCATCGATTTTCATAACACAGGCCCCGACCAAATACCAGGCTTGATTGCCATGACCTTGATAGATGAAGATGAGACGATTGTGGTATTGTTCAATGCCAATAATAATTCTCAAACCCTCACCTTGTCTGACATGATAGATACTGATTTGGTCTTGCATCCTGTTCAAGCAGAAGGTCATGACTCGGTTGTCAAGACAAGTTCATTTGACAAGTCAACTGGCATGTTCAGCATACCTGCTCGAACAACGGCTGTGTTTGTACTTGGCGAAGAAGAGCCAATTGAGCCGATTAGTATTCCAATTGACCCTGTAGCAGGTGGTGTGATATCCGATACTAATGGTAACTTAAATATCACTATTCCACCAGGAGTATTGCCGATAACAGTTACTAACTTGCAATACACCCCACTCGGCATTACACCGGCTGTAGGTACAGCAAACTTGCCATCGGATACTGACTTTGTACTCGTTTTTGATTTGACATTTGTTGATGCTAATGGTAATCCTGTTGATGTGGATAATTTTACTGAACCTATCACAGTGACCATAAGCTATAGTCAATCAGTCATTGATGAGCGTAATTTGGACGAGAAAAAACTAAAGGTTTACTATCTCATTTCATGGCAATGGTCGGATAGTGGCATCGCAATCGTTGGAGAAGTAGATGATGTCAATAACAAGATTACCTTTACGGTCAATCACTTGACGCAATTTGCAGTCAATGGGACGAAAAAGAGTATTGAGCCAGATGAGTATTTTATTTACCTGCCGATTATTTTGAAGACTCAAATTGACAGTATGGGTAGAATCAGATGACGGTCGTCAACAACCCCCCACTAGAAGTGGGGGGCTTGCAGGAGCAATCCTACAAGCTCCAAGTTGACCAGACTCAGCATTTTTTAGGTGCTACGTTACCGTAGAAAGCTACAACAGGTACGGCAGGGTGCTTCTCCAGCCTTGCCCACTACGGTCAGTGATTAAACAGGTTTAAATGGGTTAAGCCCAGTGTTGCTGACATTCAAACCTACGGATAACATTGTCGAGGAGATATTTACCTACGAAAGTAGAGATTTTCAACTTAGTGAGTTCTACTTTGTCATGTTAGAAAATCATCCCTAATGCTGGTTACAGAGTTGAACTCTGTAACCAGCGTAGGTAGGTTGACAAAGTAAAACTAGAAAAAAATAGTTATTTACCCATAGCAAGAAGGACAAACATCTTATGGTGTTTGTCCTTTTTTATACTCGTGAAGGTCATAAAGTAACATTTTGGATTCAGACCTGACAGGCTTTTAGGCACCTGTCAGATCTAACCACAGACGCTTTGTCGCTCCAATAACAACTACAACGACAATACCTGTTTACCAGAGTCGTAAATTGTGATGGGTCCATCTTGCGATACCGTAATTGCCATGCAGAGCATTTCAGAGCTCATCTTGGCGGCACTGCTATGTCTGGCACCTTTACCTGGTCCAACTTCGGCTTTAGTATTGGCATCGGGGCGAAGCAAAACCATGCAACCTCGAAATTGTCCTTGCCCATCAATAATAGTCGCTCCGTCTTGTTTGGCAAAATTGATTAATTCCTGTTCAGATAAATCAGCAACATCGGTACTGATAATCGAGGCAAAGGGGTCAATTTCAGGTAAATCCGATTGAGTTAAAATTTTATCGGCATTGCCCACCATAAAAATTGCTCCAAGATTTTCTTCGGACATACGAAATGCACAGCGTAAGATATGCTTGACGAGTTCTAACTTATAATTCTTCTGTTTGGATAAGCGAACCACAAGTGAACTTACATTAGGCAAATTTTCCTTAGACCAATCCCCATTCGAATAACGCCCAACTAAATGCCCATCGCTAAAAACACGTACTTGTCGTCCTCCCATAGGAACAAAAAAAACAACAGCTCCACATTCTTTTGAAATAGTCGCATGGCGTTGAAATTGCGGACCAAGCAGGTAACTATCTCTACTTTTCAGGGGAATGTTCAATTTATGGATACCTCGCAAATATCCCTGTCTGTCAACCACATAACCTAACACCAACCCATCCACCATTTTCGCCAAACTGACTACAATCTTTCTCATTCGTCGGATGTGGTCATGACGAGTCAATTTAATTTCGCTTTCAGGTAAAACTTGACGAATACGCGTAGGATTACCCACAATGAGTGCGGTTGATAAAGCCTTTTCTTCACTTTCCATTTGGGCAATTGCTGCTACAGTATCACAAATATGAAGCATGGAGGGAGCATCAATTTGTTTTTCAAAGGCGAGCTCAAACAGAAAACCAATACCAGCATCTTCCATCCATGTATCCAAAATGGTCTCTTTTTCTAGTAATATCTGCAATCGTTCGGGAGTGATTTGGACATGCGTTACTTCAGGTTCTTGCCATTTTTTTGGTATGGGATAAAGTTCTTCAATGAGAGATTTATATCGCTGTGCAAGCCGATTTTGATAGTTGGTTACGGATTGAATCCGTTCACCTGACAGCTCGCCTATCGGTTTCTCAAGTAGTTTATAACGTTGAATTTGCGTCCAACGGTCTAAGTTTTGATTAACCTTCGCAATCACATCATCTAGTGTCTTTTTTACTTTAGGATTGGCAATAGTTATAGAATCATCATTTTCATCATATTGTTCATTTGAATAGGCAGAAATCATTTTTAAGTCCGGTACAATGAGAGCTGAAATGTATGGTTTGCCTTTACCAAAAATGATAGCCTGATGAATAAAGGGACTCGTACCTAAAAACCCTTCAATTCGAGAAGGGATGATTTTTTGTCCGGTGGATAGAATGATTGTTTTTTGCTTGTGACCTGTAATGTACAAATATCCATCGCGGTCAAAGCGTCCCAAATCACCACTATGAAGCCAGCCGTCAGCATCGGTGACCATGTCGGTTTGCGTCGGTTGTCGCCAATATTCACGCATGATAGTATCGCCGCGTATCAATATTTCGCCATCATCTGCCAAACGTATCTGAAAACCAGGTGCGACCTGTCCACATGAGCCATGCCGCCAAGCATTGGGACGATTGATTGTCGGAAATCCACCGGCTTCAGTTACGCTGTAGATACTTAAAATAGTCAAGCCGACAGCTTCATAAAATTCACTCAGATGTTCGGGGATGGGGGCTCCGCATGAGTAAAAATGTCGCATCCGCCCTCCAATATAACCTCGAATTTGGGAAAAGAAAATCATATCAGCACGAGCAAATCGCTCTTGCATCTCTTGGGAAGCAGTTATTCCAGCGGCTCGATATTCCTTGCCCTTGCCCACTGCCCATTGAAACATCTGCTGACTTGAATCAGGAGATTGAGCCATACGTTCCATGATTATATCGTACATCTGCTCAAAAAAATAAGGGGTTGTTAATGCAATTGTGGGAGAAGTCTGTTCCATGCCGTCTAAAATATCTTCTTCATCCTCACCCACAATAACATTTGGTATTCCCATATAAAAGTAATGAAGACTTATAATTAAACTAGAAGTATTGCTCCAACTAGAAGCAGTTACAGCCACATCGTCCTCCTCTGTGGCGAACCATTTCTGTGAAACTTGAAGGGTAATTAAATTTTGCAATTGGTCAAAGACGATACCTTTCGGCATGCTCGTTTCACTTGTTTTATAATAAATTGTGGAAATGGCATGGAAGGTAACATCAGTCGCATGCTCATGAAGGGAGTCGTATTCTTGGGTGCTGACTGAATTACTTGGAGATAAAATATCTGTGATGGGGAGGATGTTCTCATCTTTCTCATGGGAAAAACCTGTCGTTATGATTATTTTCAAGTCAGGCAATTGTTCATAATTTTGTTGGATACTTTGTGCTATACTTTTGTTGCCAGTTACCACCAATTTGGCATCTGAATCCCGCAATATGAATCGAATCATGTCTTCTGGCAGAGAGTGACTAAGAAGAGCTGCTACCCCACCCGCAAAAATGGAAGCCATATACATGACCATCCACTCTAAAGAATTTTCCGCCACAATGGCTACCCGTTCACCTTTTTTAATACCTTGCTCATGCAAAAATTTAACGGCTCGAAAAACAAGAACCCTAAATCGTTGATAAGAGATATGTTGATAGTAACTATTTTGCTTAATTTGAAAGCATGTCTGCTGCGAATACCTCCCCATTGCAGTTAATAGAGCCTGATTAAGATTTTGGTAAAATTGTGAATTGTTACTCATAACGTTGGACTAAATAATTCGTTTCATGTATTAACATTTTATCGAAACATCAAGTCAATTTTACACTAAAATATCAGACATGCAAAAATACGACTAGGAATAAAGGCACTGCCGATTTTAGCACTTATTAGGGCTATTCAATGCTAGTTGTAGGGGCGTATGGCCATACGCCCCTACTATTGGTGTTGTTCAAAACTTGCTTTTTCATGTCAAAGCAAGCTTTGACGCTCCAGTTTCTCTTGTCAAAAAATAATATGAAAATTTGACAAAAAATATATTTGGTGTATCATAAAAACAGTTGTTAATTTGGAATATACATAGGTGTTATACATGGAAGATGGATTTAAGGCACATATACTTGGATATACACTGGGCATAAAATTTGCTTTTATGCTTGCCTGCCCAATTTTGAGTGGGGTGGCATGCGGCTTGTGGGTAGATAATCAGTTAACAACTACTCCATTTGTTATGGTGTTTTTCATGATAATCGGCTTTATGTTTGGCATGTATGCGGTTTATGCCAGTGCTATGCGACGACATGGCTTTAAGCAGGATAAGGAGTAGAAATTGAAAAAATTTGCATACACTATTGGTATTATAGTTGTTGTTTTAGGGATTATTCTTGGCGGGTCATACCTATTTCCGATGCCCGATCCCGTTGTTTCGGTCAGAGCTGAATCACTCTTTTCAGTGGATTTAGGTGGGCTTGGAAAACATGATGTCACAAACTCATTGATAACTTCATGGATTGTGATGCTTGTTATCGGGGTTATGTTTTATCTTGGCACGCGAAATATGAACATGGTACCTTCTGGTTATCAAAATTTCTTGGAATGGGTCATAGAGGGCATTTATGATTTGACTGAAACGATAGCTGGTGCGGGAAGTTTGAAAAAGTTTCCCATATTTTTCACGATACCCACTACCATTTTTATTTATGTGATTGTATCAAACTGGTTGGGACTTTTTCCAGGCTTGCCCTTGATGGGAGTGGGGATATGCCAAGAACATCATGCCGAAACTACTGAACATTCTCAATTGTATTCTGAATCGATTGTTCATGCCAGCAGTGGGACAGAAGAAGTTCCATCGAGCGGAGGAGGAAGAAGCACATGCGCCGAAGGAGAACATCTTGTACCGATAATTCGCTCGCCAAGTGCTGATTTGAATAATACGCTCGCTTTGGCGTTAATCACTCAAGTTTTAGCTCAAGTTCTTGGCATTGTAGCTTTAGGCTCATGGGGATATTTCAGCAAGTTTTTGGTTATTCGACCACACAAAGGCTTAGCAATGGCAGTGCTTGATTTTTTTGTCGGCATACTCGAATTTATTAGCGAATTTGTTAAAATTATCGCCTATACGTTTCGGCTATTCGGTAATATTTTTGCGGGAGAAGTGACCATTATTATTTTGGTCTTCTTCATGCCGATACTCGGAGCATTACCGATGTTTGCCTTTGAGGTCTTTGTTGGCTTCATTCAAGCATTTATTTTCTATATCTTATCAGTTGCTTTCTATACGATTGCTATACAATCGCATGAACAGGAAGCACATTAACCAATGAGTTTTTAATTTAGTTAGGAGGAAAATCATTTATGGAACCTGATGCAGTAATGAATTTACAACAATCAGCAAAGTTGATTGGAGCAGGTTTATCAGTCGGATTAGGGGCAATTGGGCCCGGTGCAGGAATTGGAGTAGCGACTTCGGGAGCATTACAAGCTATGGCTCGTAATCCCGACATGTCTCCTCAAATTATTACCTATATGTTTGTGGGTATCGCCTTCTCAGAGGCATTAGCAATTTTTGGGTTGGTTATCAGTTTGATACTCCTGTATACATTTTAATTAAGCATGTAGAAATTAAATTGTTCGGAAAAATTGAATTTCTTGATTTCTAATTACGGGGCAGGATGCTCGTGTTACAAGAGAAGGAGTACCACAGTGGAAAAACTCGGATTTGATTGGCTAGTTATTGTAGTTTATGTCATTAACTTTGGTATATTATTTTTTCTGTTGCAGAAAGTTGCCTATCAACCAATTTTGGGGATGTTAGAGAAACGTAAACAAGCTATCAAAGATGGACTTGAGGCAGCAGAAAAAGTTAAAAAAGAAGCGGAAGCAGAAAAAGCTAACCTGCATAATGAAATTGAATTACAACGCCAAAAGTTTGAACAAGAAGCGAATGAGATTAAAAAGCAAAATGCTGGTCTTCGTGAAAAGATATTAGCCGAGGCTCGTCAAGAAGCGGCGGGCATTATCGAAAAAGCCCGTAAAGATATGGCAGAAGAACGGCATGGCTTAAAATCAAAAATTGCTAAAGAAGTTGCCAATTTAACCATGCAATTGACTCGCAAGGTTATTGGTCAGTCTATTGATGAAAAACGACATCGTCAGTTAGTCCATCAATTCTTGGCAAAAGTGGGGGATTAAACATGGCTTTAGAAAATGAAAATGCCCCCACTGCTAATGCATACTCAAAGGCAATTTATGAAATCGCTTTGGAAAGTTGGCAAAAAGGGTTGCAAGACATTCATGATAAGTTATCCACCTCACCTGATTTGGTGACAGAATTAGACGACACCCAAAAGTCGTTTAAAGTCCGTCAAGAACAACTTAATCAAATTATTCCCAAAAGTCTGGCACAACCCGTCTGCAACTTTTTATATGAATTGATGAAAAATGGACACCTGCATTTATTGGATAGGGTGTTAAGAAATCTTTCTCGTTTGGTAACGAAAGGTCCCAATGTCCAAGTTGTCGAAATTACCAGTGCCGTTCCTTTGACAAAATCAGAGAAAGAACAGTTTAGAACCAAATTATCCACTAAGTATGGTGATAACCTTGATTTTGAATTTAAGGTAGACCAATCAATTATTGGTGGTGTTATTGTCCAAATCGGTGACATGATTATGGATGGTAGCATCTCCCGTAAATTGGGTGCCATGGAGGAGTTATTAACGTGATGATTTAAGCAGGAGTACAAAAGCTAAAACTTTTGCACTTCTGCTGAAAATCTAAAAAAATTAGAGGATTGCAAATGCTAGTCAATTTAGATGAAATAACTGCTCAACTTAAGAAACAGATTGAATCATTTGAATCTCCAATTGAGACCGTTGAGACAGGACGTGTTGTTGAAATTGGGGATGGGATTGCTCGTGTTTCTGGTTTAGCAGGTGTGATGATGGGAGAACTTCTGGAGTTTCCTGGCAACGTTTTGGGTATGGCTCTCAACTTAGACCCCGATGTTGTGGGGACAATCATCATGGGAGAATATGCCCACATTAAAGAAGGAGACTTAGTCAAAGGTACGGGACGTATTGCCTCTGTGCCAGTCGGCGAGGAACTTCTTGGGCGCGTGGTAGATGCGGTGGGTAAGCCCATTGATGGTAAAGGTCCCATCAATTCAAACAAATATTATGCTGTTGAGCGAATTGCTCCAGGTGTGATGGCACGCCAAAATGTTTATCGTCCGGTGCAAACCGGGGTCATGGCAATTGACTCGATGATACCACTTGGTCGAGGACAACGTGAATTGATTATCGGCGACAGACAAACGGGTAAAACCGCCTTAGCTATTGATACGATAATTAATCAGAAAGGGAAAGACCTATACTGCATTTATGTAGCTATTGGTCAAAAGCGGTCAAGTGTTGCTCAAGTCGTAGGTATGCTAGAAGAGCATGGAGCAATGGAGTATACAACGATTGTGGTCGCTTCGGCTTCCGAACCTGCTTCATTACAATACGTTGCTCCTTATGCAGGTTGTGCAATCGGTGAGTATTTCATGGAGCAGGGAAAAGATGTTCTGGCTGTTTACGATGATTTAAGTAAGCATGCTTGGGCATATCGGCAGATTTCACTACTCCTACGCCGTCCACCAGGTCGGGAAGCTTATCCAGGCGATGTGTTCTATCTTCACTCACGACTTTTAGAGCGAGCGGCTCAGTTGTCAGATGAAAATGGGGGCGGGTCATTAACTGCTTTGCCGTTTATTGAAACTCTGGCAGGTGATATGAGTGCTTACATTCCAACAAATGTTATCTCGATTACCGATGGACAAATTTACTTGGAAAGTGACCTCTTTTTTGCGGGACAACGTCCAGCCGTAAATGTAGGATTGTCTGTTTCTCGTGTGGGCGGGGACGCTCAAACTCACATCATGCGAAAAGTTGCGGGTCCATTACGGCTTGAGTTAGCGGCATTTCGTGAGTTAGCGGCTTTTGCTCAATTTGGTTCAGACTTGGATGCCTCCACCCAACGACAATTAAATCGTGGGCAACGTCTCATGGAACTTTTCAAACAGCCGCAGTATCAACCTGTTCAAGTGCCTGAACAAGCCATTGCTATTTTTGCGGTGATAAACGATTATGTGGATGATGTCCCTGTGGATGAAATCACATCTTACATTGAGGGACTATGGAAATATACTGCCGAAAATAATGCCGATGTTCTGCGAGCAATTGCTAATGACCCTTCCTTAAACGAATCTAATGAGCAATTGATGCGGAGAGCAATTGAGGCATATAACAGAAGTAGGAAGTAAGGAGTATTTTTTTGGCTTCATTACGTGAAATACGAAGACGCATAAAAAGCGTAAAAAATATTGCCCAAGTTACCCAGGCGATGCAGATGGTGGCTGCTTCAAGAATGAAAAAGGCTCAAGAGCAAGCACTTGCCAGTCGTCCTTATGCGGAAAGGACGTTTGAGATTCTACACCATCTGGCTGACCAATCAAAGAGTGTCAAAAATTTACACCCTCTGTTAGTCGAACGTCCCGTCAAAAATGTGGGGATTCTGCTCATCACAGCTGATAAAGGTTTGGCGGGTGCCTACAATTCTAATATTATTCGTGCCACCATGCGTTTTAATAAAAGCACTAAACAACCAACGGCATATATTACCGTTGGTAAAAAGGGATTTGATTTGATGAATCGCTTTAATAACAAAGTGATTGCCGATTTTGTCAATTATTTACCAGACAGACCAGGCTTAATAGACATCATACCTATTGCAGAAATGGTGATGGATAGTTTTCTAAACGGGGTAGTTGACGAAGTGTATTTAGCTTACACAAAATTTGTCAATACGGTAGTACAAACACCGCGAGTTGACCGACTTTTGCCTTTTGAACCAAGTGAACCTTTCAAAATTACGATAGAGCATGAGTCTCTCCAAAAAAAGACATTGGCAAGTGTGTACGAATATGAGCCTGACCCTGAAACTGTGTTGGATGTAGTTCTGCCACGTTTTATTCGGTCATTAGTTTATCAAGCGGTTTTGGAGTCGATAGCTAGTGAACATTCGGCTCGTATGGTTGCCATGCGGAATGCTACCGATAATGCACATGAACTCATTGACACATTGAATTTGACCTATAATCGGGCTCGCCAAGAGTCTATTACGAAGGAAATATTGGATATTGTTGGTGGCGTTGAGGCTTTGGGTAAAAATTAATGTTAGAAATTCAATTTTGCCAAAAAATTGAATTTGTAGGCAACAATTCCCAATAGCAATCATTGGAGGGTCAAGGTTTGTTTTGACATGGAAAAGCAAGTTTTTTCGCTCCAAAAATCTTTATTGTAGCCCTTTTAAGTTTGCTATATTCTGTCAGTCATGTCACGGGCATTGCTGATTTCTATGTGTTCCACATGAAAAGGAGATTATTCATGACAAATATGACTCCTGTTTTGGAAAAGCCATGTCCTTATGTTGAGGTAGAGAAACCTGAATTATGGATGAATGGATTTTCTATTGAATCAGAAATTAATATTGACCACATAATTACAGAGGATGATGAACCTGTGGATAATATCGGATCAGAAAAAAATCAACGGCT
>NBMH01000213.1 GCA_002084875.1 Anaerolineaceae bacterium 4572_78 | reverse complement strand
GCGTTTGCCAGAGAGAACGAAGCCCATAGTGTTTATTTTGCTGAAAAACGAGGTTTTAAGGAAATCATGCGGGAAGTGCTTTCATTTCTTGATATAACGAAATTTGAACCAACTGCTTATGATGATGTGCTACAAAAAGTAAACGATATGGATATTAAGTTAATATCACTTGAACAATTTATGGATATTGACCCAGACCATAAACGAAAACTGTATAAGTTGGACAGGGAACTTTCACGAGATCTACCTAGCCACACTCCTGAAACTCCAATGGATTTTATGGACTTTGAGAAAGAAGTTTTTAGTAATCCCAATTTGTTACCAGACGGCTGGACGATGGCACTTCATGGTAACGATTGCATTGGGGTAAGCATGTTATTTGATAGTAAGGGGGATAAAACAAAATTATACACTGGTTTAACGGGGGTTCGTCGCCCATATCGCCGCCAGGGGATTGCTATTGCCATGAAAGTAAAAAGCATTATGTATGCTAAAGAGCATGGTTTTGCACGTATCCAAACTGAAAATGACCAAAACAATCCTATGTTTTTGCTCAATCAGAAACTTGGTTTTGTGGCACAGCCTTCTTGGATTGAATATGAGAAATTGTTGAGAATCTAATCATGCTAAAACAAATTTACTTAATTGTTCTCTTGGGAATAATATTTCCCGTCGCTGTTTTTGCTCGTGACGCAATCCTTGTGTCAGAGCAACATGTTAAAAGTGCATTTCGTGACCACATTACGTTTTATGCCAAGTTTCATGGCTCAGACCAAATACTAATCACGGAAATTACTCTTTTTTACAAACTAGCAACGCAACGAACCATATCACGAAATGTGGTCGAATTTACACCTGATGTGACTGTATCGGTTAGTTTTCGGATTGACCAAACAGAAATCTATTTTCCACCTGGCACAGAATTAGAATACTGGTGGAAAGTGATTGACTCGGAAGGAAGAGAATTACAAACAGAACGTGGCAAATTTTTATACCTAGATGAACGCCATAACTTTCATCCCTTGAGCAATGATAGGGTGACGCTTTATTGGTATCAAGGCAATGATGAATTTGGGCAGGCATTATTTGACCAAGCAAATAAAGGATTAGACCAACTAGAAACTAATGTCGGCATCCAAGTAACCCATCCGATACGCATTTTTATTTATGCCAATCATGACGATTTGTTGGGTGCCCTTAGTTTGGGAGTTCATGAATGGACGGGTGGTGTTGCTTTTACGGAGATGAGTGTTATTGCTATTGGCATTGAGCCAAATAGTTTGGATTGGGGATTAGGGGCGATGACGCATGAAATGACTCATTTGGTTATCCACCAAGCAACCGATAATCCCTACACAAATTTGCCTCATTGGTTGGACGAAGGAATAGCAGTTTATAACGAAAATCCCGATGAGTTAGACTCACAATTTCGAGAAGACTTTGAATCGGCGGTAACAAATAATGAGTTAATGACTTTGCAGACATTGTCAAGCAATTTCCCTGCTGACCCTGTTGCGGCTAGTTTAGCTTATGGGGAAAGTGGTTCAGTTGTAAAATTTATTATTGATACTTACGGTTCAGATGCCATGAAACATCTATTGGAAATTTTTTCAGAGGGAGCCTTGTATGATGATGCCTTGCAAGAATCACTGGGAGTGGATATGCATGGACTCGATAATGCTTGGCGTGAAAGTTTGGGTTTGCCACCGTTGCCCGCTGATGCAACGACAGCACTTCCCTCGCCTGAACCCGATATGCCACAAGATGGCATCGTTATACCAACCCCCGAACAGCCTGGTAGTGGGGGACGTTCATGTATGGCAAGTTTAATTTTTCCTGTAGCAGGTATCTGGCTTAAACGTAGGAATTGAGGAAATACTAAGTTTACTAACCCCATGGTATATTACAGGTGAAGAGATGAGTATGGTACAAAATATGGAATCATGGAAAAGAGAATCTTCATATATTTTTACTGTTCTTTCAATATATGGCATGTTTTATCATTTTTTATGTTCTGTAATAGATAAAACGCTTTTTAAGGTAGCAGGTAAACACGGGTATCAAGTGAAGTGAACCCCAAAGTCAAAACAAGGCAAACCAACCATGTAAAATTAGTTTACCTTGTCAGCATGCAAATAACACCAAATGTTGGCGGGGGGGCAGGCTAGCCAGCTAAACTGGAATAAAAGCCAGCTCCTACCCTCGCCAGCCATGCCTTGTTATTTGGTTGCTTGTGTAACCTAAATTTCTAAAATCAATTCTTTCCCATGCACAAAACTAACCATAAACTGGTCTAGTGCCTCTTGTCTTCCAAATATCGGTGGGATTTTTGATGACATAGAAACAGCAACAGGCACTTCGAATATATGGTCACCAATTCGTGCTTTTACCCTATGGACAAATGCATTTGCCATGAGATTTGAAGACAAAACACCGCCAAGTTGTATTGGTTGTCCTAACTCTATATCAGTAATCAAAATTTGCCCAAATGGCAAAGGAATTACTGATATATCTGCTCCTGTATCTACCAATAGCTTACCAATAGACAACCATTTCCCAAAACGTTCATAATAAAATGCTATCTTGATTAAAGGACGATTTACAGTGCCAAAAACGGGATGTTTTTGTTCAATGTATGAAAATACTAATCGGGTCATATCCACACCATAGGAGAAGAACGCCAACTAATTGTAATTTCTTCATCAGGGTATTTTTGAAAAATTTCGGGAAATTGTATGGGCAAATCTAGACCTGTCCACACAGGTTTATCATCAATTTCAATCACAAACTCAAAACGAGGTATTGTAAATTGCAATTGTAATCGCATGTTAATCAACTTCATTCGTTCTTCAAGTTGATTAACCCGACTAATCATATCAGACACTTGAAGATTATCAACTGTTGCTAAATTTTCTATCATGCTTATCACCTACTTTTTTTAAGATAAACCCATTATACCACAAAACCACCACACCACCAAAATCAATTCAAGGCAAACCAACCATGTCAGTCAGTTTGCCTTGTCAACATGCAAATAACACTAAGTGCTGGCGGGGCGGGCTTGAGACGCTAATTTGAACGGAAGCCGCTCCCGCCCTCGCCAGTCACGCCTTGTTGTTTGATTGGTTTATAAGCCGAATCTCTCACAAAATTCTTGCGGTGACATAACCTCAAAATAATGTCCTGGCGAAAGCCCTCTTAAAAAATCACGATTGTTTGAAACAATAATATCAACCTTTCGCCATTCACAAAATGCACCGATTTCAGCATCACCTTTTTTTAATCCTTTTTCCTCAAAAGACTTTATATAGCTTGGTGGTACTGTTTCAAAATCAATTCTTGCACCCGAAAGTAAAACAAATTGATAAAACTGTTTTACATGTTTATTTGCCAAATTGCGTTCCACTTCTGCCCGAATTTGATTAGGAAGAGCAACGTTGAATTTTGAAAGGTTAATCAGAATTTTTACACAAAAAGGGTTAATATCAAGAATACCCAGTATCCAAATATTCGCATCAAAACTGATTTGCATGTCGTTCTTCCCATACAATTTCACGAGTTTTACGAAGTTCTTGGATAATTTCATCTTCAGACATATTAGCAAAAGGATGGTCTTTACGAACTTCTGCAAACCACCGTTTCATTTCCTCTTGTAAATCAAAAGGGTCAGGATACATAACGACAATTTCTATTTCTTTGAACGCTGGTAATCCTGAAAGTGTAATTGTACCGTCACTATTGACAATTTGTTTAAAGTGATGGGTTTTCATCTAAAGCCTGGAATAGATGCCAGCTCCCGCCCTCGCCAGCCACGCCTTGTTATTTGATTGGTTTATAAGTCTAACATGCTTTTGACATCAGCAAGAGGAATTCGTTTACCATGACTACGACGACTCGCTAAAAATGTCATTAAATCTTTATGTTCAGCGGTAGCTTTCACTTCTGACTCGAAGTTATCATGATTACCAACATCAAAACTTTGCCATGCCTCAAAAGGAAACAAGACAAATTGTTTCCCTTTGGTAGTTCGTAAAACAGTGCCTTCATCGGATACATTTTTTAATAAATTATAAATAAATAATTCAGATTGGGGTATGGTAATTACATTCATAAATCCCTCCTTTTACCTCTGACAAATAACAAATTATCAACTTTAAGAGCAATTACTTCAATGCTAACAATTTTCACATCATCGTTTTCTACATTATAAAGGACACGGTATTTACCAATTCGTAGCTCCCATTCAGCTACATCATTAGGACGCATCCGAAAACGATTGCGAGTTTCAACTATTGGTTCATATTTGAGTTGTCTCTCAATACCTGAAGTAATTTTCTTTTGTTCAAACTTTTTGAAAGATTTTAAATCTCCTAATGCTTCTTGTGTAAACTCAATTTCATACATGAAAATTATTATACTACAAAACCACACTACCACCAAAATCAAAACGAGGCAAACCAACCATGTAAAGTTAGTTTGCCTTGTCAATATGCAAATAACACTAAGTGCTGGCGGGGCAGGCTAGCCAGCTAATTTGGAATAAAAGCCAGCTCCGCCCTCGCCAGCCACGCCTTGTTATTTGATTGGCTTTATAAGTCGAAACTCTCGCAAAATTCTTGAGGTGACATGACCTCAAAATAATGTCCTGCTGATAACCCTCTCAAAAAGTCTCTATTGTCAGACACAATGCTGTCAATTTTTTTCCATTCAGCAAAACCACCTATAATTGCATCACCTTTTTTCAAACCTTTACTTTCAAACATGGTGATGTATATATCAGGTACTTCTTCGTAGCTTAGATGAACATTAGGTTGCATAACAAATTGATAAAAATAATTCAGAAGCTCTTGTGATAAGTTATCACTGAGCTCTTTACGAACTTGATTAGGAACAATAACTTGAAAGTGGGATAACTTCATGAGGATTTTTTGACAATAATAATCATTTTCAACAAGTCCAAATATCCAAACATTGGTATCTAGACTAATTTGCATGTCTATGCCCGTAATCTTCCTCATAAATTTTCTCACGGCTTTGCCGTAAACATTCCAAAATTTTTTCCTTGCTCATTTGTGAAAAAGGATGTTGTTTCATTTCGGTTATCCATTGTTTCATTACATCTTCCCAATCAAATGGTTCAGGATTTACAACCATAATTGCCACTTTTGTTGAAGGGGGTAATCCTGAAAGTGTAACCATACCTTCATCACTCACAATTTCGTCAAAATGATATGTTTGCATTATTAACCTCACTATTTTACGTTAAATTATCTTGCAACTATTATACCACAAAACCACCCCACCACCAAAATCAAAACGAGGCAAACCAACCATGTCAGTCAGTTTGCCATGCTCATTCCCAAATAACACTAAGTGCTGGCGGGGGCGGGCTAGCCAGCTAATTTGGAATAGAAGCCAACTCCTGCCCTCGCCAGCCACGCCTTGTTATTTAGGTTTAATTTCAAATGCTGATTGTGAACCATAAAAATACACATCAAATTCTCTGAAAAAATTAACTTGCCCTAAAATCAAGGGTACATTATTGGCTTGTGTCCATGCAAAGACAAGACGAACAGGATTAAACTGGCTGACAATGCCAGAAACAATCAATGCCCTTGCCTCTAAATTTGCCAAATTTCCTGTCAATTGAACGGATTGTGTTTGGTCTTCCCAAACAGCACCCAATTGCAAGCCTATATCA
This sequence comes from Anaerolineaceae bacterium 4572_78, assembly GCA_002084875.1. Classification (GTDB taxonomy): domain Bacteria; phylum Chloroflexota; class Anaerolineae; order 4572-78; family 4572-78; genus 4572-78. The sequence goes on along the minus strand of NBMH01000213.1, from coordinate 46 downwards.
TAAGGCATAACATTTATGGTTGAACCTGTATCAAGCAACCCTAATA
>NBMH01000212.1 GCA_002084875.1 Anaerolineaceae bacterium 4572_78 | reverse complement strand
TTCATCTTTTAGGTGTCCTATTTTAGCGGAATGACTTGTTTAAATTTATTTTATTTAAAGTATATATTGTCAATTTTAGTTTTTTCAACTGCCATTTTTAAGTATAACAATGTTCAATATTCAAAGTCGCAGTTTTGCTGTATTGATTATCTTGCTGATCTTCATCGGGATCGTCACACGTCTGGAGCCTTTGCAAGACGAGCAGCGTATGCTAAAATCCATCTCTGAAGATGGCTATTTAATGATGACTATTGCTAGAAACATGGCAATAGGCGAAGGTATGAGTACCGCCGACGGTACTATTCCGACTAATGGCACACAACCGTTGACTAGTTTTTTATGGGCGGCTGCCTATTGGCTAGAAGGTGGCGATAAAGTTAAGAGCATTGTCTGGATTATTCTCATGCAATTTCTGTTTGCCACTGGGGCTGCGTTTTTGCTTTGGCGATTGGGCTTACAAATTTTGCAACACCGCCCTAATAATTCCCAAATAGCGACTTTGGCGGCGGCGACTTGGTATGCCAGCCCAGTAGTCGCTGGACATACTATGAATGGTTTGGAAACAGGACTGTATGGATTAGCTGTGTTATGGATTGCCATAATGCTGGTGGGCGCAAAACACTGGTCGTTACGCTATTCTGTGTTGTTAGGATTCTTGTTAGGAGTCACGTTTTGGATACGCAATGATGCTGCTTTTCTGATTTTGGCGGTTTGTTTGATGCACTTATTTATGGGTGGCAATTGGCAGAGTCGTGAAATTTTTCAACGCTTTGTGCAAGTGAATGTGATGGGCATCACGACTGTTCTCGTGGCTTTACCCTGGTTAATTTATAACCAACTGAATTTTGGGCATATTATGCCGATAAGTGGTCAAGCACAATCCTTAACCGCAGGTTTTGGACAAAATTTGTTCGCGTTACCGTCTGTCTTAGTTGAATATTTTTTGGTATTTTTACCCATTCCTCACAGCATACAAAACCAATTACCCATTATCCTAGTTTGCCTAGTATTTTTAGTTGGCATCGTCGTTATGCTTTCGCACTTATGGTTACAGTTACAAAAAACGGAAGAACGCAGCTTATTTGTTCTAGTAAGCTTATATTTGCTGGGATTGATTGGTTTTTATGGCTTATATTTTGGTGCTAGCTACTTTATCGCACGTTATTTTTTTCCGCTTTCACCCTTTTTGGCGTTGTTATGGGCAGCCGTGGTAGTGTGGGTATGGCAGCGTGTGCCGTGGCAACAAGTGCGCTATGGGTTTGCGGTGCTATTTATCATGGTCATCATTGGACTTTCTGTGCGTAGCTATCTCAAAGGCAATCAACATGGACATTTTCAGGTCGTTGAGTGGGTACAACAGCACGTCGCAAAGGACGTTTGGATAGGTGCAGTACAAACCGGTACACTGGGCTATTTTCATGATCGCACTATCAATTTAGATGGTAAAGTCAATCCTAAAGCACTTGATGCACGTAAGAAAAACAGCGTAATTCGTTATGTTATTGAAGGAAAAATTAACTATCTTGCCGATTGGGTAGGGATTGCGGGCTGGCTAAATCCAGATGATCCTGCCATTACCCAAAAACAACATGAAAACCGCCTAATACTCAAACAACATTTTGAATTGATAGTAAAGGATCAGCCACGCAATTTGGCAGTGTTAAAACGTCATGCCAACTAAATCACATCACTTAAAGAGGGATTATTTTGGACAATACTTTCGATATTATTGTGGTTGGTAGCAGTTTTTCAGGTTCGTTTTTTCTACACGGCTACCTTCCCAAAGCTAGGAAAAATGCGCGTATTCTAGTATTGGAACGTGGAACAAAAGACTCACGCCAGTGGGCATCAGAGAAAAATTTTATTAACCGTACACCTGAAAAACCTTGGGCATATGTTATCGGTTTCGGTGGAGGCTCAAAGGCGTGGTGGGCTTGTACACCACGGATGATGCCTAACGATTTTAAACTTAAAAAAACTTACGGCGTGGGTGTCGATTGGCCGCTGAATTATGAAGAATTGGAACCTTATTATACTGAAGCCGAAAAAGTGATGACCGTGTCTGGCCCAGATAATTCACCTTACCCTCGTAGCCAGCCCTATCCTCAACCGCCACACCGCTTTAGTGATCCAGATCGCTTGTTGAATGCAGCTTATCCAAACCAGCATTTTCCGCAAGCGACAGCACGCACTCGTGTAGCTACTGCCAATCGTCCTCCGTGTTGTGGTAGCGGGGTGTGTAGTGCGTGTCCTATTGGCGCAAAATTTACAATCATGAACGAAATGGCTCATTTGTACAAGGACCCGCGTGTGACTTTGCTTTTGGATGCACAAGCCTTGGCAGTGGAAACGGCAGCGGGACAAGCTAAGGGGGTCAGATACTTAAAAGATGGGGTCGAGCAAATTGCCAAGGCTGATTTAGTGGTGTTGGGTGCTAATGCCATCTTTAATCCTTACTTACTGCAACGATCCGATTTGGCTCATCCATTGCTCGGAAAACGTTTAAGTGAACAAGTCAGTATGGGAGCAAAGATATACTTAGATGGGGTAGATAATTTTCAAGGCAGTACCAGTATTAATGCGAATGGTTATATGTTGTATGATGGCCCACATCGTTCACAGTATGCGGCATGCATGATTGAAGTACAGAATGTACCATTTTTGCGCGTGGAGAAAGGTCGCTGGCGTCAGGTTTCTTATATGAAATTTATTTTTGAAGATTTGCCAAATGAAAAAAATTACGTCACCGTGAGTGCAACAAATCCCCATTTACCTGAAACGGTATATAAAGGGTACTCTGCATACACACAAAGAGGTATGGATACATTACCCGATGTATTACCTAAAATACTGGCACCACTCCCAATCGAAAGATTAGATATCTCTGGACCTGGTCACAGTGAAGCGCACATTTTGGGTACTACCGTAATGGGTAATGATCCAGCCACAGCCATTGTCGATAAACACCTGATTCATCATCAAGTTCGCAATTTAATGGTGCTCGGTGGCAGTGTCTTTCCCACCAGTGCCCCGGCTAACCCCACTTTGACCCTATCCGCCTTGACATTGTGGGCGGTAGATCACCTTTAACTTTTAACTATTGAATAAGGCATTGAATGAAGAAACGTAAATTGAGCCGCCGAGCGTTTATCATTAGCTCGACTGTTGGGATTTTTGCAGTTGCCACTGGCGTATGGACCGTCAAAAGTGGTTACTTGAACACCCATGATCGTATGACAAAGACAATCTTTGCCGTTTTTGAAAAGCGGCTGTCCTATTTAAAATGGGACAAAGCTCAAGTCCTGAGCTTTATAAAAGATTTTATCACCCATCCAGGGAACAAAGGATACTTAAAGAAAGTCCGAAGTTTGAGCTTTTTTTATCCACTTTACGCGCACACAAACTGGTTAAAAAGAACATCGTTTGCCAGTAAAATACGCAGTTTTGAAGAGCGGATTGTCACCAAATTTTTATTTTCCACGAATTTTTTCCGTGAAGGTGCCGATGAAACAAAACAGGTGAAGTATATATCCTATTATGATCCCTATAAAATGCCTTGCCAAAATCCGTTTGCACAATGGCGATAAGGGCTTTGCGGTTGAATTACTAGCATATCCCCTTTATCAATGTTAGGGGTGTTAGTCTATTCACGCTTCCATCTGAATGAAGATAAGGAACATCCAAAGATATTAATTTTTCTGGTAGTTCTAAATAGGTAGTTCTAAATAGGTAGTGAGGGCAAGATCACTATTTTAATTTCACGAATTTTAGTTGTTACTGATTGCCCTGCTAGTCATCATCGGGGCTGTGGTACATCTATTACCTTTGTCGTCACAAGAACGCATGATCAATTCTATCTCTGATGATGGTTATTTAATGATGACTATTGCCCGTAATATGACTTTAGGCATGGGCATGAGTATAGCGGAGGGAACCATTCCAAGCAATGGCACCCAACCTTTAACTACGGGTTTATGGGCATTTGGCTATTGGCTGCTAGACGGTGATAAAATTCAAGGGATTGTTTGGATTATCGTGATGCAATTTATCATTGCGAGCTTGGCAGCTGTTTTACTTTGGCAAGGTATTAAACGCCTATTACAGCAACGCCCTCATGCTGGGATTATCGCAGCTCTGACTGCTGCAACTTGGTATGCCAGTCCGATACTTATAGGGCATACGATGAATGGTTTGGAAACCGGATTTTATACCCTATGTATTATTGGGGTAGCCATGTTATTTAGTCTTTCTGTAAACACTTGGACTATGCGCCGCAGTGTCGGAATAGGGTTATTGTTGGGAGTGACATTCTGGGTACGTAATGATGCTGCGTTATTTATTTTCGCAGCTTGTATTACCCATTTATTATTGGGATCATTTGATTTCAATGCCATCAAACAACGTTTCTGGCAAGTTTTGGTTATGGGCGCAACCTCAGTGGTGGTTGCCTTACCTTGGTTAATTAACAATTATCTGAACTTTGGCAATATCATGCCAATAAGTGGGCAATCTCAATCATTAGGGATAGATTTTGCTCGTAATTTACCGGGTATCCCCGCCCTTTTAGTGGAATACTTATTCGCATTCTTACCCATCCCCCAGGTACTGGATAGTCAAACATGGGTGAAAGTGATATGTGCGGTGATTATGCTTGCCGTATTTGGATTACTTATCAAACGAAGTGCTTACTTTCAGGCAAGGGAACGTCGGTTAGTCATGTTGATAAGTATTTATACTGTGTGTTTGGTTGGCTTTTATGGACTATTTTTTGGTGCCGCCAATTTCCTCCCACGCTACTTATTTCCCACTACACCTTTTTTTGTTTTATTATGGGCAATTGTGGTGGTATTCCTCTGGCAACGTGTGAGTTTGTTAAGTCAATGGTTGCAACGAGTTCTGCCAGTCATTGCTGTGCTATTTCTAGGCGTAGTAATTGGTTTGCATGTGCGAGCTTTTCTCATTACTCATCAAACGGGTGGTTATCACCAATATCTGGGTGGTTATAGTCGGCATTTTCAACTTGCCGAGTGGGTACAACAAAATGTACCTACAGACGTATGGGTAGGTTCATGGCAATCTGGCACAGTTGGTTATTTTCATAATCGCACCATCAATCTTGATGGCAAAACTAATCCAGAAGCATTGGAAGCCCGAAAAAAACATCAAATGCCTGAATATATGGTGAAAAAAGAAATTCAATATTTCGTGGATTGGGCAAGCTTTGCTATTTGGATGGAAAAGCCTGTTTTAAAAACTCACTTTGAGCTTATTGTTAAAGATAAGCGCAAAAATTTGGTTGTGTTACAACGGCGTATAGCGTTTAAAGACGTGTAGCGTTTATCGGGAGGATATTTTTTTGAACGACAAATTTGATGTTATCGTAGTGGGTAGCAGTTTTTCGGGTGCTTTTTTTCTTCATGGCTATCTGCCTAAAGCCAATGAAAATGCGCGTATTCTTGTATTGGAACGGGGAAAAATTGATTCCCATCAGTGGCAGTTACAACAACATAGACTTAGCAGTTTTTCTAGTCAAACTAGCTTTATTAATCGTAACCAGGAAGAAAAAGTGTGGATGTATATAGCCGGTTTTGGAGGAACGTCGCGTGCTTGGGCCGCTTGTACACCCAGGATGATGCCTAATGACTTTAAACTGAAATCAGTCTATGGTGTCGGAGTCGATTGGCCCGTGACTTATGAAGAATTAGAGCCGTACTATACTGAAGCCGAGAAAGTGATGGCAGTTTCAGGGCCGGATGATGGCGCACCTTTTCCACGAAGCCAACCTTATCCGCAACCGCCTCATCGTTTTAACGATCCTGATAAGTTGTTGAAAAAAGCTTATCCAGATCAGTATATTCAGCAACCGACAGCCCGTGCCCGTGTACCCACTACCAATCGTTCTTTGTGTTGTGGCACCGGTGTATGTCGTCTCTGTCCGGTTAATGCCAAATTTACCATTCAAAACGAGATGGGAGGGAGGGCAAGCAACAGGAGTCAGGTATTTAAAGGATGGTGTTGAAACAACAGCTAAAGCAAATTTGGTGGTATTGGGGGCTAATGCCATATTTAATCCTTACTTATTGCAACGCTCCAATTTAGAGCATCCACTACTTGGAAAACGTTTAAATGAGCAAGTCAGTATTCATGCCAAAATAGACTTGGATGGTGTCGATAATTTTCAAGGCAGTACCATGATTACCGGGCATGGTTATATGTTGTATGATGGGCCTCATCGTTCAGAACATGCGGCTTGTCTCATAGAAGTCTATAATATTCCTCTGCCTCATTTGCGTGTAGAAAG
>NBMH01000211.1 GCA_002084875.1 Anaerolineaceae bacterium 4572_78 | reverse complement strand
ATTCCTAATTAGTAGTCGCGATTTCCTTACCTGTCTAGCAAGTGCGGTAAGGAAACCGCACAAACAAAACTAGATATGCTAGGAGAGCCCAACACCTCGCAGGTTTGATTTTTACGTTTGGCATGTTTGCGAAGATGTGCTAAAATATCACCATTTGCCGAAATAGCAAAAGTAGCTAAAATGGTTCAAACTAATGATTTGCGAATTGAGGCGATGACCATGAAAAAGGTAAAAAATTCACAATTTCTTTTGCTTAGGTAGTTAATCGTGAGTGTTCTATTCTACAAAATTTGGTATGATTTATGGGAAAGTAAAACGCGTACCTTTCAGGTGGTGTCTATCATTGCTGTGGGAGCGGCCGCACTCGGCATGATTATCGGCACGCGAAATTTAATTATTCCACCAATGCAAAGTGAGTGGCAGGCAATCAATCCTGCCATGATTAACATCGGGGCATTTCCTGCTCTGGATGATAACGAATTACTTGTTCTTGGCAAAACTGAAGGCGTAACAGAAATCGAGGGGTTTTCTCGAACTACCATCGAATGGAAAGTAAAAGAAGAAGATGAGTGGTCATCGGGGCAAATGAGTTTTCGGACTGATTACGAAAACCAGAAATTAACCAAGTTAGCCCTCATGGAAGGAAATTGGCCAAGAGATGATATTTTTGCCATAGAGACAGGCATGGACACATCTTTCGATATCCCCAAAAGCGACACTATCTACCTGAGAGTCAATGATAAGAAACGTGAAGCTAAATTGGATGGTGTGCTTTATAACCAAATTGTTGCCCCAGCTTCATTCGGGGGACAGCCTCAATTTTATGTTACGCGTGACCATTACGAAAAGTTGACAGGTGAACGTAATTTCACACGGTTTATGATCTCTATGGCTGAGTATGATGAGGAAGCGGCTACAAAACTCGCTGACCTCATCCAAGAAAGACTTGAAAAGCAAGATAAAGAAACTTTCGGCATTGAACCTGCACGTATTTCGGACCCCAATAAACATTTTTTCCAAGATAATTTGGATGGTCTTTTTAGTTTGCTAGGGGTGTTGAGCATACTGACCTTTATTTTGGGACTATTGTTAGTTTATAATACTATCAATGCTATTATCACTCAACAAGTCAATCAAATTGGGGTGATGAAAGCAATTGGGGCGACCCGACGACACATTTTTGGTCTTTACTTAGGAACTGTTTTGATATATGGCGTGTTAGGATTGATTGTCTCTATTCCATTAGGAGCGATTGGAGCATGGGCTATAACTGATTGGTTGTTGGCGAGTTTTAATACAGAATCAGGCAGTTTCACAATTTCTCCTCTTGCCATGATTGCCCAAACAATCATTGCCCTCATTGCTCCACTCGTTATTGCTCTGATTCCAATTTTTAATGCTACCCGCATCACTGTCCGTGAAGCCATCATGACTTATGGTTTGAATACTAAATCAGGATTTGTGGAACGTTTTTTGGCAAAAACAAAACGGATTTCCCTGCTTGTTTTGGTGACGATTAGCAATACCTTTCGCAATAAATGGCGTGTTGTTTTAATGCAAGTTACCCTTGTCATGAGCGGACTTATTTTCGTCATGGTGGTTAGCGTGCGGGATTCGGTGAATTACACTATCGGGGATATTTTATTTTCTATCCTTAATTTCGACGTTTCTTTTATATTGGAAAGACCAGAACGAATTGACCAATTAGAAGAACTTACCTTAAAGTATCTAAGCGTGACAGCAGTCGAAATGTGGGGCTTGGATAATGGGACTATTCGTTTGCAAGGAGCAAAATCCACTGAAGATGACGAAGGTACTACTTTATTTGGAGTACCTTTACCGACTCAACTGTATGGCTATCAACTTCGGCAAGGACGTTGGTTGACTCCCGATGATACGTATGCCATTGTACTTAATCAAGAATTGGCAGAGGATGCTGGTGTTGGAGTGGGTGATTGGATAACCGTAACATACAGTAATAAAAAAGAAAAGGATTGGCAGGTGGTCGGATTAATTTTTGACCCCATACTGACAAATTCAGCACATTTGCCTCGTGCTGTTTTTCTCCATGATGTGGGGCAAGTAGGAAAAGCACAAACTTTATGGATACAAATTGAGCAGGATAACATGATAAATGAATTAGCTACGGCGAAAGAATTACGAGCATACTATAAAAGTCATCAGGTTGATGTTAGTCCTGTACGAGGCATTTTTGGGATGAGTGATTCTGCTACTGAAACAGCTCAAGCGATTATTAACCAATTTAATTTTATTGTGGTGTTGTTAGGAGTCATGGCAATTATCATGGCAACTGTTGGTAGCATAGCCTTAAGTGGCTCCTTATCGCTAAGTGTTCTTGAACGCCGCCGTGAAATTGGCGTACTACGAGCAGTTGGAGCTTCATCATGGCATATCGCACGTCTGTTTATTGGTGAGGGATTGATTTTAGGCTGGCTGAGTTGGCTAATATCTTTACCATTTGGTATCCCTGCAGGACAGTTAATGTTGTATGGCATAGAGGAAGCATTCAACTTAGATTTGGTGTACAAATATTCACCAAACGGAGCAATTTATTGGTTGGTTATCATTACTGTCCTATCCATTTTGGCTAGTTGGTTGCCCGCCCGCAAAGCGATAAAAATTAGCGTACGAGAAAGTTTGGCTTATCAGTAATAATCACATTAGTACACAATCATGCTCCATCCTCCATCCTTACAACTTGTGTTTTAATTGCACATTCGAAAATTGACAACTTATCCCTCGGGCTGTAGAATGAAGTTCATAAAATCTGATTTCTTATTAAAGACAAATAAATATGGATGCAAAAAATAAAAAATTACGAATCGCAATGCCTGCTTGGGAGATAGGGCGGGTACAAACAGGGCTAGGTACAAAAATTGGTGGACTTGGCATGATTGTTGAAGAATTGCCTGCTGAACTGGTCAAAGCGGCTGAAAAGCAAGACATCAATCTTGAAATTGAAGTGTTGACACCTTGCTTTGCCCATTATGACAAAAGTCGGCTGACAAATACAGAATTGCTAATACCTGTCACCATTGAAGGAAATACCTTTGGATTTGAGGTATACAAACATACTTTTTCCGATGGTCAAACTGTTATTTATTTTTGGGATGAATGGACACTAAATTGGACAAATGATAAGTCAATTTATCCCGATGACCCCGTCATGGCGTTTAAGGTGTATGCCGCTGTCAGTCAGGCGATGGCGGGCTATATTCGACAAGGTGATTTCGACACAATTCATAGCCATGATTATCATGTTGGGCTTATCCCATTTTATTTAGGGGATGAATATTTATCAACTGTTCCGCACCATTTCACAATTCATAATGCCTCCTATCAAGGCTTAATTCCCGCACTTGGCAACGGCTTTGAACATTTATGGGATGTCAATCTGCCAGGTGATTTGTTATATCATAAATACTTCGACTACTTTGGTGTCATCAACATGATGCGTGCCGTCATGCTCAAAACACATGAAACTGGTGGGAAAATTACCACTGTCAGTGGCGATATCGAAGCCTCATGGGGTTATGTTGCCGAGTTGAAAATGAGTAGGTCCGAGGTATGGGCAAAAGCCATTGTTCAGAAAGGTTCTGACAATATAGGAGAAGTGTTCATGCCTAATCAGAACTTAAATCTATTTGAATGGATGCCAATAATCGGTATCACCAATGGCATGAGCGATAACAGAATTAAAGCGTCTACTTCATTTGGAAGCGTTTAATTCTGAACCAACAGATGACCCAATTTTAATTACCGTAGTTGGGCGTTTGGTGGGACAGAAAAATTTAGGCTTGGTCACACATATCATCGCTCGCACACTGGATTATGCACCAGGAGTGAAATTTATTGTTCTTGCCTCAGCTCCCGAAGGTGATGCAGATGGTAAGCAGACGGAACATGATTTTCGTTGGTTTGCGACTAATTTTCCCGATAGAGTTTATTTTAATAGTGGTTTCAATCTGCCATTGTCCAAATTGATTTTTGCAGGGGGGGACTTTACGCTTATCCCTTCTCATTTCGAGCCATGTGGTTTGGTTGATTATGAGGCTTCATTACTGGGAACGGTTGTCATCGGTAGATTGACTGGCGGTTTGGCAAAAGTGCGACATTGTGCTTATTTGTATGAATGGCTTGATATAGGCGACCGTGTAGGTGAAGCTAATGCTTTTTTTGAACAAATTAAGCAAGCGATTGATACTTATCGTTACAATCCAACTCACCACCATTATCTTATGATGACTGCCATGGGACTTGATGCTTCATGGGAACAGTCCGCTGCTCAATATATTGCCATGTATCGTTATGGTATTCAGTTGGCAAAATGGTATAAAAAGCGTTGGAATTTCCTAGCCGATGCGGTTAGGGAAATTCATGAAGATGACCCCGCCGCATTTTTGACATTATTCCAACCAAGAGATAATTTTGATTTGGTTTTAAAAGATGCACTGTAAAATGCCCCCACCCTTGCCCTCTCCCATGTTGGGGTTAGGGTGGGGAGTGAACGATTACAAGGATTTAATATGAGATATTTTTTAATAATTATTGTTGTTTTGATGTTATCAATAACAGCTTGCCAGGATATCACTTCCCCTGCACAGCCTGTTGACAAAGTTAAAATTGGGGTACTATTTCCCCTTAGTGGAAGTTTAGCAGATACAGGAAAAAATAACAAAAATGGGGTTGTCTTAGCCGCTGAGGAAATCAACGCAACAGGGGGAATTGCTTCGTTGGATGGGGCAGAACTAGAATTGATTATCGGTGATACACAAGGTATCCCTGATATTGGTATTCAAGAAGTAAGACGGTTGGTTGAACAAGAAAATGTTTCGCTAATAATTGGAGCATACCAAAGTAGTGTAACTCGCCCAGCCGTACAGACGGCTGAACAATTGAAGACTCCATTTGTGGTTAGCATGGCTATTGCTGATGCAATTACAGAACAAGGGTTTCAGTATGTATTTCGAGTCTGCCCTAAAGCACAATTTTATGCCCGTGACCAAGTGCTTTTTCTAAAAGATTTAGCCACATTGGCTGATTATGATGTGAAACGGGTTGTACTTCTGTATGAAAACACCGATTTTGGTACTTCAACAACGTTAGCACAACGTCAGGCTTTGCAAGAGCATGGCATGGAAGTTGTCGGTGAATTTCCTTATGTTGCAGAAGGATTGACAGACCTCAGTCATGAAATGGCTGAAATTAAAGCAATTGCCCCCGATGCAATTTTAACTGCGACCTATCATCAAGATAGTGTTTTGATAGCCAAAACATTGGTTGAATTTGAGATAACCATTCCTGTAATCGATGCGGCTGGTGGCACCATTGAGCCAGAGTACATTGCTAAACTAGGGTCATTAGCGGAAGGCATGCTGACTGCTTTAGAGTTCTCAAAGCATGCCGCTAATAGTGCCGATTTGAATAGCAATTATCATGCACGTTTTGATGAAGATATAACCGCAAATGGAGCTTATGCCTACCAAGCAACATATCTCATAAAAGATGCTTTGCAACGAGCAGGCACAACAGACCGCGAACAACTTCGACAGGCATTGCATGAAACTAATATTACTGATCAAGAGTTTTTCGTTCTGCCGATGGAACAAATTAATTTTGATGAACACGGACAAAATAACAATGCTCGCTTGTTCATTGCCCAAATTCAAAATGGTGAGTTAGTACCTGTTTGGCCGTCTGAATTTGCTGTCTCAAGTGTATGGATTCAAAAATAGAAACAAACCAACCAATTAAGCTTAATCTAGCTACACGATTGGGACTAAGTTTTGCTATTGTCTCAACCGTTACATTGCTAATACTTAGCTTGGTTTTAATTTATGCCAGCTATCAAACTCAACGGAATGAAATACAAATCCATCAAATTAAAACAGCTCGTGAAGTTTCGTTGGTTATATCTTCGTACATTAGCGATGTCCTAACTAGCTTGAACCTATTTGCTCTTATGCAACCTTTGTTTGACATTGACCATGACAACACAAAGCAAGGTTTGTCGCTCCATGACAATCAAACTGAACAATTAAACAAGTTATTAGTTCATCGTCGCCTCGTCTTAAATGCCTTAACTTTGTTGGATACACAAGGCATGGAGATTGCAAAAGTATCACAGTTTCGGACATATCTCCCTAAAGAATATAAAAATCAAGCCAATCATGAAACCTTCAAACAAGCAATGTCAGGGAGCCATTATATTAGTCTGGTCGGCATTTCTCCCACAAGTGGCTTGCTTTCTATCAATATTGCTATTCCAATTATACGCGGCGATGTTATACAAGGGGTATTATGTGCAGATATGTGCAGAAGTCAATGTGACTTCCTTGTGGCAAGAAGTTTCCAATGTAAAAATTGGCGAGACTGGTTATGCTTATTTGGTTGACCAACATGGGAATTTCATTTCTTATCAAATCCCATCTGAAATTTTGAGGCGATACGGCGAAAATATGAGTCATTTTCCACCTGTTCAAACTCATATTTCCAAAGGTGATAATAGTAAAGTTTACGAATATACAGGTCTATTTGGTTGAGTCATTTTCCACCTGTTCAAACTCATATTTCCAAAGGTGATAATAGTAAAGTTTACGAATATACAGGTCTATTTGGTGATAATGTGGTTGGGGCATATACTCCCATCAAGCAAACAAACTGGGGAGCAATTATCGAACTGCCTACTGACGAAGCCTATACCATCCTCGATAGAATGATTATTTATATCAGTTGTTTGTTAGTAGGCGGGGTACTTATTTCTGCCTTTGTTGGTTCACAGGTAGCAAAATTTTTAATCAGCCCAATTAGCCGCTTGACGATTGCTATGGACAAGATGAAATCAGGTCAACAAAGTGAGCTCATCGAACAAGCAACAGACCGCACCGATGAATCGAACAAGCAACAGACCGCACCGATGAAATCGGCGTGTTAGCTAGAGCTTTCAAAAGCATGACCGACCAATGGCATGACTTGATTGAGAACTTGGAAACACGTACCCATGAATTCGTACCCATGAATTAGAAGTTGCCCTAGAAAAATTAAAAGAATTAGACCGCCTGAAAACAGAATTTCTAACCATGATGAGTCATGAATTGCGTACTCCTCTAAATTCAATTCTTGGATTTTCCGAACTGTTATTACTTGGTGTCAGTGGTGAATTGGACGAACTTGTGCAGAATGATGTGCAACTTATTCACAATAGCGGGCAACATCTGTTGGTAATTATTAATGATGTTTTGGATATATCCAAAATTGAAGCGGGCATGATAGAACTCGTCCAACAACCGTTGGATGTCCATCAAATTGTTCATGATGTACAAGCAGCCACCAAATTTACCCACGAGGGACAAATTACTATCATGGCTAGATACAGTGATGAGGATCCTGACATGGTACATTTTTCGGTTGTAGATACGGGCATAGGTATCCCTCATGACAAACAACAAGAAATTTTTGAGCAATTCCATCAAGCCGACATGTCTAATATGCGGCAATATGGTGGTGTGGGATTAGGGTTAACAATCTGTCAACAACTAATCCAAATTCATGGTGGTACGATTGGGGTA
>NBMH01000210.1 GCA_002084875.1 Anaerolineaceae bacterium 4572_78 | reverse complement strand
CACAATTTCCTACAAGTTATCAACTGACCCTTCCATCACGACTCGTGATAACACTTTGGCTAGTGAAAGTGTGTATGCTTTAGATGCGAGGCGTAACCTAAGGACAAATGAGTATGTCTACGTTCCCAGCGTGGCAGGTACTTACTGGCTTGGTGCTTGCGTGAAGGTAGTTAGCAGTGAGTCCAATACAAGAAACAACTGTTCGCAGGGTAAACAGGTAACAGTGAAAGCTAAACCAAAGCCACCTGATCTAGTTGTTTCCAACTTGAGTTTGCGAGACAACAAAACTCGCTTCAAAACTGGCGAGCGGTTTAGAATCTATGCCACTGTTAAAAATCAAGGTTCTGGGAATGCCAGTTCCACAACGCTTGAATACAAACTCTCAACTGATAGAGATATCAGAACGAGCGATACGACGTTAGACACTGATTATGTGAGTGATTTGGATGCAAACCGTACTGGAAATGAAAACCAGTCTGTTTCAGCGCCTAGCAGAACGGGTACTTATTGGGTGAGCGCCTGTGTTAGAAGTGTTAGCAATGAGTCTAGCACCTCTAATAATTGCTTATCACCGGGCATCCAAATAACTGTTGAACAACCGCGTCAACCGGACTTGATTGTTTCCAATCTCTCTATAAGAGATAACAAAACGGAACACTACGAAGGCGATGGTTTCAGAATCGAGGCCACTGTAAAAAACCAAGGAACAGGTACTGCTGATAGTACCAAGCTTTACTACAAACTTTCTACCAATTCTATCATTGACACCAATGATAAACAGTTGGAAGATGATACGGTGAATGCTTTGTATGCTGGAAGTAGTGCCAATGAAAGTGGTTATGTCTATGCGCCAAGTGCTGGTACTTATTGGATTGGTGCCTGTGTGAATGCCGTGAGCAACGAGTCCAATACCTCTAACAACTGTTCACCCGGCAAGCAAATACGGGTAATTAAACGACCTGAACTGCACCCGGATATGGTTGTCACTTTCGTCAAAGTGAACCAAACTGAAATACCTAAAGGAGGGTATTTCACAGTTGATACAACTGTAAAAAATCAGGGTAATGCTAACTCGACAAGCACCACTGCCTACTACAAAGTGTCGTCCGATCAAACTATCACGATGTCTGACCAGACTTTGGATACTGATGGAATGGGCGGCCAAGGTATAGGTGCCACCAAGTCGATGAGTGAGTCCATGAAAGCCCCAACGAGTGTGGGCCGCTATTGGGTTGGTGTTTGTGTTCAACAGGTGAAAAAGGAAATTGCAACCAACAACAATTGCTCAACCAGTGTAGAGATAAAGGTTATTGAACCGCCTACACCAAAAATGGTTGTTACTCCCAGTTCTCAAAACTGCGGACTTGGTTGTTCAAAATATCACTCCCTCTTCCAATGAATTTAAAGTTCAAGGAAGTTGTATTAAGACTATCACAGCTAACGGGAGTAGTTCTGGTGGAGGCAAAGGTAGCTCAAGTGGTAGTAACTCATGCTCGTTTAGTGTTGTATTTACACCGAGCAAAAGTACTCCTCTAAATTCAGTGCTGACTATCCGTTCCAATGATGGGACTAAAACGATCCGGTTAAGTGGTACAGGTATTGAACCGCCTAAAGCGATCATCAATGTGAATACAACGGCTTTGCCGTTTGGTAATGTATTGGTAAAGGCGGTGACGGATTCAGTGTTGCTCACAATTGTGGTACGTTAAAGCCTAATGGCAGTTGCCAAGTGACTGTTACCTTTAAACCGACTCAAGCACAGCATAGCTACAAGCTCAACATTACGTCAAATGCGAGTAATGGAACTCAGCAAGTGGTGACATTGAGTGGTAACGGGATTAAACCGGCTGAAATTGAAGTTAAGCCAAATCCCTTAACCTTCGGCGATGTTGAAATCGGGCAATCAGGAAAGGCAGACTTGAAGATTAGTGCTATTGGTAAAGGCGGTGACGGATTCAGTGTTGCTCACAATTGTGGTACGTTAAAGCCTAATGGCAGTTGCCAAGTGACGGTTATCTTTAAACCGACTCAAGCACAACCGCATAGCTACAAGCTTGACATTAAGTCGAATGCGAGTAATGGAACTCAGCAAGTGGAATTGAGTGGTAATGGAAAAGGACAAGCTCAATTGTCCCTCGCACCAAACACTGCCCAAGATTTTGGAGAAATCAAGGTTGATGAATCTTCGTCTCCAAAAACCTTTATCATTCGTAATAACGGTAATGTAGCCACATCCATTAAAGACATTAAATCCACCAATGATGGTGAATTTAAAGTGAAAGACGATGGTTGCACAAACACAACTGTTAGTGCTAATGGCGGTACTTGCACCTTTAAGATTGTTTTTGAACCGAAGAAAGGAGGGCCAACTCAATCACGAGTGATCGTGAGTCATGACACAGGTTCATTACCTGAAGTTCAACTCAAAGGGAGTGGAAAAGTCCTTGATAAGATGATTCGCTTGAAAGTGGTCAATCCTGAGTCTTTGAGTAACGTTAAGCCGGGAGAGAGTTTTGACATTACCCTTCAATTTGTACCTGATGACGAGAAACCGGCTGATGGGATTCAAACCTATATTGAGTTTGATCCAACCAAGTTGAAAGTCAACAGTGTCAAAAATTCTGGTGTTTTGGATTTTACACTGTTAGAAAACTTCGATAATTCAGAAGGTTACGTCAGCTTTGCTGCAATGAGTTGGGACAATCCAGTACCAACAGAAGTGTTTAACCTTGTCACTATCAACTTCACCGCCTTGGAAGGTGCTAGTGATGGAGAAACCACTGATCTGATCTTTGATTCTGAAAAGAATTATTTCTCTTCAGAAGGTGAATTTATTTCAATGGATTACGATCCCATTCCGATTACCTTTGTGACCAAAGAATCGGTGATAGCGATTGAACCATTGCCTTTTCCAGCCTTTGGGGACGTTGAAAAGGAAACGAACTCAGAACCCAAAACACTGGTCATTCGCAATAAGGGCGAAGCAGACTTGCAACTTGAGGCTCTTCCAGAGGTGGAAGGCTTTAAATTGGTTCATGATTGCAGTGAGCCTATTAAGCCTGATAAAAGTTGTGAAATCACCATTACCTTTACTCCAAAAGAAGCAATGAAGTACAAAGCACCTCTGACTATCGCTTCAAATGCGAGTAATGAAGTGTCTGATGTCATTTTGGAAGGCAAAGGTATAGAGCCAAAAGCCTTGGTACTCAAGGGTAGAGCCAAGTGGCAAGGTCATGTATCAGAACCCCATCCAGAATGGAAAACGGGGTTAGAGGTGACGATAGATGGTCTGCCCTATTATCCTCCCCCACAGGAGGTAGGCAATTCAGGTGAATTTGAACTACCTGAACTCGCTGATGGTGAACACTGCATTGAAGTTAAGGGGTTGCACACTCTGTCCACCTTCAAAGAAATTACAGTGCCATTGCCAGAAGGCGTTGAGTTCATTGAATTTGATGAACCTCCTTTAACTGAAGGGGATGTTCTCAATACCGAGGAACATCGAAATGTGTTACATCCCTTACGAGATGGTAGAGAACTCATTCTGATGACGGTGGGTTATCCAGAAAAGAAGGTCTGTATCAAGGATGCAGAAGGTTACAATCCTCAAGGTGATTTGAATGCAGATGGGTGCATTTCAAAAGCAGACGGAGAACTCCTAAATGCCAACTTTAATGGTTACGCCAAAGAGCATGGGTATATTCCTCAAGAGGGTATAGCAGGAAAAACTTGTCCAGTAACGAAACAAACCAAGAGCGCATCTCGTGCCCGTAGAAGAGATTTGCGGGATGGACACCGTGTGGGTATGGCATCCTTTAGTACGACTCCTATCCCCACTAATTTGTCTGTCGGTGACACCTTTGAGATGACCGTTTTGGTTAATGCCAATGCGTCAGAACCTGTAGATGCGGTGGCTTTTTACCTGAACTTTGCCCCTGACTTGCTCCAAGTGAATGCCTTAAAATCATTCAATCGCTTTGATTTAGTCATGGAAGAGGTGTTTAGCAATGGGTTGGGGAGAATTGACTTTGTTGCTTTTAGATGGGACAAAGGGCCTATTGTAGAAACAACCAGTCTAGTGACCATTAGTTTCACGTTGCTAGGCAAAGGTGGTGAAAGAACGATTGCTTTCAATAATTCAGGACATCCTGATCGCACGATAGTCGTTTTGTCTAACAACTACAAAGATACCTTAGTTATTGATCAAGCTGAGGTAATCGTTGAGGATGGTAATGTTGGTACTGGCACTGTTTTGGGTCGCATCCTCGACGCATTTACCAACGAACCCGTCGCCAATGCACGAGTTGTCATAGGTGAATTGGAAATTGTTAGCAATGAGTTTGGTGAGTATGAAATAACGGGCCTACCCGCTGGCACCCATACCGTCACTGTGATAAGCGAGGATGATCATCATTTCCAACCTCAAACAGTCACGATAGACGGTGAAGAACCTGTGAGCTTGGATTTCGTTTCAGATTGGGACGAGGCATTTGCATGCCCTATCTATGCTATCCAAGACCATCGCGTGAGTGATACCCAGTTCTTTATAATTTCGCCATCCACTAAAGCGGTACGTGATCTTGGCCCGTTATATAAGAAACACGACATTGAAGGTTTGGCAATCGATCAGGCAACGGGCGAACTCTATTGTACTTCCGGGGATAAAACGGATAAACCCGGATACCTGTGCAAGATAGATCGTGATAATGGTGAACTGGCTTACATCGGCCCCACGGGTTTTGCCGAAGTAGATAGCCTTGCGATCCGTCCCACCGATGGTTCGTTATGGGGCTGGGCGGTAGGCGATGGTTTAATTACCATTGACCCTGAAACAGGCCAAGGTACGCTACAAGTGCCGTATGACAAACCATTTGTTGAAGACATGGTGTGGAGCTACGATGGTAACTCTATCTATGCGACACAAGGCCGTAACCTCTGGGTTTATGACGGTGAGATATTGGGTATTGCTTGCAATAACTTACCCGGAGCCGTCGAAGGCGTAGAGATGTTACCAAGCAATGCGTTAATGTTCGCCTTCCATCAAGACAATAGCGCACGTATCCATGTTTTGGATATTGAGAGTTGTCAAGTGATTATGGAAGAAGCCATTGACACCCCCTATAAGGATATAGAGGGAATTGCATGGTGGTTTGGTTGTATGTCTCAATAATAAATTGCTGTATGGTCTTGAATTAGCTTTTTTGAACCCTGCCACTGTGCAGGGTTTTTTTTTTTGCAATGAATCCATATCTCTTTAAATCAACTCATGTTAACATCTATTAGCCCCAAAGGGGCGTATTATTAAAGCCAAGGGCAACGCCCCTGGAGCTTGGAGGTTTTGCAGCCAACTCGAAAACGCCAAGCTTTCTAAAAGGAGGTTTTGGCGACGAAAAGTGGGCCATTAACTACTACAAACGAGTCCTCCAAAAAGGCGATTACAAGCCTACTACAAACACTGTGGGTGCAGCGAAGCTCTACCCACTCGACGAGCTAATTCGTTTATCCGCGTAATTAGTTGTACTAATTAGGTTTCTAAAACCTTGGAGGTTTTGCCCTAAAAAGGTGATTACAACTCGACGACTAACTGGCCCCCAAATACGCCTACTACAAACGAGTCCTCCAAAAAGGCGTTATCCGCGTCATTAAATGAATTCGTTTATCCGCGTCATTAGTTGTACTAACCTGGCCCACTTTCTTTCAAGAAATCTCTAAGGTTTCTAAAACCTTGGAGGTTTTCTACTACAAACGAGTCCTCCAAAAAGGCGATTACAAGCCTACTACAAACACTGTGGGTGCAGCGAAGCTCTACCCACTCGACGAGCTAATTCGTTTATCCGCGTCATTAGTTGTACTAATTGTTTATCCGCGTCATTAGTTGTACTAATTGTTTATCTGCGTCATTAAATGAATTCGTTTATCCGCGTAATTAGTTGTACTAACCTGGCCCACTTTCTTTCAAGAAATCTCTAAGGTTTCTAAAACATTGGAGGTTTTGCCCTAAAAATGTGATTACAACTCGACGACTAACTGGCCCCCAAATACGCTTACTACAAACGAGTCCTCCAAAAAGGCGATTACAAGCCTAGTACAAACACTCTGGGTGCAGCGAAGCTCTACCCACTCGACGAGCTAATTCGTTTATCCGCGTAATTAGTTGTACTAATTGTTTATCCGCGTCATTAAATGAATTCGTTTATACGCGTAATTAGTTGTACTAATTGTTTATCTGCGTCATTAAATGTAATTCGTTTATCCGCGTAATTAGTTGTACTAATTTGCTGGCTTCGAGAAAACCTGGATTTGTGGGCCATCCCTTGCTCACAGCCATTAAGTTAAACAACACCTACAAAAAGTATAACAGCGATAGAGGGCCATAACTTGATTTGAAAGCATCCAAAATAATTGATGGCCCTCAAAATCGATAGCCCAAATAGCCCTAAAAATAGAGATAGATCAATTTCATAGGAGAATATCGTATCGGTTTATTGCTCGTTTTTAAGAGCGAGGACAGAAGAAAGACATTTATTGCCGGATGCGGATTATCTAAGATATAAATCTCAAGTACGGTGGCGGTTTATTGCAATCATCCGCGCCTTTCCGCGTGACGCCCAAATCCTCATACTCGACGACTCCACCAGTGCGCTTTCAGCATCAGCCGAATTTGAAATCTTCAAACAATACCACCAACTGACCAAAGATCGCACCGCCATCCTGATCAGTCACCGCCTATCCACCGTCAGAATGGTTGATATACTCATGAAAAATGAAAAATGAAAAATGAAAAATGATTAACTCAATGATAAGTCGATAATTTTGCAATTAATTTTATGAAAAGTTCCAGTTGTCATTTTCACGGATTTGAAGTACGTTCCGTATACCATCTATGTCCTATAAAATGGTAAGATTATCAAGCATGGGCATCACGACTACTTGAGCCGTCGGGGCGGCTCCTACGCACAACTCTTTGAAAAGCCGGCACGGCATTACCGATAATAACCAATATGTTAGTACATGATTTTAAAAACTCTGTCTTAGAAGTTGAGACGGTGACTCTATTTGTTTCTTTCGTGCTAAAAGGTACAATAATACGACAAACTATTGATAATGCAGTAGCGGATGATGCGGCTCTAAAAACACTACCTGATGATGCTTATGTCTGTCGTGGTGGTACTTGTATCGCCACAAGATTTAAGCTAGGGGCGATGCCCCTGGCTATATTAATCTCGCCCCGTTGGGGCTAAATTGTTAACCTCTATTAGCCCTGAAGGGGCGTATTATTAAAGCCAGGGGCAACGCCCCTGGATAAAAGCTATGACTAAAGATGAAGAAAGTAAAATTATAACACCAAAAGAACTTAAACAAATTAGAGCCAGATGTGAAAAAGCTACCCCGGGGCCGTGGATATCATACCTTGAAGGACGAGATCACACGAGTGGTTCTAGCTTTATCATGACCGGAATTGGGGAATCTCGTGGTGAAGATATTGAGTTATCTGGTGCCACGGCCTCCGATCAAGATTTTATTGCCCAAGCCAGACAGGATATCCCTAGATTGCTGAAAGAGATTGAACACCTTTATGGAATCATTTCTAGGCTAACACCAAAGCAAGCCAGCATAGCAGACCATGACACCGTTAGCCATTGGTAAGTTTCTGCGAATGGAATGGCAAAAAATTGCGCTGGGCCGAGCCGTGCACTGTCCAAATCCTCATACTCGACGACTCCACCAGTGCGCTCTCTGCATCAGCCGAATTTGAAATCTTCAAACAATACCACCAACTCACCAAAGATCGCACCGCCATCCTGATCAGTCACCGCCTATCCACCATCAGAATGGTTGATATACTAATGAAAAATGAAAAATGAAAAATGATTAAATCAATGATAAGTCGATAATTTTGCAATTAATTTTATGAAAAGTTCCTGTTGTCATTTTCACGGATTTGAAGTACGTTCCGTATACCATCTATGTCCTAGAAAATGGTAGAATTGTCGAGCATGGGTATCACGATGACTTGAACAGTCGGGGCGGGACGTATGCATGTTTGATAAACAGGCGCGACATTACCGATAATAACCTATATATTTTAATAAGATACAAGGAATCACCGTGAGAATTATTACTCAAAAGAGGATCAAACAAGCTATCGAAGAGCATCCACAATGGCAACTTGGACTCCAATTGTGGCTTGAAATATTCAAGCAAAAGGATATTAACTTTGAATCCTACCAGCAAATCAAGCAAATTTGGGAAGATGCCAGTGGTTGGAATGTTGATCGTATTCCTACAAGAAAAGTGACTGATGCCGCGTTCAAAGGTGATTTTGATATATATATATTCGATATACATAAAAATGATTGTCGGATCGTGACTAGGATTCAGGCTGCTACAAACAAGATATTTATACCTAAGGTTTATTCTCATGCAGAGTACGATAAATGGTGGAAAACAAAGGTCAAACCGTAATGTTAGAGAAAGCAGATATGCGTGATAAAAGCCTACATCCAATTGAAACAGCTGTTCTAAATGAACTGTTCAAGCAGATGTCTATTGCACTAGAAAATTTTGCACCGATTCTTGTGAAGCTTACCCGTTACACCCAATTTCCTATTGAAACGGAAGATGAGGTATTAGAACGTGCCAAAGTAATGGATGAGTTGATGGATATGGCTAAAAGTGAAGATGATATTGTCATGTTTTTTGCTAACGCCATCTCTGATCGCATCGAAGAATTTGAGAATGAGCAACTTGATTTCCCAAGGATGAAGCCTAGCGATGTTTTGGCTAACCTGATGATGATACATAGTGTTAAGCAAAAAGACTTATTTGAGGTTGCGCCACCAAATATCATTTCTGAATTGCTCAATGAAAAACGCGCAATGACTGTTGAGCAAATTAAAGGTTTTTCTAAGTTTTTCGGTGTGCCGGTGACGATGTTCATCGATTGAATAAGGAGCCAAGTAGGGTGGGCAACGTGTTGCCCATCCGACAAAAACCATCGCATTGCGGCGCACGTTAAGCCACCGGAGGAAAAAACCATGACACCTAACGCCATTAGTGAAATCCAAACCGAAGTCCATGCCGCAACTTCACAACCAACTCAAAAAGAAGAAGGTCGCACCGCCCTATGGCAATCCGTCCGCTCCATTGTGAATTCACAACGTCAAGCACCACCACTACGGTCAGTGCCACGAACCGGCGGCCCCCTGCCACTTGCCCAAGAACGTCTATGGCTTCTCCACCAACTTGAACCAGATAGTTCCACTTATAACAAATCCATCGTTCAACGTTTGAAGGGGCCGCTGAATGTCGCCGCCCTAGAACAGAGTTTCAATGAACTCCTACGCCGTCACGAGGTATTACGGACGACCTTTACAATGGTGGATGGGCAAGCTTTCCAACGTATCACCCCGGCCCAAACATTGCGCTTATCGGTGACAGACCTCCAAAAAATCCCAGAACATTGGAAACGCAGCTCGCCTATTGGAAAAAACAACTGGGTACCGACGTTCCCCGATTAAGATTGTCCTTCAAGCGGCAACGACCCGGTACACCAAGCTTTCAGGCAGCCTCTCAAACTTTATAAATCCCCACACACCGATATGAGTCACATAGGGCACTCAGCCAGCAAGAGGGCATCACTCTATTTACCATGTTAATAAGATTCACTGTAGAAAACTTTTTATCCTTTAATCAAAGGATAGACTTTAATATGATTGCCCTTAATGATGATCATCATAGACATCATATTGT
>NBMH01000037.1 GCA_002084875.1 Anaerolineaceae bacterium 4572_78 | reverse complement strand
CCTCTAGCCGTAGAAAGCACCAACCCAACTAATAATGCCTTAAACGTTGTAGTAACTAGCAACGTTACGACTAGCTTCAGCATCAGTATTGAAAACACCACAGTCAACACAGGTACATTCACAATACGAGGCGAGCAAACTGGTATCTATACAGGAGCTTATACCTTACCCACAACGGACACAATCCAATTTGACCCCACAATGAATTTTAAATCAGGTGAAGTGATTAACGCTAGTATTAGCAACGGACTAGAAAGTACGGGAGCAATTAATGCCACGCCCTATCAATGGCAATTCCATGCCGCTGTGAATGGTGGACATGCTAACTTTATCTCAAACACCCAAACCTTTAGCAGTTCCATGCCGCTGTGAATGGTGGACATGCTAACTTTATCTCAAACACCCAAACCTTTAGCAGTTCAGCTAGCCTTGGAGTGTTTTTAGGCGGCTAATCAAGGGGCAAACAAGGTCTGGCTGAATGATGGCAGTGGAGGCTTTACTGATAGTAGCCAGTCCTTGGGCAGTTCAGATAGCTATGATGTGCATTTAGGTGCCTTTGTTGCTAATAATCCTAGTCAGGCAAACAAGGTATGGCTGAATGATGGCAGTGGCATCTTTACTGATAGTGGGCAATCCTTGGGCAGTTCAAATAGCTATGATGTATCTTTAGGAGATATGGATGGGGACGGTGACTTGGATGCCTTTGTGGCTAATTATCCTAGTCAGGCAAACAAGGTATGGTTGAATGATGGTAGCGGCACCTTTTCTGATAGCAACCAGACCTTGGGCAGTTCAGGTAGCATTGATGTGTCTTTAGGAGATGTAGATGGAGACGGTGACTTGGATGCCTTTGTGGCTAATTATTCTAGTCAGGCAAACACGGTGTGGCTGAATGATGGCAATGGCAACTTTTCTGATAGCAACCAGAGTTTGGGCAATTGTGGCACCTTTTCTGATAGTGGGCAATCCTTGGGCAATTCATATAGCTGGGATGTGCATTTAGGAGATGTTGATGGAGACGGTGACCTGGATGCTTTTGTCGCTAATTATTCTAGTCAGGCAAACACGGTATGGCTGAATGATGGCAGTGGAGTCTTTACTGATAGTGTGCAATCCTTGGGCAATTCAGATAGCTTGGGTGTGTATTTAGGAGACATGGATGGAGACGGTGACCTGGATGCCTTTGTGGCTAATTATTCTAGTCAGGCAAACACGGTGTGGCTGAATGAGCCAAATACCGCCCCCATTGCCAATGACGATACCTTTACTGTTAATGAAAATAGCTTTGACAATATTTTGAATGTCTTGGCAAATGATACCAACCCTGATGGCTATGCTTTGTTCATTACCGATGTGAGTATAGCTAACAATGGTACAGTAAATATTTTCACCACGACCCTGCACTACACCCCCACCACTAACTTTTTCGGTACGGATGTTTTCACCTATCGTGTTAGTGACGGCAATTTGAGCGATACAGCTATGGTGACAGTTATAGTCACTCAATTGCCCACGCCAACACCGACTCTCACACCGACTCCAACTTATGTGCCGACTTTCATGCCAACAACTTATGTGCCGACTTTCATGCCAACACCAACAGGAACAATGACAGGGACAATAATAATAACACCGACTCCAACCTATACACCGACTTTCATGCCAACACCAACAGGAACAATGACAGGGACAATAATAATAACGCCGACTCCAACAACTCCAACCCCTACAACACCCATTATTGACTTGCAAATCAGTCTGACAGGTCCCAGTGAAGTCTTTGCAGGTGGTTCACTAACGTACATCCTAGATATAACCAACAAAGGGACAATTTCTGTTACCAATTTAGTTATCACTAATATTGTACCTAGTGGTGCCATTTTTGAGGAAGCTACCAATAGCGGAGTTCTCACAAATAACATAGTTACATGGCAAATTCCTTTCATCAATCCAGACCGTCAGAAAAAGGTACGTTTTGCCGTTACTGCTCCCAGCGTGGAAAGTACATTAGTTAATAATGTTTATGGCATGACAGCCGACGGAGAGATTTCTGTGGTAGGTACTATTCCTATTACCACGTTAGTAGTTACTTCTAATGGTACGCGGGACTCTGCTCAGCCGATTGAATCTGGTGAAGTGGTCGTTCCATCTGATATTGAATCTTCCAGCCTGATAACTAATATCAATTGGTATGTGATTGATGTGCCTGAACCAGACTCAACAATTAGTGCAACCCTGACCGTCAATAATGGGGATTATGACATGTATTTGTTCGCTCCCACAATGGATGAGGAGACGGGTAGTGTACGTGATTTAGGTTTTGTCAGCAATATAGGTTTTGTCAGTAATATTGGTTTCGTTAGCAATATTGGTTTCGTTAGCAATATCGGTATTTTGACCGACTTAGGTTTTGTCAGCAATATAGGTTTTGTTAGCAACATCGGTTTTGAAGTCATCACAGAAGAAATTTATACCGACTATATTCCACCCCCACATGCTCCCGTAACCGAAACCTTAATTATCTATCACAGTGGGCGATTGCATAGTCTATATCCCGACCATGATGATTTTATAGACAACACACTGCTACCGAAACTTGAATTATTGGCAAGTCATGAGCAGGTTAATGGCAAATTGATTGATTTAGCTAATTACAAAAAAATAGAAAAGAATTATAAAAAATGGGATAACAAGCCCGACAGTCCAAGTAAAGCCAACCGTGTGGCAAGAAGTATCAAAGCCTTACTATACAGCGAACTTGAATCATATCCAAACATGCAGTACATGGTCTTGATAGGAGATGATAGAATGATTCCCCATCTTCGCATTCGGGATGAAGCTCTTGTTGCCAATGAGCGAAAATATGCCGATGAGGCTTATGCACCTCGTATTGCCAAAGCATTTAAAAAACGTTACACTTTGACGGATGATTACTATGTTGCTCCTATCCCCATGCCATTCAAAGGGCGTGAGTTCTACCTGCCACAAATGGCAATCGGCAGACTGATTGAGAGTCCTCAAGAAATAATGACTACCATTGATGGATTCTTGCAAACCCCGATAATTTATCCTGAAAGTAGTTTCGTTACTGGATACGATTTTCT
The DNA here is from genome assembly GCA_002084875.1 of Anaerolineaceae bacterium 4572_78. Taxonomy (GTDB): domain Bacteria; phylum Chloroflexota; class Anaerolineae; order 4572-78; family 4572-78; genus 4572-78. The sequence continues at coordinate 39,232 of NBMH01000037.1, read as the reverse complement.
CATTGACCAAGCCACTGAAATAGAAATGCTTTTGACGCAACAAGGAATAGAAAATATTGATGCACTGATTAACAACGATTGGGGAGGGGATGATTTTCGGCAAGTGGTATTTGGTCAATCCGAAAGTCATGACTTGTTATCACTTAATAGTCATTTCAGCCATTACTACCTTATCCCTAACGATGAGAATAATGTCTTTGCCACTGAAGTGTTGAACAGCACCACTAGCTACACCAATGCCATTATCTTTTCAGTTGGTTGTCATTCGGGCTTAAATATTGCGGATGCGGATGCCAAAAATGCCACACATGGCACAGACTGGGCTCAAGCCTTCTTGAGGCAAGGAGCTGCCATTTTTATTGGTAATACTGGATTTGGTTATGGCGACTCAGACTTGGTATCTTATTCAGAACGACTGGTGGCAGATTTTGTCAAGCAACTCGGGGTCACAAACCCGCACTCTATTGGTAATGCTCTCATGCAGGCGAAACAAGATTACCTTAATCGGTTGCCCGCCGCTTCGTTCAATTATATTGAAGAGAAATCATTATCACAGATGATACTCTACGGATTGCCGATGCAAGGGGTATCCATGCCAAACTCAACGGCTCACAAGATAACGGAACCAGTTATTTATCAAGATGCCCAACCGATATCCCTTTCCTTTGATAGCTTTGTCACGCATACAGTTGCAGGGATTGGTACATACTACACAGTCGATGACCTCAGCCAAAATAATGACACATTCGTATCAGGCGGTCGTCCCGTTCAGCCGCGTGCCTCCTACAAAATTGAGCCAGAAGATACTGTTGCAACAGGGGTATTGATACTAGGTGGTACGTTTACCGATATACCAAATAGTGACCCGTTTGTATCTCGTATCTTAACCGACAGCATTCGTTTGATGCCAGAATCATCATTCCCTGTTCCAACATGGTATCCAGGACATATAGTCAATATCAATCGTTTCCTCACGAACAAAGGAAAGATGAATCAAAAATTGGTAGTAGTGCCAGGGCAATTCCAAGCGACTTACATTGGCGAGGAAGGACAAACAACAGGTATCCAACGATTGTATCATGATTTGCAGATACAGGTGTATCAGGCACCATTCAGCATGACCGATTTCACTGCACCAAATATATGGCAAGCACAAGTAATCACCACCAGTCAAACAATCGGCTTTGAGGTATTGGTGAATGATAAAGAGGGATTAGTAGAGCGAGTGATAGTCTTGTATCGCAAAGCAAATCAAAGCAATTGGTCAAAAGCCGAATTGAATTATGACACCAAAACAGACAAGGCTACAGGGAACATACCTTCCTTGAATGGTGAAATCTATTACTTTGTCCAAGCAGTGGATGATACTGGTAATGTGTCATTATTGCTAGACAATGGCAACCCTTTCCGAGAAAGTGTGGGTATGAAATATATATACCTACCAATTATCTTGAAATAATTACAAGATAAATTGGAGCGTCAAAGCTTGCTTTGACATGAAAAAGCAAGCTTTTTCGCTCCATTGCATGGGAGAAATATTGACAAATAACGAACTAATTACCGTTGACCACATAGCAGATTTTTATCGGCGTTATCCTGGTGATGATATTAATTTCTTCACTCGTATTCAATTTTTGACCGATGTAACCAATGTTACTTTACGGATTTCACTTCCAGAAGAATTGACCCTTGCCGATTTTTATCCCCCCCCCGACTTTCAAAGCCTAATCCCTGACCGTGAGACAGGCGGAAAAAGTGGGAGAGATTACTTAGTTTGGCGATTTAGCGAACCATTTTCAGCGGGTAGTACGTTTACTTATCGCACTACATCAACCGTTGTATTTCAACATCCAGATGAAGATTTTTATATTGAAAATCGGGCAGAAATTATTGTCATGACACCTGATGATGAACAGATATTTGCCAGCGAGAGTGTTCGTATTAAAATTTTTGTCAAAGGACAATACTTAAATCATTTGCCTAATTTTTACTATAGCGATGATTTTATGGGACGATACCTAATGCTCTTTGAGGATTTTTGGAGTCCGATTGAAGAACAGTTACATCACATCGCTTTTTATTTTGACCCATGCATGACCCCAGCTATTTTTCGTCCTTGGCTTGCAAGTTGGTTTGATTTTGAATTTGATGAGCATTGGTCTGAAAAAAAGAGATGTCTTTTATTAAAAAACATCATGTTTTTATATCGCAAGCGGGGTACCAAAGCTGCTCTTGCAAAATATCTGGAAATTTATACTGGGGGCGAAGTTGAAATTAGCGAAAAACGCGGTAAAGATTTTACACTTGGTCCCGAAGCAAGACTTGGGTTGCATTTAGCTTTAGGCACAAATAACAATCCTCATACATTTGAGGTAGACATGACCCTGCCTCCCATTGAAGCAGACGATGAAGAAGAAAAAGTACGCCTTGAATTGGAACGTGCAGAATTAATAGATGCCATCATCAAGCGTGAAAAGCCCAGTCATACAAATTATACTTTGACTTTAGAATAAACAGGAGCGTCAAAGCTGGCTCTGACAGTCAAGGCAAGCTTTGACGCTTCAAATATGCATTAAAACAACTTATAGGACAATTATGCTAGACGAACTTTTCAAAATGTTTCCCACTAAACGCATTCATCCCGTCGATGGCATGGCTATTACAGCCAAAGTATGGGATGATGCCCATGAATACCATCGGCAATATCAACGATTTTTTACCCTGTTGCGGGAAGGCTCTGGTATTTTAAGCGGGTTTGAAATAATTGCTAATGACCCTCCCGATACGGCTGTTTATATTTTACCTGGCATTGCGGTGGATACTTGGGGACAAACCGTTGTTGTTCCTGAACCCCGTACCTATGATGTAGGGACAACTGTGGAAGGATTGATTTACATTCTTCTTATCTATTCTGAAAGTCCACCACAACCTGACCCAACTTATGACCAAGAAGGGGCACCTTTCTATGTCCATGCCGCTTATACCATCACTACCACAAAGGAACTACCCGATACACCTTATGTGGAATTGGCTCGCATTCGACGTGAGAATCGTACTTCACTAATTCATAATGCAAAAATTGTTGACCTGCCTGCTCTCAATGAAATTGATTTGCGATTTCAACGGGACTTGCGAAACGAATGGGCACCTATGGCAACTATTGGAGTACATTGCTTGGGTAATATTGAAAATGAACAGCATGTGCAGGGATTGGTAAATTTGGTTAAGGCTCTTTTCTATGATAAACGATATGACATGGAGGTTGACCATGTGAAATCTTTAGATAATAATCTAAATGATTACGAAATAATTTACCTAGCAGGGCATGGTTCATTTAGCATTACCAAACAGCAAATGACAAATCTGTATGAATACCTGCAACATGGAGGAAAACTCATCGCTGAAACATATCATCGTGATGCTCCCACAATTACTTCGGATGCCGAAAATTCATTCATGGATTTATTTGATTCCTTGAATATCAAACTCGAAAAGCTGACTCCTAGTCATTCTATTTTACACAAGCCATATCTTTTTGCCGAAGCCCCTGTCGGTTATGAGCCAATGGGTAAAGTATTGATTGGAAATAAAGTCATATTCAGCACTTATGATTATGCTGGGCTTTGGCATGGGCAACAACGTAAAACCAATCCCTCTCGTACCGATATTCGCTCGGCAATTGAATGGGGAAATAATATCTTTACATTTTTAATGTCATGACCAAAACGACACAACAGACTTATAACTTAGTGCCATATCCGAGTTCACCTAAACGGTTGACCCATCCTAACCATCTGGCGACAATTGCAACTTTGTTTGGCATGGAGCCACCACCGCTTGAAAATTGTCGTGTTTTGGAAATTGGTTGTTCTGATGGTGGCAATCTCATACCAATGGCTTACAGTTTGCCCAACGGACAATTTGTAGGCATTGATTTTTCTGAAACACAAATTGCTCATGGCAAACAGGTTATTGATGAGTTAGGTTTAACAAATATCACACTTCAACACAAAGATATTTTGGACATACCGACTGATTTTGGCATGTTTGATTACATCGTATGTTACGGCGTATATTCATGGGTACCTCAAGCCGTTCGACAAAAAATCTTTACCTTATGTCAACAAACTCTTGTTCCAAATGGAGTTGCTTACATCAGCTACAACACCTACCCTGGCTGGCACATGCGAACGATTATTCGCGACATGATGCAATATCGCTCGCAACATTTCAGCGATTTGGATAGCAAAGCTATGCAGGCTTGGGCAATGCTTGACTTTATGGCAGACGGAGTAGGCATGTTGCGAAACCGTCCTGATGGCTATGAGGCATATTATCTTCTTCTTGAGCGGGAACGCCAACGCCTGCAACACAAACCAAATTTTTATATCCTGCATGAGTTTTTGGAGGAAAATAATGCTCCTTGTTATTTTCATGAATTTATCGCCGATGCCGCACAATTTAAGTTGCAATACTTGGCTGAAGCAGAATTTTCCATGATGCAACCAAGTCTATTTCCCAAACCTATTGTTGAGGCTCTGCCGCAATTGACAGATAATCGAATTCAATTGGAGCAGTACATGGATTTTTTGCGGAATCGGCATTTTCGACAAACTTTGCTTTGTCATGTCAAAGCCAGCATTGATGCTCCATCTGCCAGCCAGCTACATAATCTTTACATCGCTTCGGCGGCAAAACCTGTATCACCTCAAGCCGATGTTAAAAGCCATGCCGCACAACAATTTCGTAATCCTGTCGGAACAGTTGTCTCAATGGGTGACCCGTTGGCAAAAATGGCTATGTATCACTTAGCAGAGATTTATCCCAAGTCAATGCTTTTTTCCGAACTGGTCATGACGATTGAGCATGCGACTGGAAAATCATCGCCAAATCTCGCACAAATCATGCTCAAAAATTTTGCTGTTGACATCATCGAGTTATATCGCCAGCCACTTTCTCTGGAAGAAGGTTAGGAGGATGGGTAAATAATTACCTTTGGAGTAAAACACATGAAACTACTTAAACCTATTGATATCACCCCTGATGAAATGGGAGAAGACATTGCTAAAATTATTCCTGGCACTGAGCCACCTTTGCATGTCTCTAACACCGCACCGCCCGTCAGTCGCATCCCAATTCATCAAGATTCTGACTCGCCACGTATCATTCCCGTTTGCGAACCGACATTAACGGGAAAAGAAAAAGACTATTTGATGGAATGTATTGATACCAATTGGATATCATCGGCAGGACGTTTTATTACCGAATTTGAAAATGCCTTTGCCAACAAGTGTCACTGTCAACATGGAATCGCCTGTTCAAATGGCACTGTGGCTATTCATCTTGCCTTAGCCGCTTTGGGAATTGGAGCTGGCGATGAAGTCATCATACCGACTTTTACCATGATTGCTACTATCAATGCTGTCGCCTACACTGGGGCGACACCCGTTTTAGTTGATTCGGAACCGAAGACATGGAATATGGACATAAATCAAGTGGCAGATAAAATTTCATCTAAGACCAAAGTAATTATTCCTGTTCACACGTATGGTCATGCAGTTGATATGGACCCGCTGATGGAATTGGCTGACAAGCATGGGATTTGTGTCATCGAAGATGCCGCCGAAGCACATGGCGGTGAGTACAAAAATCGGCGTGTGGGAAGTTTGGGACATGGAGCTACTTTTAGCTTTTATGCCAATAAAAACATTACCACTGGCGAAGGCGGCATGGTTACTACAAATCATGCTGAACTAGCGAAATTATGTCGCAATTTACGTGACCATGCTTTTTCAGAGGAACGCCACTTTTGGCACAAATATCTCGGCTATAATTATCGCATGACCAATCTTCAAGCTGCAGTTGGTTTAGCACAAACTGAAGCCTTAGATGATATGGTGGCGGCTAGACGGCGTAACGCCAAATTGTACACTGATATGTTAGCAGATGTAGCAGGTATCATAACCCCACCCGAAGCACACTATTGTAAGAACACATATTGGATGTATGGGGTATTGGTCAATGATGAATTTGGCATGAGTCGGGATGAGTTACGACGATTTCTCGCCAGTGAAGGAATTGAGACTCGTACCTTTTTCATCCCCATGCACTTTCAGCCGATTTACTATCAGGCATTTAAGGGGCAACGCTACCATGTAGCAGAAAATTTATGCAGACGTGGGTTTTATTATCCATCGGCTTCATCATTAACCCAAAATGAAATTCGTTATATTACTTCTGCCACTAAACGAGCTAGTGCCATCAACCCCTAGGGTTGTTCAATGCTATTTTTGACAAGATAAACTGGAGCGTCAACGTAGGTATGATAAACATTCCCCATACAACATTTCTTCTGGGTCAAGTTCCATCGCTTTCTCAAGATAAGTGAACACGGCTATATCATTTGGGTCTGCTAGATAAGCCGCCCAAGCTAAAAAGAAATTTGACTCAGCCGACATGGGGTCTAACTCAAGGGTCGGCTCAACACTTCCTTTAATCCACTTCACCAATTCAGGCTCCCACCCTTGAGCAACTGTATCTATAATTAATGGTGAATCTAGAGTGAAAATTTGGCTTGGTGTATAAGGACGAAATTGATTCATAGCTGAGTCATAATCTCCGTAGAAAATATAATTCAAAATTGGGTAAGGGCTGTTTTCTGTAAATGATTTATGGGCATCTGCATGAAGTTTAATAATTGCCCCATTTTTTTTGAAAACAGGATTATCACTATCTTGTGCGAGAGCCTCATCCATGATTGTTTGGGCATCCATCCATAACTCTACCTGCCCCAATTGCACAGCTTTATTATTCAGGGCATCAGGACTTTTAGGGTCAAAATTGGTGGAAAACTCCAAACTAACAGATAACAGTTCTGAACCATTCCATGCTACAATATCAAAAATAGGTTTCCGCACCCCGCAGGCATAACAAAAGATATAATTTTCGGTTAAGTTAAGGATAACCTCAAGTGTACCATCCTCATTTATATCTTTTAAGTAACCTGCTTCACCACTTGAATTAAAACTTGTTATTTCACTGTTGAGATTTTTGCCATCAAAACTGACAATTTCATAGACTGTGCTATGAGCTCCAACCGCCCCATCTATTTCTATCCATGCCAAATCAGGTTCAATCTCAACCACATGTGGGGGACTATCATGCATATAATCTGGCATGGACTCCAAATCTAAGCGACTGATTTCTTGCCATTGGTTATCATTGTGGGTGTAAACTGCTACGAAATGGTTTTGTGTTTCGACATTCCGAAAGGTATAGCTTGTTATTGCCCAAAAAGGTGTCGAAATGTTCGACAATTGAAAATCTTTGATGGCAATTCCAACAATGCCTTCTGTATTATCCGATGCGAGTAAAGCATCAGGATAAAGACCTGACATGACTAAGTTTGCCAATTCATCAGTATCAGGTGGACTAGGCACAATCGTATTTGTGGGAGTTGGGATGGAAGTAGGGGTATTGGAAATACTTTGAGAAGAAAAGGGTGCCGATTGTTCAGGGAGAGGTTCTGCGGCGGCACAAGCAAATAATGAGGATAATAGAGCAATGATTACAACAATAATAAACATCTGATAATATGCAAGTTTGTTCATGATTTTAACTTCTTAAAATATTTTTGTCATGCAGTACAAGCAAGATGCTTGTACTACATAAAATAAATAGTAGTCCTAAATAGATAGTGATACCAAGGAGTGCAATAGGTTCAGTAGGGCTATTTAATGCTAAAACAAAAAACATGGCTTGTTGTTTTTTAGCCTGCTAGAATGTCATACTATAAAATCGCCATTTTTATAAAACAGAACATCATCCACCCAAATCTTCCCTCCGTCACGCATATCACAAATCATATCCCAATGAATTAATGACTGGTTGATACTACCTGTTTTTCGATAGCCTTGTCCCAACGCCATGTGAACTGTTCCACCAATCTTTTCATCAAAAAGAACAGACGCTGTAAAACGATTAATATCGCGATTGGTGCCGATGGCAAATTCACCTAATCGGCGAGAACCTGCATCGGTATTCAACGCTTGATATAAAAAGGCTTCATTTTCTTCTGCGGTAGCTTTGCTAACCAGACCATTTTCAAAGGTGAGTTCTATTCCTACTACTTTGTTACCTCCGTAATAAGCGGGGTAAGTAATTCGCACCCAACCATTAACACTATCTTCAACAGGTCCCGTAAAAATTTCACCATCAGGAAAATTGGCGGTGGCATCGGCATTAATAAATTGACGACCGTCAATTGACATTTCCATATCAATGTTTTTGCCTTTTATTTTGATATGTTTTTTTCCATTTAGATAGTCAACGAATTTTTGTTGTATTGTAGCCTGTTCTTTCCATGCAGATATAGGGTCATCTTCATACAACTTGCATGCTCGATAAAAGAAAACTTCATACTCATCAAAAGGCATTTCTGCGGCTTCGGCATACGTTGCCATAGGAAATTGTGTCGAACAGCGACGTAATGTGCCATTTCCTTCACGCTCCATCTGGATTAGCATCAATTCACCATTTGCCTTCAAACGTGCTTGTTGCAATTCAGACGGATAGTGCATAAGGGCATGTAAATTTTCAGGAGCATTCACCCGAATAATCACATCACATGTTTTGTACATCAACTCAAGCATGGGATTGACTTTTTCGAGGAGTGCTATATCATGAGTGGATTCCATTACTAATCTATCTTCATCACGCAGATGAATATAAGTAAAGGCATATGCACCTGCTTGCAGGGCTTCTCGATACAAAGCCTGAATAAGTGGCTCGGCAGCTGGGCTTGTGCCACGCAATAGAACTTTATCTTTTGGTTTGACACTTGTCGAATAATTGATAATGACTCGTGCCATTTTTTCAAGACGTGATTTCATTAAAAATTCCTTTTTATTAATTTATCATAACCGCAGGCATCTTGCCGCGGCGATTCAGTAAATTTTGTTGAGCAATCCCTTGTGGTTGCTCTACATAATAAACATTTTAGCAAAAATATGAATTTAAGCAAATTGACAATTAACATGTCGGTTACAAATTTAACAGTAAACTAAAACAAAACAACTAATTCGATATTGACCATTTTTAGCAGTAATGGTAGAATACCATGTTTACAATTTCGGATTAGAAGTAGCGATATTTTGCCGCTACATGTTAAAGGAAGGATATAGAAATATGCTTACTCTTGCAGAAAAAATTATTTTCTTACTCGTTGTGGGAGTCTCGATGTATGCCTCCTACATCACATTTGGTCGAGTGTATCTGGTCATCATGCGGGGACGTGGTACGCTCTATTTTGACAATTTTCCTCGCCGTGCTTTTACAGGTATTACTAACTTAGTAACGACACTGCCCGTTTTCAAGATACGCCCCATTTTATCAGTCTTACATGGCTTCATTGCTTGGGGATTTATGTTTTATATATTGGTCAATTTGTTTGATGTTATTGCTGGATATTCGGAGGCATTTCATCATCTCCTGACACTGCCAATTATGGGACCGTATCGTTTTCTGTCGGACATTTTCAGTGTTAGTGTTTTAGTTGGCATGATTTCATTCATCATACGGCGATTCGCAATGAATGACAATGACCTGACTTATCATGACAATGTCAAGCTACATCCAAAGGCAATGAAAGGCATGCGGCGTGATTCGTTGATTGTGGGAATATTTATCCTGCTACATGTCGGATTTCGTTTTATTGGCGAGTCATTTTTACTCGGCAAATCAGTCCTTGAGCATGGTGTCGCCGACGCATGGCAACCATTTGCCTCAATGCTTAGCAATGCGTGGATAAATGGTGGCATGAGCATAACAGCTATGGACACCGCTTGGCATGTTGCTTGGTGGATTGCACTTGGCTTGATTTTGATGTTTCTGCCATATTTTCCATATAGCAAGCATTTCCATTTGATGGTCGGACCAGTTAACTTTACCACTCGTCCCGATCCAAAGGCGATAAGCATTTTAGAGCCGATTGACATGGAAAAAGAGACTGAGTTTGGTGTTGTTACCTTGACCGATTTGAGCAAAACACAATTGGTAGATGCTTTTGCTTGTATCATGTGTAATCGTTGTCAAGATGTATGTCCTGCTTATATCACGGGCAAGGAACTTTCCCCTTCTGCCTTAGAAATTAATAAACGGTTTGTGATTAAAGAACATTTCGGTGCTTTAGCCGAAGGTAAAACAGATTTTAACTTATTGGATTTTGCCATTAGTGAAAGTGCGGTATGGGCATGTACAACCTGCGGGGCATGTGCTGAAATATGTCCGATGGGGAATGAACCATTTTTAGATATTATTGGCATTCGCCGTAATCAAGTCATGGTCAAAAGTGAATTTCCCCAACAATTGCAAACAGCATTTCGGGGCATGGAACGTACTTCTAATCCATGGCAAATCTCCGATGACCGCATGGCTTGGGCAGATTCCCTCGATTTCAATATTCCTACCGTCGACGATAATCCAGATTTTGAGGTGTTGTATTGGATGGGATGTGCTGCTAGTCTTAGTCTCGATGGGCAAAAAACAGCACGAGCCTTAGTTACTATTCTGCATCATGCCAATGTCAATTATGCTGTGTTGGGTAATGAAGAATTATGCACTGGCGATACGGCCCGACGTGCTGGTAATGAACCATTATTCTTGCAATTAGCCATGCAAAATATTGCTACCCTTCATAAAGTCAAGGCAAAGAAAATTATCGCTACATGCCCACATTGTATGCACACTCTGAAAAATGAATATCCTGAGTTGTCCTTTGATAAAGAAGAAGTCATGGCATTGATTTTGGCTAAAGAAGAACAAGAAAAAGATACAGGATATGGTGATGAGTATGGCGACGAATATGGTGATGAGTATGGTGATGAGTATAGTGATGAGTATGGTGATGAAGAAGATGGTTATGGTGAAGAAGAGAGCTACGGCGAGGAGGAAGGTTATCCTGAAGAAGATGACTATCCCGATGAGGATTATCCTGAAGAGAACGAGTATCCCGATGAGGATGAATATCCTAGCGAAGATGAACCATCAGAAGAAACTAAACTCGTCAAACACGAGGATAGTCCTAAACCTGTGGTGAAATTCGAGCCGATGAAATATGAGGTCGTTCATCATACACAATTCATCAACGAACTTATCGACAGTGGAAAATTAAAATTGGATACACAGAAATTAACTACGGCTGTTTTCCATGACCCATGTTATTTAGGACGGCACAATGGCGAATATAATGCTCCTCGTCATATCATGGAATCGGTTGGCGTGTTATTGAAAGAAATGCCCCGTACAAAAAATAAGTCGTTTTGTTGTGGGGCAGGTGGGGCTCAAATGTGGAAGGAAGAGGAGCATGGCGATGAAGCCATGTATCTGAATCGCTATAACGAAGCTCAACAAACGGGAGTGGAAGTGAAGCTATGCAAATACGCGATGTAGCTGAAATTGTAGCGGAATCGTTGGTTTAGGAGAATTTTTACCCGTCCCTCTCCACATGGGGAGGGGGTTGGGTATATTCCACCATTACATACCCCAAACAGCTATCAGGGTTTCATCATAGGTTCGTTCTTCTCGAAATATCTTTTCATCCCATGACCTGTTTTCATTGCGGTCAAAAATGATAAGATGTCCCACGTTAGCACCACACTTATCCATGTAACGCCAAGTTTGTTCTAAACCAACATTTATTGTTTTTTCTAAGGAGCCATAACGTATTTTTAANNNNGCTTGCAGTAACAATTGCGGTCCGGCTTCCTTATAGTCAAATCGTTCCACCCAATGCTCCGAATGTTGACGAAAGAAATCTTGAAATGCGGCTAGGAGTTTGTCTATGTCTAAACTACCATCCTCTATAATGTACCAGGCTGGTTGATGCGTGATGGTCAATTGAGTGGTGTAGGTTAAGGTTCTGGGTATAACTTCTTGATAGATTTTATTAGCAATACGTATATTGCCTTCTGTGGTAATCAATCCTAAATCATAGACATACTGTACATCATCTTCGGAAAGTCTTTCAGGTGCATGTTGCCCTGCTAAAATCGGTTCAATGACATCATGCACCCGCTTTTCCTTTAGTTTATCTACCAACTGGTCGAGATGAGTTTCCCGTCGTAGAATGAGATTTTCTTTGGCGGTATCAATCATTCATTGGCAAGAGCATTGATAAGCCATGGTTGCCCGTTTGTCAATGTCCAAATTAACTCAATGGCATCAGGTTCAAATATCTGACCTGTTTCTGTGGTATGCTCATGTAACAGTACTTCTACCTCTTGCTGATTAAAATTACCTAAACGCAGTGATTTGGATTTGATATTAAAGGCACTACCACCTGTCATCATAACCTGCTCGCAATTGACGTAGAACTGCAATTAATGAATCGCCGATTAAGGTATCAATTTCATCAATGAACAGCACTAATGGTTTATCACTAGCTTCTGCCCACATGGAAAAAGCCACATTTAATAAGATGTTGGCATCATAATTTTGCTTCCATTCAACCATGTGGTCTAAGAGAAAAGTATCTTTCAAAAACAGTCTAGCCCGATGTGCCATCTCACTTAAAATAGCATGCATGGCACTTTTGACATTTTCTCGTGCCGCTTGAGCAATCTCAACATTGAAGTATAAGGCTTTATACTGTCCTTCTTTGTTGAGATAATCCATCAAAGCAAGCAAGTATGATGTCTTGCCCGTCTGACGCGGGGCATGGATGATAAAATATTTTTTTTGGGCGATAAGCATGTTTATCTCATACAAATCAAATCGCTCCAATGGTGACAAACAGTAATGGTCGTTGGGGTTGACAGGCCCCGCTGTGTTAAAGAAACGCATAAATAAACTCCTTATTTTTAATGTTCATGCATTGTACCATAATTGCGGAATTTACCAAAGTTAGCTGTTGCCTGGTAGATGGTTAAAAAATGTGCCAGGCTTATTTTTTACACTTCCATAACATAATTGCTGCTTGCAGTAACAATTGCGGTCCGGCTTCCTTATAGTCAAATCGTTCCACCCAATGCTCCGAATGTTGACGAAAGAAATCTTGAAATGCGGCTAGGAGTTTGTCCATGTCTAAACTACCATCATCATTGATATACCATGCTGGTTGAAAATGGCTTTCCAGATTTAGCTGAACAACATAACTCAATTCACGAGGGATGACTTCTTGATAGATAGGATTAGTAATTTGTAAACCACGATTAGTACGGTGTATCAGTCCCAAATCAATCACGTACTGAATGTTATCTGGACTGACATGTCGGCTTAAATCAGTCCCATCAAGCATGGGAGCTATTACACGTCTAACCCGTTCTTCTCTTAATTTATCTACCAACTGGTCGAGATGAGTTTCCCGTCGCAGAATGAGATTTTCTTTCATTGGCAAGAGCATTGATAAGCCATGGTTGCCCGTTTGTCAATGTCCAAATTAACTCAATGGCATCAGGTTCAAATATCTGACCTGTTTCTGTGGTATGCTTATGTAAATCATAACCTGCTCGCAATTGACGTAGAACTGCAATTAATGAATCGCCGATTAAGGTATCAATTTCATCAATGAACAGCACTAATGGTTTATCACTAGCTTCTGTCCACATGGAAAAAGCCACATTTAATAAGATGTTGGCATCATAATTTTGCTTCCACTCAACCATGTGGTCTAAGAGAAAAGTGTCTTTCAAAAACAGCCTAGCACGATGTGCCATCTCACTTAAAATGGCATGCATGGCACTTTTGACATTTTCTCGTGCCGCTTGGGCAATCTCAACATTGAAGTATAAGGCTTTATACTGTCCTTCTTTGTTGAGATAATCCATCAAAGCAAGCAAGTATGATGTCTTGCCCGTCTGACGTGGGGCATGGATGATAAAAAATTTTTGTTGGGCGATAAGCATGTTTATCTCATATAAATCAAATCGCTCCAATGGTGGCAAGCAATAGTGCCGTTGACAATCAACGGGACCTGCTGTGTTAAAGAAACGCATAAATAAACTCCTTATTTTTAATGTTCATGCATTGTACCATAATTGCGGCATTGCCAAAGATGCTCTTAAAACTTACAAATTCATTTAAGGATTTGTCAATACCTCCAATCGGTCAATAAGTTGTCGCATTACGTCGAATGTGTCTTCGATAGGGGTCGGACTTGTCATGTCAACTCCTGCCATTTTCAAAGCATCAAGAGGATACATTGAACTACCACTTTTGAGAAAAGCAAGATAATTCTCGACAGCGTTTGGCTCATTATTCAATACTTTTTGAGATATGGCATGAGCAGCACTAATACCTGTTGCATATTGATAAACATAAAAATTCATGTAAAGGTGCATCGAAAACTTTGCCCAAGTAATTCCAATTCGTTCCCTATCCATTTCGACCTCAGTACCATATCCTTCGGCAAAAAGGTCAGCCATCAAAGAGATTAGCTCATCGGCACTAAACCCTTGCCCACGTTCGACTCGTTCATGGATTTCAAGTTCAAGACAAGATAAGGCAGGCATTATAAAAAAGTAACGATAAAAATTTGCCATTGTTTCTTCGATGAGGGCGATTTGAAAATTGCGGTCACCGTTTGTTCTAAAAAGGTAATGTCGCACTAAAGCTTGGTTGAAATTTGAAGCCACTTCAGCAGCAAATGTCGTATAGTAAGCATAGATAAGAGGTTGAGTATTTTTGCTAAAATAGGAATGCATGGAATGACCAAGTTCATGGGCAAAGGTACTCAAGCCAAATATATCATTTGTGTAATTCATTAGAATAAATGGATGTGTCCCTTTTACACATGCCGAAAAAGCACCGGCTGTTTTTCCTTTGTTGGGATAAATATCCACCCAATGTTGTTCACAAATACCACGCCGCATGACGGAAACATACTCATCCCCCAATGGCTTCATGCCTTCACAAATCCATTCAGTTGCCTGCTCAAATGAAATATTAGGAGAACTTGTTGTCAATGGAGCCCAAACATCATATTCATGCAAAGTACTATAACCCAAAATCTTCCGCCGAAGTCGCCAATAGCGATGCCAAGTTGGGGTATTTTTCCTGTAAGTTTCAATAAGTTTATGAAACACATCTGTAGGAATATGACTTTTGCTGGTGGAGGCTTCTAATGAAGAGTTATATCGTTTAGCTTTAGCCATGAAAGCATGTTGTTTAGCCACCGTCATGAGACAATTTGCCATCGTGTTTTTGTAAGCTAAATGCTGGTCGGCATAGTTTTTCCAAGCATCATGCCGCACTTTGCGGTCTGGATAGACTAACAACGACCGAATTGACCCTTGTGTAATGGTATATTCGGTCGAGTCTGTGCCAATCACAGCAGGAAAAGTCATATCGGTATCGGTAATTAATCTATGGGTGGTACTAGCGGTTTCAAATGGGTCTTGTACTAAACTAAACAATTCTTCAACTTCTTTAGAACGGATATGTGTTTGCTGTCGGGCTAATTTATCAAGGTGATGTTCTAAATGAGCCAGACGAGGTTCGCTCTTTATCCATTGATTTAATTTATCAAGCCCTATGGCAAGTAATTCAGGGTACGAAAAGGAATTTGCCGCAAAAGTTTTGGCAAACAGTGTTTTTGCTTTAGCATTTTTCACTGAAGCAAGTTGGTCAGCCGTATCAGCCGCATGGAAGAGATGAGCATAGAGATAAACTTTGCCCAATTTGGTAAATATTTCTTCAGATACATCAAGCCAATCAGCTATAACCGTAGGACTTTCGCTAAGCCTACCTTGAAATTCGTTTAATTTCGATAGTTCGGTACTGACTTCTTCAAAAGCCTTTTCCCAAGCATCATCGTTTGGATAAATGCTGTATAAGTCCCATGTATGTTCAACTGGAATCTTATTACGAGGAAGTACATCTTTTATCACAGTTATTTCTCCTTAGTTAAAAGTAATGAAAGGACTGCCAAAAATAAATTTTGGCAGTCTTTATCAGCCTTGCAATCGAGCCACGACTCGCAACAGTTGGCGTATATTTGCCATGCCTGTCTCATCGTCGGCGGATTGCTTCATATTCAACGATTTTTGATAGTATGATTCAGCTTGCTCGTAATCGGCAAGCATAACATGCAAAGTTCCCAATGATTCGAGACAATCGGCAATACCTACCTGGTCATCTGTTTTTTCATAAAGAGCATGTGCTTGTTCCAATTCTTCCTTTGCCAAATCCAAACTATTGGAGGCAATATTTTCCTTTGCCGACTGATACCAATCTTGAGCCGTTTTGGAAACATCTTCATGAACAACTGGTTCAGGCTCAGGAGTTGGTTCAATCTCTTTCGTTGCTGGAGGAAGTGCCTCTTCAACAAGAGGGTCAGGAAATTTTTCCTCTTTTTGAATCATTTTTGCAGATATTCTTTTACGAGTCGGTTTTTTTGTTGTAGTTTTACTTTCAATTGTATCACCAGTTTTTGATGATTTTCTAGGCATGTTTTACTCCTTAATATAGAAAATTAGTAACGGAGTTCGCAATGAATTGCGGACTCTGTAGAATCTTTTTGTCATGTAGAATGGAGCGACAAAACTTGTTTTGACATGAAAAAGCCAGCTTTTTCGTTTCAGGCTTTGACCTACATGTATATGGCATAAATCCTACACGATGATAAGACATGTGTCCCCCTACAACTAGCATTGAACAGCCCTGTACCTACATGGGGCCGCCGATAATTACCTGTACGGCATCATGATTATTCTGCGATAATTCGTCGGCTAACATTTGTGTGCCTACCTCAATTGGAATGATAGCAATGTTACGTTCCTCAAATCGTTGTTTAATATCAGATGTCACCATGCCTCCATCCCAAGGACCCCAATTAATTGCCACAACATGACAATTAGGATAGTGTCGTTTTAATAGGTAGGCTGATTTGTTGAGGATTTCATTGGCAATGGCATAATCGGATTGCCCAACATTGCCATAAAAACCAGCCACTGATGAGAAAAGCACGATATGCTTTAGCTGTTCTGCTGAAACAATGCGTAATAAGTTTTCTAAACCTGTCACTTTGACAGCATAAACCCGCTCAAAATCTTGTTCGGTTTTATGCTCAATTAGCTTATCTGCCAACAGTCCTGCACCATGAATAATTCCTGTAACTTGTCCAAAACGTCTGACAGTATCAGATACTTTGGCATGTAATGTCGGTCTGTCTTGGATGTCAACATTGACATACTCTGCTTGGGCACCTGCTTGCCGAATGGCATGCAAAGTACTTTCGATTTCTCGTTTTGACAGGATGCTACGTAACACACTTTGGACTTGACGTGGTGTTACTTTGCCACCTTGTGCTTTTAATTGTTGAATAATTTGTCGTTTCAAGGCAGGTTTTTCGGTAAAACCTTTAGACCATTCAGGTTCAAGCTGGTCAATAGCAGAACGTCCCAACAAGATAAATTTGCATTGATACATTTCAGCTAGATGTACGACACATTGAGCTGTAATCCCTTTAGCACCGCCACTGACCAAAAATACATCGGAACGGTCAATTGATTTTCGCGTCGAATAGACATTATGTCCATTCTGAATTTCTCGCACAAGTGTCATGCGTCCTGCACTATTGTAAGCAGTTTCAGTTAAAAACCGATTAGGGTCATGCAACTCGGCGATAATTTGTTGAGTTACTTGGCGAGCATTCAAGGTCGGACTCAAATCAATTGCTCGACAAAAAACATCATCCCATTCCTGACTTAACGTTTTGGTCAAGCCGAACAGTCCGCCGCCAACTGCCCCGAAATTTTGTCCACTCAAACCAAATTCGCCATCAAGTCGTGTGATAGTCACGAACATACTTCGACCATGCTGAGCGGCATTGATAAGTGGTTTCTTCATGAGTTTTGCCATCAAGAACACATGCTTTACAATTTCCTTATCTTTCTCAAGATAATTCAACACATGTTTTTTACTGCGAGGTGGCGGCATAACAGGGTGCAGATGAATAAACGCTCCAATCGGACCGAGTTTGTTGCTAATATTTGCTATTAGTTCTTTCAAGTGGTTTTCGGTCAAATTTTTCAAGACTACACGTCGAACTTGATGCGGCAACTTCGAATGTCCAATAGATGTCGGGAAACTTAACACTACAACTTTCTCGCCATCCGCCATCAACTTTTGAGCTAGATTAACCGTAATTGGTGAACCATCGTCGGTTATCAAACATACATGGTTGGGCGGCAATTGGAACTCTAAGAAATCAGGCGGCGACAAGGGGCTTAAACTTGCCAAACCTCGTTTAATGTTGTGGTTTAGTATGCGTCTGATTTGTGGAGCATGGGTAGGTACGGACAAGATATCCGTGCTGTGTGAGGTGAGTTGACTCAAATGGTCAATGATTTGTTGTAGGGTTCTCAATTCGGCTAACTCTTCCATGTCGATATTTGGCATGTCGGGATAATTATCCTGCATTGCTCCTAGTATCTCCACCCGTTTAATCGAGTCAATTCCAAAATCAGATTCCATGTCCATGTCAAGGTCAAGCATATCAGAAGGATATCCAGTCTTTTCACTGACAATATTTAACATGCTATCTTGCAAAGAATCATCAAATCCTGGAGCGTCAACGCTTGCTTTGACAGACGAATCCTGCTTTGTCGCTCCTCCCGATTCCTGACTCCCAAAATGCTCAATCACTTGCCGAAGGGTTTGCAAATCTGTCAACTCATCAGGGTCAACAGCAGGCATATCGGGGAACATGTCTTGCATGGCACCGAAAATCTCCACCCGTTTAATCGAGTCGATTCCCAAATCGGCTTCCATATCCATGTCAACAATATTTAACATGCTATCTTGCAACGAATCATCAAATCCTTGAGCGTCAAAGCTTGCTTTGACAGACCCTCCATCTGGAGCGTCAAACCTCTTGCTTTGACAGACCCTCCATCTGAAGCATTAAACCCTGGAGGGTCAAAGCTTGCTTTGACAGACGAATCCTGCCCTCCAACGTTCTCAATCACTTGTTGAAGAGTTCGTAAGTCGGTCAACTTATCTAAATCGATAGCAGGTAATTCGGGGAACATGTCTTGCATGGCACCGAAAATCTCTACCCGTTTAATCGAGTCGATTCCCAAATCGGCTTCCATGTCCATGTCAACATCAAGCATGTCAATCGGATAGCCTGTCTTCTCGCTAACTACCTGCAACAATCCATCCTGTATTTGACCAAAATCAACACTCGGCTTAATTTCTGATTTCGAACTTCCGACTTCAAATTCCCAACCTCCAACACCTAATTCTTGACTTTCAGATTCCAATTTCTCATCATAATCTATTTCGAAAACTTGGTCACCACTAAAGCTCAACTCGCGACCATTCCCTTCAAATTCGGGACTCCCAACTCCTAACTCCCAACTCTGAACTTTCACATCCGACCTTTCATCTCCAAACTCCGAACTCCTAACCCCTAACCCATGAACATAATCAACAATTTGGGCTAAAGTTCGTAAACTGCCCAAATCATCCATGCTGACTTGAGGCAACTCTGGATAGTGGCTCTGCAATTCGCCGAGAATTTCCACACGTTTAATCGAGTCGACTCCTAAATCAACTTCCACATCCATATCCATAGTCAACATATCGTTTGGATAGCCAGTCTTTTCACTGACCACATCCAACAATGTTTGAGCAATGGCATCATTACTAGGCATGGGAACAGTGGCAACGGGTTTGGGTTGTGGTGAAAGCGGCACGACCTCAGAGCTGATGATTGGTTTTACGTATATGGTTGGTTTAGCTTGAGCTGGTTTTTGAATATAGGAATGCGGACTTCGAGCAATCGGTTTATCAGACACATCAATTCCTACATCAGACTCATGTTGAGTTAAATCAAAGAATTGTTTGGTATATTCGATTTGATTGTTAAGATAAGCCTCATGCACTCGCAAGGTATCAGTTTGATGTTCATGAAAAGTGAGCATGCTTCGTTCTAAACTCGATACGACTTCAGGAGACAATGTCCCTTTATCGGTTACTCGTGCCAACATTTGTTGTTGTTCACGCATAAGTTGAAAAAATGTCTTGGAATACTCGACCTGATTAGTTAAATACTGCTCATGCACTTGTAACGTTTCCGTTTGGTGCGATTGAATCTTTTGTAAACGACCTTCCAAATCCGAGACTAATTCCTGATAATCCGATTTAAGCATAGTCGGTGGAGCATGGGATGAAATCACATCAGGCGGTACAGGTTTTGGTTTTGGCTGTCGAACAGATATCTTGTCTGTTTTTGGTATGGTAGGTTTCATTTCGGGTTTAACTCGCTTTATTTGTAACCTTTCACCCCCGACCTCTAGCCTCTCCTCTTTCCTTGTAGTGGAAGAGCTAGGGTGCGGGTCTACTAACGAGGGGGAGTGAATGGTTACATTTATTTTATGGTTTTCACTCGGTTTAGGAGTGGGTTTATGAATAATTTCTTGAGATGATGGAGGGTGATGGTCTGTCGGATTATTAATGACAGACTGATTGTTATTCGACATGTTGTGTGAAGACGTAACATCATGTTTAATGACATCCTCAAAGGCAGCCTGTGTTTTCTCACTGACATAATTTTGTCCACTCAAATGGATGTTTAAGGTTTTCCTTTTTGGTTTTTCGAGCCTAGCTAACACATAACCATAAGGGTCAATATCCTTCAAAGGAAAACCCATGACTCGCAACTGCACAACTGCGGTACGTAATTGTAGGTCGCTATTTTTACGACGACTAGCATTGAGGGAAAGTGCGATATGAGGTTTATCTTTTAGTATTTCCTTAACCAAATTCGTCAATATGCTACGAGGTCCAAATTCAACAAAGAAATAACCACCTGCTTGATAAATATTCTCAATCTGTTTTTTGAATAAAACAGGCTTGAGTATATGGTCAGCTAAGGTTTGTTTGATGGTAACGGGAGAATTTGAATAGCGTCCTCCAGTAGAATTGCTATAAACGGCAATCTTAGGGCTACTAAACGTTGCCTTATTAATCGCTTGAGCAAATGGTTTTTGAGCATGCTTAACCAACGGTGTATGAAATGCGGCTGACACTGGCAATGATACCACATGATAACCTTTATCTTTAAGTGTTTTCTCGATTTCGGCAATGGCAAATGTCGACCCTGCCAAGACAACTTGGCTCGGTGAATTAAAATTTGCCATGATAATGTCGGGAAATTGACGCAAATCATTTTCCAGCCGATTCACATCCCCTTTAATGGCTAACATTTTTCCACTATCGAAATTAGTTCGATTTGGAGCAGCCATTGCCTGTCCCCGTGCCTTAATAAGCTGAAAAAAGTCATGGTCATTTAAGGTATTACCTGCCCATAAAGCAGTTAACTCACCAAAACTATGCCCCGCTACAAAGTCAGGCTGGAAGCCAGCTCCATGCAATATTTTATACAATGCCGCACTAACGACTCCGATAGCAGGTTGAGCATATTCGGTGTTTTGTAGGGCGGCTGTTTGGTTAGAGTGTGTATGCTCGTCAAAAGCAGGGGGTGGGAAAATAACTTTGGAAACGGGTTTTAATCCATCGTCCAAAAAATGTTCATCAAGTTTGCCTAATGTTTGTCGCATAGGAGGGAAATTCAAAAAGAGTTCACGTCCCATGTCAACATATTGAGAACCTTGTCCCGAAAATAGTGCAACGATTTTGCCATTTGGATTGAGATGACTCTGGCGATAGAAAATCCCTTTTGGATGATTCCATGCTTCTGATCCGGGATTTTTCTGCAATTTTTGTCGAGCAATTTCGAGGAGTGATTTTGCCTCTTCGGGTGTCTCAGCCACAAATCCCAAACGAGGCATGTCAAATTCGATGTTTATTTTCTTCGATTCGGCGACAATATGTGCAAAATTGTCTTCTGCTGTTTCTGAATCCAATGATGCCAACAGGTCGGTGATATGGGCTAAAAGTCGAGGCATTGTTTTAGCAGCAAGCATGATACTCTGAGGCACTTGATGAATACGATAAGGTTGAGCATGCTCACCGTTGTATTCCTCCAAAACAATATGAAAATTTGTGCCACCAAAACCGAAGGCACTTATTCCTGCTCGACGAGGATGTGCACTATCTGCTCGGAGCCATGGTCGCGTTTCAGAGTTGATGTAAAATGAACTGTTTTCAATTTCGTATTTGGGATTTGGCGTGCTAACGTTAATGGTAGCAGGCAGTATTTTATGATGTAAAGCTAAAGCGGCTTTTATCATGCCCGCCGCTCCAGCAGCTGATTTTGTATGACCAATTTGAGATTTTACACTACCTAGTGCGATACGTTGCCCTTCATTGCTATTATTCCTAAATATACTTTTGAGGGCAATGATTTCACTTGGGTCACCTGCGATTGTGCCAGTGCCATGTGCTTCAAGAAGACCAATCGTGTTGGGCTCAAATCCTGCATCGGCGTATGCTCGTTGTAAGGCAAGAGATTGTCCTTGTGGACGAGGTGCATAAATGCTTTTGTATTTGCCATCGCTAGAAGCACCAATTCCTTTGATAATAGCATAAATACGGTCGTTGTCTCGTTTAGCATCCTCCAATCGTTTCAAGATAAGCATGCCCAATCCTTCGCCTATCATCATGCCATCGGAATTGGTATCGAATGTTCGAACTCTATCGCTTTTGGAAAAGGCGGGCGTTTTGCTGAAACACAAATACATAAAAATAGAGTTGTCAGTATCAACCCCGCCTGAAATCATCATGTCCGAGCGATGTTCGGTCAATTCGCTAATAGCCAAACGAATGGCACTGAGGGAACTAGCACAAGCAGCATTTGCAACCCGCCCCGCAATGACATTACCTAGCATGCCTGGAAAAGAATTTTCCTCCCAACGGATGTATGCCATTTTCATCTTATCAACAATCGGCTCAATTTCATTATCACTTAAGCCACTGCTTTTTAACACTTTACGCCACACAGGGTATTGTAAACGACATGTCAAGGGGGTAATTAATTTTTGTCCCCCTCCAACACCTAAAACGACACCAGTTCGATTTAGAATTTCTTGAGCGGCTTTGTAGTAGCCCGCATCAATTAAAGCATCACGAGTTACAACTAAAGACAATAATTGTGAAACGTCGGTCACTTCCAAAATGTTCGGCGGCAACCCAAATTCCATCGGATTAAAATCAATGTTGGGAATGAACCCACCCCGCTTGCAGTAGGTTTTATCAGGGGCGGTCTGGTCAGGGTCATAATAATCGTCAATGTTCCATCGAGAGATTGGCACATCGGTAATACAGTCTATTTTTTTAATAATATTGTTCCAATATTCTTGTAAATTTTTTGCTTTAGGAAAAATCGATGCCATCCCGATAATGGCAATAGGGGTTTTGTGTAATTGTGAATTTAATATTTGCTCAGATTGCATTTTTACCTCGAAAAATAATTTAATGAATTTAGCTGTTTTGCCCACCTCTCCCCCATAGGAGGGGAGCCATGGCGATGCGTTCAAAAGTTTTATAGTGGTAGCAATTTTACAGAAAAAGAAAAGATATGCAAAATCAGAAGTCAAAAATAGGCGTACAAATGCAGAAATTCACCTTCCGATTTTAGGGTATAGCCAGCCACCAAAACCACTTAACATAATCGAAATGAACATGCTCCCAAAACCACATACAAACAATGAAGTTAATACGCTGCCAATTAAAATGAGTAGCTCACTACTAATTCCCATTTGAACAAAAAACTCAAGTTGAGTCTCGGAAAATTGTTGCTGGAAGCCTTCGCCAATGCCGACGAATGTTATGCCAAGTGCAGCAATAATAAGGGATACAATGCCACTTAATGTCCCTGAAACTATCCCTGCTAAAATGCCTACTCGTCCACCTTCTTGGCTTGTTCTGACATGTTCACCTGATACCATGGCTGCCCCAATACCTGTTACAATCCAAATGATAATTAAGGCGGAGGGAATCAAAAAGAAACGTAAAAGTGGAAATGCGATTTGGTAAAATACTACTAGGATACTTACTGCAACACCTCCCACAAACCCAGCCGCAAAGACATTTGCTAAGTAACCTATAGTAGTACGTCTTCGCCTAGGGTTAATCGGTTTTGTTCTAGCTGTCAATGATGTACTCCTTTGAAAAATGGGGTGTCAAATTTTGGTTTGACTGACAAAGTAAGCTTTGTCACTCCTGTGTTTTGAATTTAATATAAACATCGTTCTACTTTTTGTCAATCGGTTTGAGCATCTCTGCTTTTTGCATAATATCATGTCCATCATGTAGTTCGACCAATTTTTTTGTGATGGGCAATCCTAAACCTGTGCCACCTGCTTTACGTGTAGCGGAAGCATCAATTTGTGTAAACTCCTCAAAAATGGTTTTGCTCTCTTCAAGCATGCAGTCGGTAATTTTGCGTTTGCCTACGATATCATTACGGTTTTCTTTCTTGTAACCAAGCATGACCAATTCGGTGTTATTGATTTCAAGAATGGTGCCATCGGGAACTAGAGTGTGATATCTTGCTGGAGCTCGGTGATATAATTCTGAAAAGCGAGCTTGTGAATCTTGCAATTGGTCAAGGAGTTCGGTATTGTGGTAGTCAACATGGTGAATTGAATCTTGCAAATTGGTCAGTAATACTGCTAATTTGTCATGCATTTCAGGGTGTGCCGCTAAAGCCTCAATTTCATTATTTAACTGCTCAATAACTGTTTGTGATTTTTTCATTAAATTAAGTCATGGAAAAAAACGTTATATTAAACAAAATATGATGCGAAAGGCAAGATGCCTGTTTTACCAATAATCCCCGTTTTTTGGAGCGAAAAAGCTTGCTTTTTCATGTCAAAGCAAGCTTTGACCCTCCAGTAATGGCAAGAGAGGATTCAATGTCAAAACAAATTATATCAAATTCAATGGAAGTAGTCAAGTTTATGAGCAACATAGAAATTTGCATTTAATGGAAAAAAGCGTTATAGTAATTGTAGGTAGCAATTCCTTGTGAGTAGGTCAGATGAAATATGAGAGTTCCCACTCACATGAGGTAATGGTCAAACAAGAAAGGCTTTTAAAAATCTTTCTTGTTTTAACCTAACAAGTTTCCATACCGCGACAAATCTGTGCGGTAAGGAAACCGTACATACTAATCGGATAATAAGAAAAATGGACAAAAAACTTCAACAAGCAATTAAATTTGTAAAATCGGGCAAATATAAACCAGCTGAAAAATTGCTACGAGAGGTTACGGCTGACCAACCCAAGAATGAAATGGCTTGGATGTGGTTGAGCGGTATAGTATCTGGTAACCGTGAGAAACAAACCATTTTGCAAAAGGTATTGGTTATCAATCCTGATAATGAAATGGCTCGCAAGGGGTTCATCCGTTTTGGGGGTAATCCTACTACACTCGAAGCTATTACTTCTGCTTTGAAAGTTACACCAACTAAAATTGAACCCGAACCTGAACCCATGCTAGAACCTGAAATTGATGACAGTTTTGAAACAGGCACGAGCGATACCAATTATATGGATGAGATAGATTGGGAAGCAGATACTTTCGGTGACATGGATGACGCTATTTCTGATGGGGCGATGATTATGCCCTCGCAATCGTCTGACACTTATGCAAATGAGATAGACTTTCTGCATGATTCTGATGATTTTTCTGGCAAGGGTGATGATATTGATATCGAACTTTTTTCTGGAACGAAAAGCCCAAGTAGAGCTGATGATTTTTTTGCTGAACTTGGCTTGAAACAAAAGGACAGTTTTACAAGTAAGTTATCGTTACCCGCAGATGAAGATGATTTTTTAGAGGGGTTTGAGTTGGATGATGATTTCCCCATGTCAGAAAAAGATGTTTCCCATACTGTTCATGATACAGATAATTTGTTTGATGATTGGGGTATGGATGCTGAGTTTGATTTGGATAAAAAACCGACAGGACCGTCATCACAAGTTACAGGGCAAAGTATCGAAGATATTGCTCCTACAGTAGATGACAGACCGCCTTACATCATGGCATTTGGGGTGTCGCCAACATATCCATATAAGACAAATCAAACATATTCGTTGTCTTTTGGCGTATCACCTGCTCTGACACCGATTAATGATGGTCCGACTTTTGCGTTTGCTTTTGAGCAACCTTCCTTTGAGAATGATTTTGCCTCTGAGGATGATTTGTCTCTTGACGATGTGCCAACACTTGATATAGATGCTGAGCCTATCATAGAAGAATACCCAGCCATGGATAAACCATCTCCTGTTAAAAAGCGTAAACTGAAACGTAAACGCAAGAAACGACGTAAAAAACAAAAACCACAGGTGGATGTTTCCGAATTAGAAGAGAAAAGTTTGGATGAGATGACTGCTGACGAACTGGTAGCATATTATGCTCTACGAAAACAGCAAGGTTCGAATACTATGGCATTAACAATACTTGGTATTATAACTGTTGTATTGTTAGGAGGACTTATCGGTAGTTATGTGACATATTCACGGTGGTACTACATCAGCCCTGATTCAGCACCACTTCAAACAGGACAAATGTCTCCTTCTTTTAATTTTCTTACCCGTCAATCAAGTATTAATTTTCAAGGTTACCCTGCCAGACGAGCATTTATCGAATGGCGGGAAGATAAAAATAGTTCGGAGTGTGATGACCAGACCTCACTCATAGTCGAATTTAAGCCTGACGGTCCCAGCAAACAATATAACCTTCGAGGTATTGATAAGCGTAAGAAGAATGAAAAGTTGAGTGGTGGTAATATTGACAAGGTAATTGTCCGAGCTTTTTGTGCTTCGAATGTAACTATTAATTTGATTAAGTGATATGCCTTCTCCCCTGTCCCCTCGGAGCGAAAAAGCTTGCTTTTTCATGTCAAAGCAAGCTTTGACCCTCCAGTTTATCTTGTCAAAAAATAGCATTGAACAGCCCTATCCCAGAGGGCGAGGGGAATGGGGGTTGTGCCCTATATGTATAATGAAAAGGAGTTTTTATGACTCAAGAATATGTAACGATTGTTGAACAATTTAATCTTGTTGATAATATAATGGACACTGCTCCACATAATCAAGCTGCTGTTCGTGAGCCAAAACATATCAGTTCTGATAAGGGAGACTTGTTTGTTTTAGTTGAGGTGCGAGGAAATACCACTAACTTGGAGGCTGTAGAAAAACAGGTGTTATCGTTGGTACGTGATACTTACTATCCCTCAAGTGGAAGGGTTACGGCAAGTTTACGGCGTGCTGTCCAAGCGGCAAATCATTGGCTTTATCAGCATAACGCTTCAAGGACTGCTGAAAAACGATTGTTAGCAGGTGTAGTGGTGGTGGCATTGCGTGAAGAAGACATGTTTGTGGCTCAAGTTGGACCGACGGCTCTATTTACGAAAATGGGGTCGGATATTTATCGCTATCCTGAAGTATCCACTTGGCTAGACCAACATGCTGAACCCGTTGAAAGTGACTCGGCATTAGGCATGTATCCCACCCTCATTCCTGAAATTACCCATCTTCAAGTTGCACCGCAGGATATAATTGTTCTGACGGATAGTGAGTTGGCTAAAAAATTGTCTCCACAAAAAGTAGTGCATGCTGTTTCAGGAGGAAATGTGGAAACGATTTCCAAAAATTTAATCCGCGTAACTAATGTAAATAATTGTTCTGTATTAGTTATCCAAATTTCTACGGAAATAGAAAAGAGCAAACCACTGGTTAATTTGGTGGATAAATTACCTATTAAGCCACTTGCTGGCAAACAAATTAACTTTTCATTGCCTTCTTTTTTATCGCCCAAAAAGAAACTGGATGTGCCTCAAATGGATGATGTCGAATCCACAAAACAATCAGTTAAGCATCATGCATCTGAATCAATTCACTTAGTCGCTTCAACCGAAACATTATCTCAACCTACTAGGCAAGAAAGAACATCGGATTCTGAAAGGATGACATCGGTGATTCAAACAACGCTGACAAACGCATGGGAACAGTTTAAATCATTGTTCAAGTGGACATCTTCATCAGCATCCGTTCCGCATGCTACTCCTAAACCTACTCGGATAGCTGGGCGACAAGCCCCAAAATCATCAATAAAGCAACCATCACAAACGTTGTTGATTGCGGTTATAGTGGGCATTGTAGCAATTATTTTGTTTGGCATGTCAGCGATAAATTGGTATGCCACATATCAAAATGAGCAGGCTTATAGTATTGCCATTACTCAAGCACAAGAAAAATTTGAGTCATCAAAAGATGTTTCTGTACAAAATGCAAGAATAATGCTTGTCGAAGCAGAAGTTTTTCTCAATAACGCTGAATCACTCAATCCTAATCAACCTCAAGTAAACGAATTACGTTATCAAATTAGCCAATATCGTGATGATATTAATGGTGTAAAGCGGCTTCTTTTTGTTCCCGAATTGAGAACGTATCCCGAAAGTGGTACGCAATTAAAACGCATAGTTATGCAAGGGGTTGAAGTGTATATAGCTGATATTGGTTTAGGACGTGTTTTTCATCATACGTTAGCCGATGTGGGGGATAGCCTGCTACCTAAAGACGGTGACGAAATACTGATACAACATGGTGAACAAGTGGATGATATGATAGTGCAAGGGCTGTTTGATGTTGTCTGGATGTCAACAGGAGGCGAACGCCAAACAAGTGATTTGCTCATCGTGACTCGGAATGGACTGGTACAGTATAATCCTACATGGGATGACCTAAGAGCGATTTCGATTAGTGATACTAAAGATTGGATATTTCCTGTATCTGTCGGTAGCTATTTCGGTAATTTTTATGTTTTGGATAATCAGGCAAATCATGTGTTTCGTTACATGCCTACCCCCGATGG
Source organism: Anaerolineaceae bacterium 4572_78 (assembly GCA_002084875.1). Taxonomy (GTDB): domain Bacteria; phylum Chloroflexota; class Anaerolineae; order 4572-78; family 4572-78; genus 4572-78. The sequence continues at coordinate 10,446 of NBMH01000037.1, read as the reverse complement.
ATATGATAATCCACCCGAAGATTATTTTGATAGTGCGAACCAAATAAATTTAAACGGTGCGGTAGACATGGCAATTGATAGTGCAGTTTATATACTTTATCAAAATGGCACGATTCAAAAATTTTTGGGGGGACAACCTGTATTATTTGAGATGACAAATTTAGATGAACCGCTCAAAAACCCAACTGCAATTTATACCGCTCCTGATGAATTGGTGCAGTATGTCTATGTGACAGATGCAGGTAATCAGCGAATCATTCAGTTTACCAAAGATGGCACTTTTGTCCAGCAATTTAAGCCCGCCTTTGAAACAGGAGTTGTCTTTAATGATTTGCGGTCTATCTTTGTTGATGAAATTGGCGAGAAAATGTATATTCTGAATGGGAATGTTTTTTATGCTCCCAAATTGCCGAATCCGAGTGGAGATATTAGTCAAGCTGTCGATTTTTAGGAGGATGCAAAAAAAAACAAGCACACTCCTTTAAAACTTGTTGCTATATGGCTGTTCAATGCTATTTTTTGACAAGATAAACTGGAGGGTCAAAGCTTGCTTTGACATGAAAAAGCAAGCTTTTTCGCTCCATTGTGCGATCACATGACTGAAAATCATAATGTACCAAAAAAGTGTTAGTTTTGTGAATACCATAAGTTGGTTTATGCCATAAACCCCTACATTAACACAGCTCTTGTCCTTAGCAAGTATAATTAAGTCGAAACAAGAAAGGTTTTTAAAACCTTTCTTGTTTTAGTTTAAGTCAGGCGATTCATTAACGAGCAGAGTCTTAACCAATTTTACCCATGACGGCGGCAGACGATGTAAGCTGATGAAATGACATATATTACTTTTATTCTTAAGAATATTGCCCCCATGAAAAAGACCTGACAGGTTTCGAAAAACCTGTCAGGTCTAGGACAAAGCAAGCTTTGTCGCTTCTTCACAAACTACAAGTTTGTTACTCCTTATCTACTATGATTAGTTTTTCAACACAATCGGCAGATAAATCATGTTACGTGTAGGAACTGTTTGAGTAGGTGGCACGGTCACTTTCATGAGTGTTAAGTTCAAATCAGTGACGGGATAAGCCTCCGTTACACCTACAGCGGGGCTAATTCGTTCCATGTAATCGTCTTTGAGAACTTTCACGAACCAACAACCTTCTGTAACATCCCAACGATAATAACCATCTTTATCTGTGTAAAGCGGGTTAATAGGTGGAGCAATTTCAACAGGATCCGCATTTGGATTTGCTGGACGACCTGAGTCAGTTTGAGCAGGCGGATGATTTTCCCATTCACTAGAAATCAAATCACGCGTTGCTGTTGTATGACATGTTTGAGGTCTTGTATCACTTTTATCCACCTTTGGACTCCATCCTTCTAATTTGTAGAGTTGTACTTCTGCACCCTCAATAGGATCGCCTGTTTCAGCATCAGTAATATATCCACTGGGGTCAATTAGAGTGATAGAACCAATGACTTCAGTTTGTGTTTCACCACCACAATCGTAGCTAATACTCAACTCACCATTTTGGATTTGGTTGAATGGAATAGTAGCCACATAAGTATCAGAGATTGCCATTGTCATACTAAAACTGGTTGCTGTATTATCTGATTCGGTTAAAATCAGTTGTACATTCGTTGGTGTAACATCACCATCACATGTTACTGTCTTGGTAATGGTAAGGTCGGTTTCGCCACCAAGCGGCATCCAAATACCTAGTAAACCAGTTGTCGGGTCATTGATGATATAACCACTATCTGCACTACCACTCGCAACAGAAGCGGCAGGGTCTTCTAGTATGGCATCAATACCAGTAGTTGTTTCACCAGCAGTAACAGCAACCACAGTAGCACTAAAGATTGTTTTGGCATTGTCATAGAATTCAGGTTGATAGTAGCTATCATACCAATCGTAGAAGGCTACGAAATAGTTACCTGTTGTGAGATTATAAGAATAATCACCATTTGAATCTGTAGATAACCAGTCAATAAAGTCACCTTGCGAACCATCATCATTTGCTACAAAGATATTGATAATGATATGATCTAATGGATCACCACTTGCATTGGTAACATTACCACTAATACCACCTAATGTACTTATAATAGTTGCGGTATCTGTATAAATATTATTTTCAGGATTAACATCAGTTTCATCAGTCTCAATTGTAGCAACATTGACCAAGTCATCACCTGCACTGCCGTTTAGCATTACAGTGACTTCAAGATAACCTGCTTCATACGAGCTTAACGAAGGAACATTCCAAATAATATTTGTATCAGTTGCAACTAATGTAGCACTACCATAACTATAGCTTGAAACATAACTTACATTGTCAGGCAAAATGTCAGTAATTGTAATTACATTATCTACCGAAGTATCACCATTATTGTAATAGTAAATCCAGTAGGTGACATCATTATTTACTAACGGATAGTCATTCAACTCTTTTTCAATTACTAAGTCCTGTCCAGCAATAATAGCTGTAACGTAAGCTTGAGCCGAAGCCGATACGTTATTACCTGCATCGTCAGAAGCAAACCATGTTGCCATATTCACTGTAAAGTCGTCAATAACTGCGGTTGCAGTGTACACGTAAGTTTCATCTGGTGCGAGGTCAAATGCTTTATCTGTAAAGAGGGCACCTAACTGATTATCTACCAGAGTATGACTGGTCAATATGGAATCACCTATGTTTTCAACAGTGTAACAATATGTAACCATTGTGCCTGCATCTACTTCGATAAATGTCTCAGTTCCACATGCACTTGGGTCTGTTCCCACTGTCTTGACTAAGTTAATGTCAGGGATAAGTACAGCAGGTACTTCTGCTGTAGTAGTTAAGGTAACATCGTCAAATATTGTATCATCATTTTGTGATGTTACTGTTACATCAACGATATCAGTATCGCCATCGTTTGCCGCGGCATCAATGGTGACCATGACATTAAGGGTATCACTTGCACCAGCATCTAAGGTGAGTGTATCAGCATCGCCATCTGTGACCCAGACATTGCCTGCAAATGTAACATCAAAAGTATCAGCTACATCACCAGTATTTGTAATAGACAGAATGTATGTGACAGTTTCGCCTGGTTCGCCGATGAGTGCATCTATATCAGATACTACTTCAACACCATACTCAGGTTCAACAATCTCAACCATTGCTTCTGTTGTCAACACTACTGCATCAGCAACGGTTACATCATTTTGTGATGTTACTGTTACATCAACGGTATCAGTCATGCCATTGGTTGCAGAGACATCAATCGTGACAGCTACTTGAAGTGTGGTAGTAACACCAGCATCTAAGGTGAGCGTAAGGGCATCAACCGTAGTTAGCCAGACGTTGTCTGCCAAAGCGATATCATACACATCAGGCATGTTACCCGTGTTGGTAACAAACAATGTGTATGTTACTGTCTCATTAGGTTCACCAATGAGCATATCTACATCAGATACAATTTCAACATCGTACAGTTCGTCAGTGACTATGACGGTGGCACTTGCCATGTCAGTAGCAATGAGCGGTGTAGGAAGTATAAACGTACCTTCTAGCATATCAGTACTTGCTGTCCAAATTGCTTCATTAACTGTTGTTTCGGTAATGAAGGCACTAGCTGTCATAACAAGACTTTCTGCTGGTGCTAAGTCATAAACTAAGTCATCAACAATAACACCAAGCTCACTATCATCAAGATAGTGAAGTTGTAAGACCATGTCGCTTGTATTTTCTACTGTATAGCAGTAATAAACTTCTGTATCGCCTAACACTGTTATTTCAGTAGTATCAGCACAAATGGCGGGGTCTAAGCCAACTGTCTTTTCGAGTTCGATAGTCGGCGGCTCTTGAACAACCATGTCAACAGGAACGACAATCAAATCAAAGTCGGGGTCGTTACTGGTAACACACAGATTTGCATTGTAAAAGCCATAGTCCATACCTGTGCTGTCCAGTGTTACACCTACTATGGTTTCTGTACCACCAGTAAGCGTGCCACTTGTTGCGGACAGGCTAAGCCATGGAATGTCGGATGGTTCTTCACAAATTTCAGGAAGTGGCGGATCACCCGCACCTTCAAGTAAAATGTCATCCAACCCAACTTGTGCAGCATCTTGTCCATCATATTGGAAACCAATTCTGAACGTGCCATCGGGTAAGACTGAAGTTAAGTCAAAGACACTTTCTGCCCATACCCAGTTTTCAGTCCAAGAATCCTCAGCTAGACCAACAAAGATGTCATCACCATCGCCTGGTTCACCAATGACCAACCAAACTGCTAAATCACAGTTATCGTTATCATCACGACACCAGTAAACACTACCCATAGACCAGAATGATAAAACAGCACTATCAGTCGTTATTTCAGGACTAAGTAGCCATTCATCTTGATCGCCTAAGGCTTCATCATATAGTACCTCAGCGGAATACAAACCGTCATGCATAGAAACATTAGTAACGTGCCATGTTTCGTTAGCATTGAACTGTTCTAAAGTCCAGTCAGTAGGAGGCACTAAACCATCTTCAAAGCCTTCTTCAATAATGGTCTCACTAGGAGGAGGAGAACCACCACTAGTGTCTAGTACAATGTTATCCAACCCAATTTGGGCAGCATCTTGTCCATCATATTGGAAACCAATTCTGAATGTTCCATCAGGTAGGGCTGAAGTTAAATCAAAGACACTTTGTTCCCATACCCAATTTTCAATCCAAGAATCCTCAGCTAGACCAACAAAGATGTCATCGCCATCGCCGGGGTCGCCAATGACTAACCAAATTGCAAAGTCACAGTTGTCGTTATCATCACGACACCAATAGGTACTGCCCATAGACCAGAACGATAAGGTAGCACTATCAGCCGTTATTTCAGGACTAAGTAGCCACTCATCTTGTTCACCTAAGGCATCATCATACGTAGCATTGTAAATGGGAGCAGAACGTCCTACATGAGCAGGAGCAGTGCGTGCAAATGCAGCACTCTCATCTGCTGTTTTTATGATTGAACGTACCGGGGCACCATCTTCTTCAATTTCCCAATCAAGGTCGAGATTACCAATGTTGGCAATCGTCAAATCTTGAACGGTAGAAGAATCAGTATCTTGCACAGCCATGATGTCCATTGGATTAACATCAATAGTCGCTGTATCAGTAATCAAGGTAACTACAGGATCACCTGTAGCCGTGTAAAGACCATCAGCTAAGACACCATAATCATAGTTGAAAATGAAGACTCGATTATCTGGACTGAGACATCCATCACAAGTTTCGGATATCCAGTCAATAAAGTATGATGTACGAGCATAGACACCAGGATAGCCTGGGGCAGCACAACCTTGTCCCCAACTGACAATACCAGCTTGTTCCCAACCACCTGCGTCATCTAGCACAATGAATGGACCGCCACTGTCACCTTGACAGGAGTCAATACCACCATTTTCAAGGTCACCAGCACAAATCATATCATCAGATATCTGACCAGGATATGACGTATTGCAATCTTCATTAGAAATAATCGGTACATCAACCTCGTAAAGTTCATCAGGACTGGGACCGCCTGAATATAAGGCTCCCCAACCGATAACGGTTGCCCATACACCTACAGCATCGTTGTCTCCAGTAACCATTGGTATAAATGGTACAGGACTTTCAGGAGCATGCTCAAGACGCATCAAACCGATATCATTCGCACTATTACCATAGTCTTCATGCATAATGACTTCGACTACATCAATTTCTTCACCATCAGTGGTAGTTAGGTCATATCGTCCCACGACAACGTAATCAGGTTGCCAGTAGCCACCTTCGATGCAGTGAGCTGCGGTTAATGCCCACTCATCAGAGATAAGTGAAGCACCACAGAAATGTCCCGCTCCATTCATTTGCAATGAGAGCATCCATGGATAAGCATCTGGGTCAGCGGGTCCACCACCAACAATATTTAGGTCGCCACTACGGATTGCTTGCATGAGCTCATCTACGACAGAAACTACAAATGAAACTTCAATCGTCTCATCGTAATCAATGTCTTCGAATTGCCATGTAACCACATTACCATCTAAGTAACCATCATGACTACTACTGACATATTCAGTACTTATCGGCACTGTGTCGGTAATGATAACATCAGTTACCAAACTACCTGCGTTGTGAACCAGCAAGGTATATTCGATAATACCCGAACTGATAGACGGACCTAGCTTCTCAATAGAGAGTTCAGGTCCAAGCCACATTTCAAAGTCTGTGGTTGTGGTCATGCCAGTTGTAACTGTGACCGTTTTGGATTCTACAAAGTAACCTTCAGCACTAACGATAATATCATACACGCCTGGCAATACCTGCATGTAGTAGCTATCACCAAAGGAGGTCACGTCAAATTCGTTATTGTCTGTTATGCGAATATCAGCTTCGAATGGTTCGCCAGTGTTGCCATCAAAAATAGAACCATCAAGCACACCACATGTCGGACAATCAATGGTTAATACTGCAGGTGCTTCAAAGTCAAGATTCTCATCGGCTGTATCAACCGTAACCATCGCGTAATGGCTACCAACGGAAAGCGTTGCTAAAGCATCAAATGTAATGTCAACATCAACGCTACTGTCTGCTGGAATAGTACCAGAAATTGGGGTTGGTATCAACCAGTCTGTACTACCGCCACCACTTGCACTACCTGTTACATTCATAACAAGATGCATGGTGAAACCGATTGATTCAAGGGTTGCAGGTTCAGCAATACCACATTCTGCTGCTGCGATGTAACTGTAATCTGTTTGACCAGCAGTGTTCGAACCCGCGAAGAATAAATTAGAAGTACCACCATCAGGGGTGAATAATTCTACTACGAGGATAGAACCAGAAGGTGCTGTCCCTTCCACTGGAACAGTGACAATAGACAAGGTTTGGTCTGGTATATCCACATCGGCTGAACCAATAGGAGTTAAATTAGCAAATACAAAGTTATCGGGGTCATCCAATGTATATAGATTAACTGTAACAGGTTGTGAACCTGCACTCGCGGCACTTTCAATACCAAACTCTACACTGGTTACATCGAAATCACCATTAATATCAAACGCTTCTAAGTCAAAAACACGGAAGTAACTATTATCAGTATGAGCTGTACCATCGTTACAACTTACGGAATTAGCTTCCAAAATTTCTTGACTAGCAGAGTGAGTCAATATCAAATCTGAACGTACTGATTTTTGAGCAACATCAGATTGAGACTTATTTACATGAGTATCAGATTGATGTTTGCTTGTATCACGATATGTCGAAAGCACATAATCGCTTTTTGCTATTGCTGTTAAATCAGGTCGCGTTGAAACTATGACAGTTGATTCACTTTGCAAGAAACGAAGTTCAGGCGTTGTTGAATACTTGCCAATTTCAAAGAATGACTCGCCTGCACCATCGTTGGTTAAGGTCATTATGAAACTTTCCGATTGACCGTATTCTAAAGTTGCTTCCATTGTATCGTGGGCAACTGAAATACATGGTTCATCAGAACGCAAAGCAAAGTCTACCTCAACTACGTCACCTTCAACAATTGAAGCACTTGAAGTTTCTCCAATATGACCTTCAGCTATTGCTTCAACATCGTAAGGATTATCTGATGAATCAAGATAAATAAAGTAATGACCATTTGCATCAGTAGTCAGTTGCATTCCTGCAACAGTAACTTCTGCTCCAGCAAGTGGATATGAGTCATTATCACAGTAACCTAAACCAGTTACATCACCACTTAACTGTCCATAGCCTGAGGGCAGGGTAACGGTCATTGTAGCTGATTCTGTGAAGTTGCTACCTGAATATGGGTCACTTGTGCTAATATTGACATCAGCATAATGTTCGCCAAGTTCTAAGGTATTCAAAGCGGTAAAGATAACTGTAACTTCAATACTGCCATCGGCGGGAATTACGCCAGTTGCAGGTTCTTCAGCTATCCAAACACCACTAGCACCACCACATAGTGAAGCGGATTCTCCTGAGTCAATTTGGAAGACCATTTGAAGATCTTGGTCAACAGCCCATAAACTACCATCACAACCAATAGCTAAACCTGCACCGCTGTCAAATCCATCAGCAGTAAATGAATCGACTTCTGCAAAACTATCAGCAGCATCTAGGATATGTAATGAACTATCAGCATCATCACTTACAGTGACAAAGAGATGTTGTGTTTCAGGATTATATGCCAAACCAGAAATGCCTAATCCTACATTAACTTGTTCAAGGATATTACCACTATTATCAAAATGATAAATGATATCCTCGTTCCAACCACCTACAAAGTAGGTATTGCCTGTTGCTTCCATTGCTATGGGGTCTAGTTCATGAATGCAATCAGAACCACCAACATCCAGTTGCCACAACATACCTGTATTGACATTAAATGCCATGTCTGCAGCAAAGACACCCATCCAAGCGGAAGTATCAATGGTATCACCTGTATTGGTTCAATCCAGAGGTCTCCCATGTATTTATCAAAGCCAATTCCCCAACCAAGTGTTAAGTTTATTGCCCAAGATTGGATAATGTCACCAGCAACGTAAGGACCAGCTTCATTGTGATTATATGAAGCATCTACTACCATGTTGTTAATACTAAAATCAGCTACCTCAGCTCCATCATTAGTGAGGACGATTGTTTTTGTATTATTTGTTTCACCAATGTCCAATGTCGTTTCAAGCACATCAGAGTCTACAGTAACACATGGAATCAACTCACGTAAATAAAAATCAACAGTGGTTGTCATCCCAGCTGTCACAGCTACACTTGTTGCGATTCCAGTCTCATGGTTTTCATAATCGACCGTAACAGTCAACGGACTGTTCGCTTCATCCAACCACAAGTAACGGTCATTGTAACTGGTATCATTATATCATCATAAGGGGTGTCATCTTCTAAGGTAATCAACCCCATGTAATCACCAGGTTGGTCAAGACCTGGCAGACTAGAATCAACAGTAACATCAACCGTTACAACAGTAGGCGAAGCTGCTATTGTAAAAGTGATGGGGTTCGTGGAAAGCCACAGTGATTCAGGGGTGACTAGCCAACTTAAAGCGGCATCCAAAACATCAGTTTCTTCAGCTTCAGCAACACCACCAGATCCAATGTGGTCAAAGTCCCAAGCAAAGTAAACTGCTTTGTAGCCTTCACGTTCTATACGTAAACCAGCATAATTGCCACTAGGAGCTTCAAAAATTCCTACGGCATCATCACCAATAATAGTAAAGTCATCGGGGTATGGGTCACTGCTAATATCAGGATTGATACCCGCCATGATGTCTAAACCTGTTAGCACACCATCTGAACCACTATCGGAAACATAATTAGCTTGTAGATATGTGGTATATAAGTCATTAGCATAATAACCTAAGTCATTATCAGAAACGAGGAAGATACCACCCATATCAAGGTATTCCGTAACTTTATCTAGTTCGCCACCTGTTGATACGATACCTGCATAAAGGACTGCTTCATATTCTAAGATGTCCTCCACATCCATATCGTCAAAATCAGCACTTACTATTTCTGCATAAGAGTAGCCTAAATTATCTAAGGCAGCCGCAAAAGATGCAGTCGCATCGCCATTATAGTTACCATCATTGACGATTAAAATATCTTCATCTACTCTTGGAAGAGCGGCTGGCATAAAGCCAATCGATTCCACATCCAACTCAGCAAAGGCACCAGCACCACCAATATTGGCAACATTTAAAACCTGAGTGGCACTCATCCCAGCATCCACTGTGATTTGGAATGCTGTTGGGTCAATCGTTAATTGTCCCACATCTAAATCAAAATCTTGGACAACGGTATCACTTTGTGTCACAGTTACCACATCAGTTGACGTGCCATAAAATTCGGCTGTGGCACTAAATGCTTTTGTACCCGCTGGAGAGAAAATGTAATAGAAAGCATCATCTACATCATCATCTTCGGGGGTATTAATAGTCATCGCCAAATAATCATCTTCATTCCATATATCTGCACCTTTTGTAATCGGTGAAGTGGTACTGACATCATAGACATTACCAATCACTAAACCACCTGGTTGCAATACACAATCAGCCAAATCAATCGAAACATCATCCAGATAAAAACCTGGACGTTGTGCAGAATAATCGGAAGTCAACTCAAAGCGAATACGGAAATCGCTAACTATAAATGCTCGTCCAGGTAGCACCACCATCATTACTGACATAAACACTACCTTCATCACAACAAGATTCTGTCTCTAAGTATTGCCACCAAGAAACCTCAATTGCACCAGTAGTAGCACTTAAATCAATATCTGGTGATGTTATGTAACCATCTTCGTTATCAACGTACTTACCACCTAAATTGGTTGCCCAAACATTAACACCTGAATGAGCTTGGGTAATAGGATTGGCATCTGTGATAACAATTGTTCCCCATTCCCATGTAGAAGTGAT
>NBMH01000209.1 GCA_002084875.1 Anaerolineaceae bacterium 4572_78 | reverse complement strand
TAAATGCTCAAGCGGGTATGAAAACGGCCGCCTTGAATGTTCGCATCAATTTGGGTAGTATCAAAGATGAATCATTCGTTAATGAATATCGGATGAAGTTGGATGATGTTTTAGCCGACCATGATACGTTGGCAAATGAAATTTATAAGATTGTACAGAGTAAACTATAACCAAAGGAAAAAATAATGAAAAAAATTTTATTGTGTATTCCCAATATTAGCGAAGGAAGAAATATCGAATTAATTGGACAGGTCGCCGATGCTATTAAGCAGGTAGATGGAGTTAAGTTTATTAGCCAAGCTCCTGACGGTGACCATAATAGAACCGTTTTCACCTATCTCGGTGAACCCGAAGCCGTCTTGGAAGCAAGCAAAGCTATGGCTACTAAAGCAATCGAACTAATTGACATGACTCAACATAAAGGGTCACATCCTCGTCTTGGGGCAGTCGATGTAGTGCCTTATGTGCCATTGCAAAATGTGAAGGTTAAAGAGGCGATTGCCATATCAAAACAGTTTGGACAGTTTTTAGGTGAGCATGGTGTGCCTGTTTTTTATTATGAAGATTCTGCTAAAAACGAGGAACGTAAGTCTCAAATTGGCAACCTGATGCAGGACCGGCTGAATTTAATGCTAAGTCAGGGGCGACGGTCGTCGGTGCTAGGTATCCTCTCATCGCTTTTAACGTAAATCTAAACACAACTGACTTGAAAATTGCTAGACGTATTTCTAGGGCAATTCGTCATCTTAGTGGTGGTTTTCGTTATGTTCGAGCTTAATTATCGAAAGACAACTTTGCCACGCGTCCTAGAAACTATCCGTTTTGAAGCCGCTCGGCATGGTGTTACTGTTGCTGGTACGGAAATAGTTGGCACGATTCCACTCAATGCCATTGAATCAATTGTTAAGCATTACCTGCAAACGCATGATTTCAAAGTAAATCAAATTATCGAAACGGCGTTACTTGGATAATTAGTAGCCTACCACTACCTCACACATGGAGGGTGTTGGGGGTAAACAGTACCTAATTTTTAACTTATGTAGTACATGTATTTTGCTTGTACTGTTTTGGACGGACTAGAAGTCCATCCTACATGTTTGATTTCGAAAACAAAGGTGTATCAAATGATAGATTCACGAATTAAAAAATTAGCAAATATTTTGGTAAATTATTCCATAAAAGTCAAGCCAGATGATTGGGTTTGTATCCTGACTCAAGATGTTGTTGCTTTACCATTAGTTGGTGAAATTGTGCAACATATAACTCAAGCTGGTGGGCATGCCGACTATTATATTGAGTCAGAAGATATACAGGAAATAATCCTAAGAGAATCTCACGATGACCAATTAAAATGGATTTCCCCTGTAGATAAAATGGTTATTGAGGGTGCTGATGCGATTATTACTATTATCGCTTCAAGTAATACTCGAGCCTTGACAGGTATCACTCCCAAAAAACAACAACGACGGCAACTCGCCCGCAACAAAATATTTGAAACGTTCATGGAACGTATGGCAACGGGCGAGTTGCGTTGGGTAGCTACTCAATATCCTTGCAATGCTTACGCCCAAGAAGCAGATATGAGTCTACAGGATTTTGAGGATTTTGTCTATTCCGCTACTTTTGCTGACCAACCTGACCCTGTAAAATGTTGGCAAAATATTCATGACGAACAGCAACGATTTGTCGAATGGCTCAAAGGAAAAAAAGAAATTGTGGTACGAGGTCCAAACGTTGATATAACATTGTCTATCGAAGGACGTACTTTCCTTAATGCTGATGGTACGAGAAATATACCAAGCGGTGAAATTTATACCAGTCCAGTTGAAGATTCGGTAAATGGTTGGATAAAATTTACCTATCCTGCTATTTGGGCAGGGCGTGAAGTAAAAGGCGTTGAATTTACATTTGAACATGGCAAAATTATTGATGCAAAAGCTAAAAAGAACGAGGATTTTCTTTTGAGCCAATTAGATACCGATGCTGGCTCTCGTTATTTGGGAGAATTTGCTATTGGTACTAATTACGGTATTAAACGTTTTACCAAGAGCATTTTGTATGATGAGAAAATAGCTGGTACAATTCATGTGGCTATCGGTAAAGGATTCCCTGAAATCGGTGGTCGTAATGAGTCTGTTGTGCATTGGGATTTTATCTGTGACATGCGTCAAGATAGTGAAATTTTAGTGGATGGCGAACTGTTCTACAAAAATGGTGAGTTTCAGATTTAACTTGGAGTAATCATGACAAAAAAACTATATTTATTTCTTATCATAATCTTATTTCTGTTTACCATGATAGCCTGTGCTGAAGAGGAACATGTCAAAGTTGCAACGCTTGATGCTTCTTTGTGGCCTACGCCTATTCCCATAGAAGCCAAGTCGACCTATACACCATTTCCTAAAATTTCGGCAGACATGTTAGCTGTAGTGACTAAAACACCACATGAGTCATCATCGCTAAAACCGACGGCTACAATAGTTGCTAAAGCTGCTACAGAAATGCCATTGTCGTCCCATGATTCGACTGAATCTACACCGACAGCCAAATCGGTCGAATTATCTCCTGTCTTACAATTCGAGGGAGAATCGATTAACATCGAGGGTAAAGTCTCTAGTATTGGCTTAAATGTTAGGGCGGGACCTGGGTCCGCGTTCGACCAAATTGTAGAATTATCACAAGGCGATACCGTCATGGTGCTAGAACAACATCGGCTAGGCTGGATAAAAATACGCAATGCCGATGGCGTAGAGGGATGGGTTGACCCCGCTTTTGTGGATTATCAAGGGAAAACCATGCAACCTTCTCCCCCTGAAATTAGCATGCCGTCGCCCACACTGATGGAACAGGCTTGAGAAAATTAACGCATGGCATCGACCCTGCATTTTCACCTAGTGGTCGTCAAGTGGCGTTTACTCGTTGGGAAGAACCAAGTAAATTCTCATTGTGGAAGATTAACCTAGACGGACATGGAGAAACTCACATTTTCGGTAATACTAAACAAGCGAAATCTCCCACATGGTCACCTGATGAAAGTAAAATTGCAATCAATTTTCAGCATGGCGGGACACTCAAATACACCAAAGAATGTGACCCACTTGAGTCAGAATGGAGTCTCAATCCATGGCTAGTCGATTTACGTGATGAGGATGCCCTCGAATTTGTCCCCGATATTAACGAAGAAACGGGTGAACTTGAAGGGATTGATGTTTGCTGGAAAAACCCGCCAGATGCTCATTGGAAACTGCGGGTAATTGATATCACCTCTCAAACGCATGAAGATGTTAACATCGGTAATTATATTTTTCGCCCTGACTGGAATCCTATCAACCCAAACCAAATTATTAGTTCGGGCGGAATAGGTTTGGTCATAGCTGAATTTCAAGATGCGGGCAAGCAAGTTGCTTTGCCACTGACTACCGATGCAGGCGACCGTAGCCCTTCATATTCACCCGACGGCAGATATATCGTTTTAAACTATCATCAAAGACCAAATTGGGATATTCATCGTCTTAATGCTGATGGGACAGGTCGAGTCCGCTTGACCAAAACGCCATTGTATGTTACGGCAGTAGAGAAAAAACCGTTATGGAACAATGTGTCGCCTGTCTTTTCACCTGATGGTTCTCAAATAGCATTTTTAACTGACCGTAATGAACGTTGGGAAATTTGGGTTATGGGCATGGATGGTTCAAATCAACGCCAGATGTTCCCCGATAGCATAAACGACCAACTGCCGATTCTATACAACATGGTGGATGAACGCGTGTTTGATTGGACATACATTTTTTAATTTAGGCACTTGGAAAAACTATATCACACCTGAACCACTACGATTGTCATATCGTCATGAGGCTCTGCCCCTTTGACAAAGGACTGTACTTCATCAAGGAGATGATTAAGCACAGCCTGAACGTTTTTCATGGGAGCAGATGTGATTGCTTTCTGCAAACGGTCAAATCCAAAAAGCTCACCCGTTGCTGCATTTGCTTCTGCTACCCCATCACTGGTTAAAATTACCATGTCTCCCGCATACAAATTAATTGTGATTTCCTGGTAGCCATGTTCAGCTCCTAATCCCACCCCAAGCGGCATACCCCCAACATCAGCCCACTCGACTAAACCATTACTGCGTTTGATGTATGGTGGAATACAGCCCGCATTTGTTACCTTTAATAAATATGTGCTTGGGGATTTTTCTGTTGAGAAAACAGGGATTAATTCAGTATAACACAAGGCACAATTATTATAGGTCATTTTAGTATAAGGCATCAAAACTTTATCGAGTTCTGCCATGCGTTGGGCAGGTGTTAGGGGTTGTAAGAGAAGCGAGTTTAAGTGGGCTAAACTGGTTGCCATTAGCAATGCCGCCGATAGTCCCTTTCCAGAAACGTCACCTACAGCAATGGCATACCAACCTTGCTCCTTAGAATTTGTTTGTATTGCGGATATGTTGTCCTCACTGAATATGTAAGATACCCGTTCTATGGGCATGTCGAATATATGATAATCATAGAAATCGCCACCAACTTCACGGGCGGGATTGGTGTGGCAAATTATCTTTTGGATGGGATGATGGCAGGAGATTTCGTTGTATTTTTTGAGCCTGAATCAAATCATTTTGCATGCGTTCGTTTTTTGCATTTTGAGTTTCATTAAACAGATAAGCATTTTTTATCACATTTGCCATTTGCCCAGCAATAGTTTCGGCGAGTTTGACCTCATCGGGTGTAAAATCATGTTCTAATATATCAGTATCTATCCCAATGGTGCCTAATATTTCACCACGTGCCAGTAATGGCACAATCATTAGCGATTGTGTTGCCCGTTCACGCATGAGGTCATGAATTGGCTCGGTTAGAGGATTGTTCTGTACATCGGGAATACTAATGGATTTGTGCGTTTCCATGACGTAAATCGTCGAAGGGTTATTCTCTAGTGGAATTTTAATTCCAATTGCACTTGGCTCGCCATGCTCTTTGGTATGATAGGCGGCAACAATCAACTCTGTTTTATCATTCTGAAATAAAGCAATTCCTGTACTACGAGCCTTAAAAAGATGGGTCATTTCTTGAGCCGCCAACTGCAAAATTGTATCAATTTCGAGGGTGAGGCTAATCGTTTGGGTAATGCGATTTAATGTAGCCAATTCCGTTACACGCCCTTCTAATTCCTCATAAGCCTTCAAAATAGCATTTTGCGTTCGTTGACGCTCTAGGTTAATCAAGACATGTGTTACCTGTTCAGCAAGCCGTCCTGCAAATGAAATTTCATCTACTGTCCATTCACGCTTTATTCCGACATGTTCAATAGAAACCACACCGACAATTTCATTGGGAAACAAGCATAGAGATAACCCCCGAATTTTTCAAACTGATATTGAAAAGTTCCGATGTTCTGGGGTCTTCACGAGCATCTTGGTTATAAATCACTTTTCCTGCTCTGATACTTCTGAAATAATGTGGGCATTGGTTAATATTGAGTATAATCCCTCTTGAATGTTTCTTCTCCTTTTCCTCAAAAATATCAATACACTCCAATTGGCTATGGTCATCGCTGAAAAACCATATACCTGAGCGGTTTCGGTTATTATCTCAATTGTGCTGTTACTTGTAGCTAATTCAATAATAGCATTCTGTTGTCGTTTGGTACGTTCAATCCTAGCCTGGCGTTCTGATTCGATTTTTTGGCGTTTATGAATTTGCTCAGTTAGCATTGTATTGCTATCCTGTAATTCGGCAGTTCGTTCCTCAACCCTTTTTTCTAATTCACCTCGTGCTTTCAACAAATCGGTTTCAGCTCGTTTTCGCTCTCGGATTTCAATTTCCATTGCTTGTGTACGTTCTTCTAAACGTGTCAGCAAATTGCCAACTTGTTCAGCCATAGCTCACCACTAAAACGACTGTTTGTAATTGAGTCTGAATGGGACGAAGAAAAATTGCTTGTGGTTGACTGAAAGCGACAAACCATGGTTGAGTTTTCAGGGGAATAACCGCTACTTGATTGGTGGTATTATTCAAACTAATTTCATCGGAGGTAAAAAAATACTCGCCTTTAGCCTGTTCTAGATGCGATGCCAATTCCGAAAAATTTGGCGATAGTTCAGACGATGGCAACGGAGGAATACGATTTGTTATTTGTAATTGTTGTGGAAATGACTCTTCGCCGATTAGTTTATTACTTTCCTCAATCAAGGTTTGCAAAATATTGGCATCATAACTAATGCAAATCACCCCAACAACATTGCCGACGAGATTATGTATCGGCGTGCTAAAATAAAGCATTGCCTTGTCCTCGTCTGAAAATTGAATTGGTGAAACATAAACTTTATCTTGATTGAATGGAATCTTAAAATAGTCACGGTCAGAATAATTTGCAAATACCATGCCACTTCTACCGCTATTTCCAACGTCAGTGCCATCATTATCTAAAAGTGTATAGACTGCACCATGCTGATTATTATTGCCAAGTGTACGCATAATATTTCTTATCGCATTGCCACCGGGACGTTCCTTAAAAGGAACGTTTAGAAAATCAATGATGGCAGGTAATTGGGCTACGGTTTGGATAGTATTTATATTTGTGGTAATGAATGTATCAATGGTAGCCGAAGTCTGCACCGCAGCTGCCGAAAGAGATTTATTGGCATTAACGACCAATGTTTTTTCTAAGCTACGTGTGTTTAAAAAAGCTAACAGAGCAAACGGTGTTAAGGAGACCACTAAAAAGGCAATAATTAGTTTTGTAGTTAGATTTAAATCTGTAATACGCACAGTTATAATTGTGGAATGGTAATTATTTTTAATGATTTATTATACCACTTTGTTTAAATCAACTCAAATTTAGGCATGATGGGATGTATTTCAAGAATATCCCCCTAAATTTGTAATAATATTTGCTGTGTAACGGATTATTTGTATAATTCGTTTAATGAACAAAATTTGGGATTTTGATTTCCAAATCATGGGATAGTAATATAATGACTAAAACACATATAACAATTGAACTTTGTAAATCAGTGAGCCAAAATACAATGGTAGACCACTTAGGTATTGAATTTATAGAAGTTACACCAAATTCAATTTCAGCTAAGATGCCTGTTGATAAAAGAACATTGCAACCATTAGGGTTGTTGCATGGTGGAGCATCGGTGGCATTGGCAGAGACACTAGGAAGTATTGCTTCAATGCTCTACCTTGATGTTAATAGACAATATCCTGTTGGTGTTGCTATCAATGCCAGTCATATTAAAAGTGTGGCAGATGGGTATGTTTACGGTACAGCCAAACCATTACATATCGGTCGAAAAACACATGTATGGGAGATAAAAATTGTGGATGAGGATAATGACATGATATGCGTTAGTCGCTTGACGACAATGATTATGGATAAAACTTCTTAAGTGTCGAAAATCAAAGAGTGCGATGGTGCGGCAAAACCATACAAAAACAACTACCTGGCAATGTTTTTTCATCATAGCCTGGACTTACTGCCCATATTTTGCCATGATGTGCTTCAACAATCCCTCTAGCAATGACTAGCCCTAAGCCCGGGCCGTGTCCCTTAAATTTGGTCTTACCAGTTGAATGTAACATAATTTCACCGATTTGGTAAAATTTGGTGAAGATTAACTCCTGAAAGGCAGGGTCAATTCCAATGCCTGTATCTTCGACCGTGATTTCTACACTATCAGGGGGCATGCCATATTTTCCATTTGGTAATATCCGCCCTGAAACCGTAATCAGTCCCTCATCAGGGGTGTACTTAATGGCATTGGAAATGAGGTTATAAAACACTTTTTTCAAAACTTTAGCATCCACTTCAATTGAGGGTAAATCTTCCAAGTTTTTAATTACCAATGTTTGTTTTCGCTTTGTCAACGCTTCATCAAATTGGCGACACACTTTGTTGATTAAAAATTCTAATGAAGTCGGTTCAGGATAAATTTCTAAAGAGCGGCTATCAATCTTTGCCACATCAGCCATGCTAGTAATAACTTCTTCTAAACGAACCGCGTTATCATAGATAATTGATGATATTTCAGAATGAAATGGGTTTTTGCCGATGGTCTCATCTCGAATCAACATTTGAGTATAGCCATTAATCACTGTAAGAGGAGTTCGTAATTCATGGCTGGCGATGCTAATAAAGTCAGATTTAATTTGATTAAGATGTGCCAGTTGATTATTAGCAACATGCAACTCTTCTGTTCGATTCTGTACTTCTTCTTCAAGCTCATAAGTAAGGTGAGTAATTCTATTATACAAACGGGCATTTTCAAGGGCAATTGTGGCTTGGTCGGCAAACACAAGTGCTACTTCTATTTCCTCTGGTCCGTAAGCATTAGATACTTCGCGAGTGAGGGATAACAATCCTATTACTTCATTCACTTGGACAAGGGGCAAACCTAGCCATGAGCGTGCCGATGGTAGTCCTTCGACCTGTTGCCAATCTGGGCGTTCCAATACATCTGTTAAAGCAAGTGGTGTTTGAGTACGGTAGATTTGTTGGAAAATTCCTTCTGTGCCTTCTTCTTCATGGATGGGGATGCGCACATTTAAATCCATGCTTTCAGGAAAACCACGTGAAGCAACGAAACACAGCTCGTCCTCTTCACGGAGTAATATGGCTGCTCTGTCATAAGGTACAATCTCGGCGATATGCTCCATGATTAAGTCTAATACTTCTTGCAAATCAAGGGTACGTGATAAAGTTCGTCCTGCTCGTTGTAACGTTTCAGCGAAATGACGACGAATCGTTTGGCGTTGATAACGAATGGCATTTTCAATGGCGATGGCTATTTGGTCGGCAAGCAATTGAAAAATGGAGATGTATTTCGTTTGAAATGTATCTACTATTTGGCTATGAAAGATTAATACACCTAATAAGTTATCTCCACTAATTAATGGCAAAGCTAACACAGAATTGATATTGGAAATTTTTTCTTGTGCAACGTAACGGCTATCATAACAGGCATTTTTAATGCAAAGTGATTCTTGATGATTGATGACCCAATCAATTACTCCTTCTTTTTTAATGTTTTGTTTGAGCGGCGGAGTTGAGACATATTCCTCTTTATCATCTACAAGAAAAATACCCACATGTTCATAGTTATAAGTTTCATGGATGCGTTTTGTCACATGATTAAGCAAGGTATTAAGGTTTAAAATCGGGGCGATTTCTTTGATAATGGCAACATTATTTTCTAATTGTTTTGCTTCACGCTGAAGTAGTTGAGTTTGTTCATGAAGGGTTTGCTTTTGTTTGGCATGCAGTGTTGACCACTGCGACACCATATTGTTGATGGCAAAACCTAACTCTGTTAGTTCATCGTCGCCATGTGCTTCAATTCGGTGGTCGAGGTTGCCACTTGATATGATTTCAATTTCTTTTTTGAGGTCAGTTATTGGATTGATGATACTGCGAATGATAAAAATAGATGTACCAACACCAAGAAAAAAAATCAATGTTCCAATCCATACAAAGGCATTAAATTGTAACCAACACAATAAACTTGCTAATGCAATCAATAAAATGATAAATATAACGTATATCTTGAAACGTGTACGAATAGTTAAATGTTGCATGTTGCATATGTTAGAAAAGAAAGGTTTTCGAAAACCTTTTTTGTCTTATTTGGATTCCTCTAGTGATTTTTGTGCAAAGGAATGGTAATGTGAAATGTTGTACCTTTTTGCCAAACACTTTCCAAAGCAATAGTTCCTCCAAGTCCTTCGATAAAATCTTTTGTCCAGAAAAGCCCGAATCCCATTCCCATGCCTTTTTTCGATGACCAACCTAACTCAAAAATTTTATTGAAGTTTTCCTTTTTAATCCCTGTCCCACTATCACGAATATTCACCATGATAATATTATCATTTTTCAAACTGCTATCAATCCACATAAATTTATCTTTTTCTTTTTCTTTAATTGCCTCTAAAGAATTTTTGACGATAACTTTAAATGCTTCGGTCAGCATGTCAGGTGAACTTTGAATAGAGGGTAGGTCATTTGCTAATGTTGTATGAAAAACTACACCATCATCAACTTCAATGCGTGTTTGAGATGCATCAATGGATACTTCCATGTAATTTTTTTGCAAGGCACGCATAAGACAAGCATTTATATCTGTTTGAACAACGGATATCTTACGCCATGGTTGATTTAGACTGTCTAAAATTTCTTTTGCTTCGCCGAGTTTAACTCGAATACTGGCACCTGTTTCGAGGATTTCTTCACGTTCCTTTGCCTT
>NBMH01000208.1 GCA_002084875.1 Anaerolineaceae bacterium 4572_78 | reverse complement strand
GTTTAATTTTACTCTGACCCTAATTATTTTTAGCCTTTTTTATAAAAGAAAAATACTATATTAATTTGTTAGATGGCTAAAATAGCAAGATTAGCACGAACCTCCCCTAAAAATCATTTTTTGGCGCAAGTAATACGATCTGATTATTTTGTAACTCGAATTAATGGAGCATTATTTTTAAAGTCGGTCTATTTAAGTCCTAATTAAAATGACAAATATTGTGTTATCCTATATAAATAACCACTTTATAGCAATCAGCATTGTATAAAATACGCATTTATTTAATAAAAAAGTAAAAGTGATGCAAAAATAATTTGATATAATTTAATATTTGCGGTAAAATTTTTTATGTGCATCGGCATTCATTTCGTATCATACATTGTGAATCATTTTCGGTTTTAACGAAGATGGTGGGCAACAAAAAGACGTTGCCCACCCTACCTGGCTTTTGTTTGGTGATAATTATGGTGAAGCTGGAGCAAAAGGGTATCTCGTTCTCAACATCTATCGTCAATATGATGATGGTAGTCGTCAACTTTATTGGACTAACAATGGAGGATAATATGGTGAAAAATACACCCTCTACTCATTCACTCTTCAAACGATTGAATCTCGTATTGTTTTTTTTATTGGTGATGGCATCGCTGCTACAACCGTTGATTGTAATAAAAGTATGGGCAAACGAAGAACCAGAAGCGGTTGCAGGCCAATATATTGTAGGATTGCGTCCAGAGTGTCGTATACGCAGAATCGTTTCTCGCCTACGGCAAAGGGCAGGTGCTACTGTATTAGGAAAATTTTCTAGCATTGGTGCTGAACTTTGGCAAGTGGGAAGAGAGGATTCTGCCATCACTTTACAAAGCGTTGACCCCTGTATTGAATACATGGAGCCTAACTACATAATAAGGTTAGACAAAACGCCCAATGATCCTGATTTTGATCAACTGTGGGGACTAGATAAGATTAGTGCTACGGCTGCTTGGGATATTAGAACTGAAAGCAATGTAATCATTGCCGTTATTGATTCTGGTGTCGATTACACGCATCCTGATATCGCAGCCAATATGTGGGTTAATCATGGAGAGATTCCCAATAATGGTATAGATGATGATGGCAATGGCTATATTGACGATGTCTATGGTTATGATTTTGGGGATAATAATAGCGAACCATTGGATGATTATGGTCATGGTACTCATTGTGCAGGAACGATTGCTGCTGTGGGTAATAACAGCACTGGCATTGTTGGCGTTAACTGGTCTGCAAAGATCATGGCTCTAAAAATTATGGATGCTGAGAGAAAGCTAGATATAGGTAATGATGATCCGAAAGGAACAATTGGTTATGTTATTCCTGCAATAGAATATGCGACAAAAATGGGAGCCCGAGTTATGAGCAATAGTTGGGGAGGCGGAGGTCGATCCCAAGCACTTTCTAATGCTATCCAAGCTGCTCAAGAAAAAGGTATTCTTTTTATCGCCGCAGCAGGTAACGATAAACGCGATACAGAGGTTTTTCCACATTATCCAGCTAGCTATGATTTGGATAACATCATTTCTGTAGCCGCTACTAACCAATATGATGAACTGTCTATTTTTCCTTTCTGTTATTATCCTTGTGGTTCTAACTATGGTGCTATTTCCGTGGATTTAAGTGCGCCCGGCTCAGACATTTAT
Source organism: Anaerolineaceae bacterium 4572_78 (assembly GCA_002084875.1). GTDB lineage: Bacteria > Chloroflexota > Anaerolineae > 4572-78 > 4572-78 > 4572-78. The sequence goes on along the minus strand of NBMH01000208.1, from coordinate 4,946 downwards.
AGTACTCTTCCGGGTGGTATTTATGGAAGTATGGATGGAACTTCTATGGCAACCCCGCATGTAGCTGGCGTTGCTGCCTTATTATGGTCTGCTAACCCGTCATGGACATATCAGCAAGTTAGAAATAGAATTTTTTCCTCTGTTGACAAAATTCCGTCTTTAGCTGGAAAAACTGTAACTGGGGGAAGGCTTAATGCCCATCGTGCGCTCACGGGTAGCCAATTAGAAGCTCGTATTATTGCACCAATAACAAAAGGTTTTGCTCCACTGACGGTTGCTTTAGATGGTACCCAGTCAATTGGACAAATCGCTAACTATGAATGGACATATAAAAAGCTAAATGTAATGACTGTTTTATCCATTGATAGCATTTCTTTTCAACATGAACGTGGTGAAAGAGTTAACCTAGTTTTTGATTCAGCGGGTACTTATCTCATCACTTTGACGATAACAGATAATAACGGTGCGACTGCGAGTACAAGTATTGAGGTTGTTGTATGTGATGATAGTGATAATAGTTGTGGGAGTATATTAGAATATACTGTGCCATTTGGAAGTGCAGGATTCTATGTTGCAGACGTAATATTAGCCAGCGGAGAAGAAGGAGCTTGGGGATTGTCCATTAACACGACAAGTGGAATGAACTCTGGCGGTTTTAATATGGGCGCGATTTTAAAAGAAAATGCGGGAATGCCCGGCTATATCACTTTTAGCTTAACGGAAAGTGAAGCCGTTAGTATCACACCGTATGAGTATACAAGTCAGGTGGATTGGTTGACTGTACAAGTAGAAAAACAAGATGTGGTTACCAACAAACGGACTACTGTTTATGGTAGAGATACATCACCACAAACAACGCTTACTACACCGCCCTTACAACCTGGCTTTTATGTCGTAACTGTTTTTAGTCAAAGCGATTCTCCACGGGGAATTTCTGGAATTTCTATCAATGCCAACAGTATGCTGGGAGGTGTTAATATAGGGGGTTGGCTTGATACAACAGGTGTTGGATTTGGGGCGTTTTTTGTCGCAAGTCCACAAGACGTGTCTTTCACACTTTTATCTGGTGACAATTATGGTGATATAGGTGTAAATGGGTATTTAGTTCTCAATATTTATCGCCAATATGATGATGGTAGTCGCCAACTTTATTGGACTAGCAACTAGGAGTTAATATGCTGAAAAACCAACATACTTATCATTCACTTTTTAAGTCGGTGGGTGTTGTATCGCTGTGTTCATTACTAATAACACCACGATACTTAATTGCTGCTGAATTTGAAGCAGTGGAGGGCCAATATATTGTGAAGCGCAGCCCATATTGTGCTTCTATTTCGTCTCCGTCTGCTGCTAACGTATTAGATGTTTTTCCAAGCATTGGTGCTGAACTTTGGCAAATGGAAGCATATACTGTCAATAGCCTGTCGACGGATTCCTGCATTGAATATGTGGAGCCTAACTATATCATAAGGTTGGATAACACACCAAATGACCCTGATTTTAATCAATTGTGGGGATTGGATAAGATTAGTGCCACAACGGCTTGGGACATTAGAACTGAAAGCAGTATAATCATTGCCGTTATTGATACTGGTATTGATTACACACATCCTGATCTCGCAGCCAATATGTGGGTTAATCAGGGAGAAATTCCCAATAATGGTATAGATGACGATGGCAATGGCTACATTGACGACATCTATGGTTATGATTTTGCGAATGGTGATGGAGAGCCATTGGATGATCATTTTCATGGTACGCATTGTGCGGGGACAATTGCGGCTATTGGTAATAATGGTACAGGCGTTGTTGGAGTCAACTGGTCTGCGAAGATTATGGCTCTTAAATTTTTTAAGCTTGATAGCTTTGGAAGACCTTCTGGAAAAATTTCTGATGCTATCTCTGCAATAGAATACGCCACAAGCATGGGCGCGAAAATTACCAGCAATAGCTGGGGAGGTGGTCCAGAATCCCAAGCACTTTCTGATGCTATCCAATTTGCCCAACAAAAGGGAGCTCTTTTTATTGCGGCGGCGGGTAATAAATCAGTAAATACCGATAGGTATTCACATTATCCATCAGGTTATGATTTGAGTAACATCATCTCCGTAGCCGCCACTGACCAATATGATGCACTTTCTGAGTTTTCCAACTATGGCGCGACTTCTGTCGATTTGGGTGCGCCCGGTACTGATATTTATAGTACTGTTCCAAACGGTTCTTATGGAACGCTCAGTGGTACTTCTATGGCAACCCCGCATGTAGCAGGATTGGCTGGTTTATTATGGTCACATAATCCATCATGGACATATAGAAAAGTGAGGGATAAAATTCTTTCCTCAGTTGAACCACTTTCATCTCTCGCTGGAAAAACAGTGAGTGGGGGAAGGCTAAACGCCTATAAAGCACTTGCTGATGGAACGACGCCACCTCCACAACCTCCGGGTGATGGTAAAGTAGAAGCCCATATTGAGCCGACAACAATAACGGGTTCTGCTCCATTTACAGTTTATTTGGATGGAAGAACTTCTGTTGGGCAAATTATTCAGTACAAATGGGAGGCATCAATAGAAGAGATGTATGATTGTCCTTTATGGTATTCATCTCACGGTGACAGGAACAAACGGAACCACTGATAGTGATAAAGCTGAAGTCATTGTTAATTGTCCACATACGGGTGGTGAGAAATGTCATGATGGAGAAGATGCTATAACATGTAATGTACCGTTTAATCGTGCTGGGTTCTACGTTGCTGATGTTATATTAGCAAATGATGGAAAAGAAGGTGCGTGGGGACTAAGTGTCAGTCCAAGTAGTGGCATGAATGAGGGTGGTTTTAATGGTGGTGCTATCCTAAAAGAAAATGGGGGAATGCCAGGTTTTATCACTTTTCAGTTAACAAAAAGAGAAGCTGTTAGCCTTACGCCCTATGAGTACACGGGCAAAGTAAGTTTGTTGACTGTAAAAGTAGAAAAACAAGATGTCAATACTCACGAACGAACTCTCATTTATAGTAAAGAGATGTCATCAGGCACTAGGTTTACTACACAACCCCTAGAGCCTGGCTATTATGTCGTGACTGTTTATAGTCAAAGTGATTCACCACGGGGAGTTTCTGGAATTTCCATTAATGCCAGTAGTATGCTTGGCAGTGTTAATCTGGGTGGCTGGCTTGATACCACTGGTGTTGGATTTGGGGCATTTTATATCGCAAATCCCCAAGAGGTAAAATTAGCACTTTTATCTGGAAAAAACTATAGTGATATTGGTGCGAGAGGACAAATCGTTCTCAATGTTTATTATCAAGATGACGATGGGAACCGTCAACTTTATTGGACTAACTACGAACAGTAACTTTTTGTAGTAGCCGCTTTAGTGATAATATGTGTTACTAAAGTGGCTAATAAAAACGAGGTTATATTTGGACAACTAATAAAAAGGTACAAAATGATGAACAATCGATATGCTAACCATTTGCTTACGAGTATTATAGGACTCTCGTTATTGCTTACACCACTACAATTAATTGCAGAAGAGGTTGTAACATCAGGAGAAGAAGACGATAGCACAGCAGTCTGTATAGAACTCATAACATTTGCTAAGAACCCAAAAACGGGAACTGTGATTGACTTCCCAACGCCCTGTGATGTTCCAGATAGATGGAAAATAATTGAACCACAAACAGAACAACCGTCTGGTGACCAGAATACTGAATGTGCAGAAGTTATTATGTATGCACTGAGTCCACAAACTGGAAGGTGGTATCAGTTTTCAACACCCTGTGATATTCCACAAGGCTGGGAAAATTCTTCCACCATACAACAGGATACTATACCTGCTAATAACAGCCCTGTATGCCTTACTGCAATAACGTATGCTCAAAGTCCAAAAACAGGAAACTGGTATGCTTTTCCAAATTCCTGTACGCCATCAGGATGGGAAATTACTCTCGTCAAACCAAATGTTTTCTCCTTAACAACACACAGTGAATCATCAGAGGACTCTTGCTCAAGTTTTCATGTGACTTATGATAATGGAATACTTCACATTCCTTTTGTTTATATTAACGGCTTGGAAAAAGCAGCGTTTAAAGAAGTAGAGTTGAAACTTGTTCCACCTGGATTTAATCCCCCTTTATTTTTTCTCTACTCTATTGAAGTTATTGAAGAAGTTTCTGATGTTTCTGAAAATGTCAGTCGCCGAAATCATCATTTTCACTGATGCGGCTGGTAATTGGGAAATCAATAATTTAGCTGAAAAAAGAAAAGAAAGAAGAAAAAAGAAAAAAAGGGGCCAGGCTCGAATTATTTTGCCAGCCCAAATAATTGGGGGTCAGAGTAAAGTTAAAGAGTAAAATTAATATGTAGGAGTCTGTCGGACTTAACACTTAAGCCAGATTAAGATGGGCAACGTCTTTTGGTTACCCACCACTGACAGACAAAAATGGCAAAACCTCAAAACACCCCTTTGCCAAATCAACTAAAAGCCTCAAGTCGTTTGACTTGGGGCTTTTTTTATGGAAACTAACGAGCGGAACGAGAGCAATGTTGATGATTTGATGAGATTTCAATGAAGGGATTGTTTTTGTTGCGTGTTTTATCCATTGCATCAATCGGTTATATTTTATGGCTCGTGCAGGATAGCGAAAGTTTTCCACCCCTGAGTCCATTCGAGCGATCATGCACTAGATAAACAATCCATTATCGCCAAGCAGCCCTGTTATTTGGTTTCGCGGCTCATGATATCAATCTGTTGTATTCAGTAGCGAATTGTCAATTTTATGGTATAATAATTTTATTAAAATATCATAAAATTCATGATTTTGTACTTAACCGCCTTAATTGGAGAAAAACCATGCATAATGAATTTACGGCTATCATCGAACTCGTAAGGTGTATAAGTGAAACGTCATACACCAAACCATATGAGGTAAAAGATTAGTTATC
>NBMH01000207.1 GCA_002084875.1 Anaerolineaceae bacterium 4572_78 | reverse complement strand
TAGACCTGACTCAATCTTACATGGTCGGTGATGCCGCTACTGATTTGATGGCAGGTGAGGCAGTAAAGAAGCATTGTAATAATGGACAAAATACCAAATAGCTCCAATGTGATTTGCCATTTTGAACACGTGTTTTGACATTTTTGATTTTCCATGCTTTTATTATGTCTTGATTGTTTCTTTTTCGCAAATCATTATGTACACAGGACTACCGATGATTTAACGTTTTAAAAAGGAGTCCAATTATGCAATATGCAATTTTATTACACCAAGAAGCAGATGATCAATACTATGCTTCTGTACCAATGATACCAACCATTAGCCAAAAAGGTACAAATCGGCATGAGGTATTGCACGCTATTCAACAGGCTATTATAAACAGTTTGCATAATATTGAAGTTATTTACATGGATATTCCTGATATATCATCATCAGCCAAGCCTGAATTTTCAACAGCAAAATCATTGTTACCATTTGCAGGGACATGGGCAGGTGATGATTTGGCGGATTGTTTGGAATTGGCGTATGCTGTGCGTGGGGAAGCAATGTTTTAGATGTATTTATTAGATACCAATCATTGCAGTCTTATTTTACAAGGGCATGATTCCATTTTGCAAAAATTATCAGTGCTGAATAGTGTATCTGTAGCCACATGTGTTATTGTGCAGGGCGAATTGGTATTCATGGCAGAAAAGTCAGTCCAAAAAACTGAAAATTTACAACGAGTACACCAATTTTTGAAACATATTAGGGTCTATTCTATTGATGCTGAAACGGCAGATATTTATGGAAAATTGAAGGCGGAAATTATTGACCATTTTGGACCTAAGGCAAAAGCAAAACGCCGTCATATCAAAATCGAAAGATTGGGATTTGGTGAAAATGACTTGTGGATTGCGGCTGTTTCTAAGCGACATGGTTTGACCATTGTTTCCGCAGATAGTGATTTTAGACGATTACAGCAAGTAGAATCATTACAAGTTGAAAACTGGCTAGAGGAATGAGCATGGTAATATTTCTTCATATGCTGACCAAACAAAAGTCAGTATAACACTGCATATTTACGATATACAGGCGGTAAGGCTTCCCATAAACCTTGGTGCCCCTCCGCCGAACGATCACCTACATCAACCTTTTGTGGCACCATGTCATACACATAATTGACATTTTTGATTTTCCATGCTTTTATTATGTCTTGATTGTTTCTTTTTCGCAAATCATTATGTACACAGGACTACCAAATTATTGATTATCTTTGGGGTAATTTGTTCGATGAATAAATTAAAACATGATGAAATTAATGGATTGCATGAACGTATTGGCATCAACCACCATGCCCAAATTTTAGCATGGCAACACATGCCCTCCTGGAGACGGTTGGAGATTGCATTTCAGGCATATCAATTTACACTAGATATGGTACGTTTTACCGAGCAAAAACGGCATCCTCACATGTACGCATGGAAATTACAGTGGCGAATCATACGCCGCATGCAAGGCAATCAACAATTAGGCAAAGACATGACAGGTTTTCAAAATCTGTCATGTCTAAATAAGGAGCAATCTATGACATCCATGCATGATTTATCGGCATTTTTTCAAAAAGTGGTCAATACATTGGAAGCGTTGCAAATACCCTACATGATTTCAGGTGGGTTTGCGGCGGTTTTTTATGGCGAACCCCGATTAACTATTGACATTGATATTGTGGTGGATATACATGTTCAGCACATTAAACCATTGGTGGCTTCATTTCCATTGCCTCGCTATTATACCAGTGAAGAATCGATGCGGGATTCGATTCGACGAAATTACCCGTTCAATATTATCGACACTTCGACGGGAGTCAAAGCCGATATGATTCCGTTGCCCAAAAATGACATATTCAGTCGTATTGCCTTCAATCGGCGACAAACCGAAGTTTACAACCCGCATGGCGATACCGCCGATTTTATCTCAATGGAAGATATTGTTTTGGCAAAGTTGTATGCCCATCAAAAGACAGGGTCGGATAAACACCTGCGAGATGCTAAAGGTGTTTTAGCAACCCGTTGGCATGAGATTGACATGGACATGCTCCGTAAAATCGCAGGTCGTACTGATGTCATGGACATGTTTGAGCAGATTTATGACATGGCTCGGCGTGAGATTGAGGGAGAATAAGCATGGGAAAATTTACAACGAGTACACCAATTTTTGAAACATATTAGGGTCTATTCTGTTGATGCTGAAACGGCAGATATTTATGGCAAATTGAAGGCGGAAATTATTGACCATTTTGGACCCAAGGCAAAAGCAAAACGCCGTCATATCAAAATCGGGTAGTCCTGCATAGAGAATGATTTAGGTGGCTAAAGAGTCATTGTAATGATGAACAAAATACCAAATAGCTCCAATGTGATTTGACATTTTGAACATTTATTTTGACATTTTTTATGTTCCATGCTTTTATTATATCTTGATTATTTCTTTTTCGCAAATCATTATGTATACAGGACTACCGAAAATTTTAATCATTGATTTTTAGTGTATCGACAATTGTACTAAGTATTTCAACACGTTCTGTTCCTGTTAACCCAAATTTGACATCACTATCTGGCCATGTACTAAATACATACAATCGTGTCTTTCCCTGCACAACAACACTCCATATTGCTCTGTCCGGGTTACGCCAAGTAAAAACCATTGCTTTTTTGCCATTGATTTCTATTTCTTCTACAACTTCCGCCCATGGGTAACGTCTTTCAGAGAGTTCAGAATATGCTTTTTCAGTTGCTTTCAAAAAATCCTTTGGAGAACCCCATTTGTTCAAGTATACACTTATCCCCACCATATCCTTTCCAATTGCTTCAAAACCAGAAACGGATTTATCACCTAGTAAAGAAATACTCGATTCATCGTGGATTTCCTGTTTACTTTCATTGTGTTCATAATTAACTATTAACTGCCATGTTTGTGGATATTTGAAGGAAAACTCCTGCTTTGTGTTGTGATAAGTGTCCCACCCTGTTGTCGATTTGGTTTGAATCATAGATAATTTCATTGTCATAGTAGAAATAGTACCTGTTGTTTTTGTCTTAACAGTAGTATTGCTTATAATTTTACTATCAATTGCACAGCCTTGAGAATATACCGATGGACTTTGTATGCAATTGTCACCAGGTACGTAATTTCTTGATCGATAACTTGTGTTTTTTTCCAATTCTGCTGAGGGATATTCTTCAAAGTATACAACATGAGACTGTGTATACCATATTCCAGCGTCTTGTCGTTGAAAGTGCAAATGAGGTGTACCACAAGTGTAACCTGTGATACCTGCTGTACCAACTTGCTGTCCTTTTGGAACATAACTTCCTTCATTAACATCAACATCGCTTAAATGTAAATAGAGGGTTGATGTACCATCAGCATGGTCAATAACCACATAATTAACATTGTTAACACAAGCTACATCGCAACAGCTAATATTTGCATCAATATCATCTTTGACATGACCTATTGTTCCAACCTTCGATGCTCGTACAGGAGCATACATAACATGATCAAAATCATAAGCGTATTTGGCACTTCCTGTATGGCTATAAGAACCATTCCATCCTTGTAAAACGGATTTGTAAGTGCAGTGAACCCATGGTAACCAATAGCCATTGCTACTTTTTGTGTTCATGGGAACAAATGCTAGTACTCCGTTTTCTAATAAGAAACCTCCAATCATATTAAAATAGAAAAAACCGTGCATCATAATTTACAACATATTACATAAAACAAAATAAATTTTATTGAAAGCAAGCACAAAAGGTTTTTAATTATTTCGTAGGGAGCAATACCTTGTGTTTACCTTTGCAAGGTATAGTCATTGTACCTTAAAATCTTAAAAACTGCAAATTGTATTCACAAATTTTTTATTTTAGAAAATCGTGGTACAATGGAACATCAAATCGCTTGCTTTTTCATGTCAAAGCAAGCTTTGACCCTCAAATTTATCTTGTCAAAAAATAGCATTGAACAGCCCTACCCTGTGGGTGAACGGTTACTATCTTACCGTAATCTTATGAGCAAATTATTCATGATAGACTCAGTATTTGGGAATGGTCCATTTATAGTACGATAGTCAATAATCCGTTGAGCAATAACAGTTCCAATCCCCGACAAACTTTCTAGTTCTACTGCGGTGGCAGAGTTAATATTAATAATAGCTGAAATAGGAGGTAGTGTAGCTGGAGGCGGAACTGTCGATTGTGGAGGTGATGTCGGCGGCGATGGTGGCAATGTTGGAGTAGCCATGCTTGCTACAATTGCTTGAACTTCTTCAGCAGAAGTAGGAGGAGGTGGTGCATCTATACCGCCCGTAATCAGTTCAGGAGTTGGCAATTTATCGGCTTTTGATGGGATGTGAATTTGTTGTTGGTCTTTTAACTCCAACGCTAAATTTATGACTACTAAGTCTGCTTCTTCAGTGGCACCACCAGCCAGGCGAACAACATCGGTGATAAGGCTACCTGGTGGTAGATAGTACACATTGGGCTGATTTACTTGTCCACTAATATACACCCGAATCGGTTTTGTTGTGGGAGTAGATGAGGGAGTCAATGTCATTGTAGGAGTATTCGTTACTGTGGGAGTAGAAGTTGATGTTGCCGTTGGGGTAGGCGTTTCTGTGGGAATAGGAGTTACTGTTGGTGTGAAAGTAGATGTAGATGTTGGTTCAGGAGTAGTAATAGCAATGGGTTCAGGTTCAGGTTGATTGAGATAAACAAAGCCCCCACCGATAATAAATAATATTACCACACCCGCAAAAATTGAATTTTTATTTTGATTCAGCCATGCATCCATTTTTTACTCCTATGAATATAGCTCATTCTATAATACCAACGAAAATATTATCCCAATATCACCGTTTTGGTAATATTGGTCATTGTAACCACAGTAAGTAAATCCTTGCTTTTTGAAAAATGCAATTGCAGGATAGTTTTTTGTCTGAACGGTGGTCGTCAACTGCTGACATGTGTTTTCTAAGGCAATACGCTTCATGGCTCGAAGTAATGCCCGCCCAATCCGTTTGTGTCTTGTTTGTTCATGCACAACCAAGTTAGTAATCACGCATGCCTCTCGCCATCGTTCCAGCATACCACTAATGAAACCAATAATCTCATCTTGGTAAGAAGCAACTAATAAATAATCACAACTATTGAGCATAATGCCGATTGTGTCAGGATTGTATGGATAGGTGATTGTCATGGTGCGTGGCAAACGAATTTTGTCGAATTTAATTTGAGCTGAATGGTCATCGGTGTGGAATCGCATTTGCCACACATAATCAGTCTGGTTAGTAGAGTCAAGCTGATTACAGTCGGTAATATCTTCTGTAGTAGCAACACGAACTATAAATTTAGGTTTTTTTGTTGAATTAGTCATTATTATGTAGTACCGACTTCTAGTCCGTTCATGGACAGACAAAATGTCTATCCTACATGTTATTCCATCACAGGTACAGGCACACTCTTCGTTATCTCACGAATGACATTGACAGCCGTTTGACCACGTAAGCGGCTTTGTTGACTGATATTCAAGCGGTGAGCTAGGACTGAAACGGAAAGCATTTGAATATCGCTTGGGATGATATAGTTTCGACCACGAATGGCAGCGAGTGCTTGACTTGCTTTGAAAAGTGCTAATGTTCCCCTAGGAGATATACCCAGCTTTACCGCAGGATGTTCACGCGTTTGTCGTACTAAATCCACTAAATATCCTCGCACATCATTATTGATATGGACTTCTTTTACGTTTTCCTGCAAGTCAAGTACAGCATCCACCGAAACAACCGTTTTTAAGTTTATGAGAGGGTCCTCTTTTTGATAGGTAATTAAAATTTCTTCTTCTTCCTCTCGTGTGGGATAACCTATTTGCAACTGCATTAAAAAGCGGTCTACTTGAGCCTCGGGAAGTGGGAATGTGCCTTCGAGTTCAATCGGGTTTTGGGTCGCCATCACCAAAAAGGGATGAGGCAAGACATGCCGTTCGCCATCAATGGTTACTTGTCGTTCTTGCATGGCTTCAAGTAAACTCGATTGGGTGCGTGGGGTGGCTCGATTAATTTCGTCGGCAAGGAGAATTTGATTTGTTACGGGACCCGAACGAAATTCAAATTCTTGTATTTTTTGGTTGAAATAATTAATGCCCATTACATCACTTGGAAGTAAATCAGGGGTAAACTGAATACGAGAGTATGAGCAATCCAAGCTACGGGCAAGAGCCTTTGCTAATGTGGTCTTGCCTACACCTGGCACATCTTCTAATAAGACATGTCCATCTGCCAAAAGCGACACCAGCAACAGTTCAACCACATCATGCTTGCCGATAATTACTTTGGAAATGTTTTCTTGAATTGCTTGCACAAACGTGGAAAAGTTATTTGTTGTCATTGTTCTTCCTTATACATGTACAATGCAAATCACCCCACGTACGCCCCTACAACTAGCATTGAACAGCCCTGAGTAATAAGAGGAGTGAATAATTAATAATCAACTACTCTAACTCAAATAGCACATCTAGCAATTCTTCAGCCAGTTCGTCCAATTCAGTTTGGTCACCTTCAGTTTGAGCATCGTCAATATCAGACAGCAGTTCACGCAAATTGGTGGCATCTGTCTCTTCTAGTGAACCATCTTCTAACAACTTAAGCGATCGTCTTACGAGTGCTTTTGTTTCATCGCTCAATACCAAAATTGGTCGGTCACTGCGAAGTCTATCTAATCCTGTTCGTGCTTTGGCAATATCAGCAGGTGAGAGTCGGGCTTGAGTAGCTTGGACACTCTTCTCTTTTGTTTTTCCCGTTTCACGGTCTGTAACACGGACATGGAGCATGCCATTGGCATCAAAGTCAAAGCGAACATTAATCGAGGGGACATCGCCTCTGGTAGGTGCCTCTAGGTCACCGATGGTGAATCTACCCAAGAGCGTATTATCGGAGGCAATTGGTTCTTCTCCTTGATACACTTTAATTTCTATCGATTCTTGGTCAGGAGAAATGGCATAAAACGTTTCTTCTTTGGTAACAGGCACTGTGGTATTACGATGAATAAGCATGGAGTATTGGTCAGAAATGAGACGTCCTCCTATAACAACTGCGGTAGCAATACCTAATGAATAAGGTGTTACATCAACTAAAATAGAACCAACATCTTCACCTGAAATAATTGCTCCTTGAATTGCCGCTCCTAGAGCAACGGCTTCATCAGGATTGATTTCTGAAGCGGGTTCAATGCCAGTATAATCAGATACTATACTCCAAACAGCTGGTATGCGTGTTGAGCCTCCTACCAACAGCACACGGTCTAAATCTTCAATATCCAGCTCGGCATCTTTCAACACTTTGTCAATTGATTCAATGGTGCGATTTAGCAAATCATCAATTAAATCTACAAATTTTATTCGTTCAACTTCTGTCTCCAAGTGAAGGGGAATATTATTCTTTTCGGCTAAATATTCTTCCCGCAACACGGTTTCAGGATGATTAGAAAGTTTAACCTTGGTGGCTTCAGCCGCTCTGTTAAGTCGTGCCAATGCTTTACGGTTGCCTTCCAAAGAAAATGAATGTGTGTCATTAAATTCTTTCATGAAATGTTCGGATAATCGCTCATCAAAGTCATCTCCTCCCAAATTGGTGTCGCCATGACTAGCACGTACATCGACCACTCCACTGCTCATGTCTACTATGGAAACATCAAATGTTCCACCTCCTAAATCGTAAACAAGAGTAACATCATCGCTTTCATGGTCAAGACCATAAGCTAAAGCTGCTGCCGTCGGTTCGTTAATAATTCGTACCACTTCTAAACCAGCGATTTCTCCAGACTCTTTTGTTGCCTGACGTTGAGCATTAGTAAAAAAAGCAGGTACAGTAATGACAGCTTTGTTTACTGGTTGCTTAAGATTATCTTCTGCGATTTGCTTAAGTTCCCGCAAAATCATAGCCGAAATTTCTTGAGGGCTAAATTCACGTCCCCCTGCTATAATCTTTTCAGTAGTTCCTATTTTTCGTTTGATAGAACGAATCGTATTTTCAGGGTCAAGTGTATATTGATTTAAGGCAGGATGCCCAACTAACCATCCCGATTGTGCTGAATAGCCAACTACTGATGGTATAAGTTTGTCTTTACCTTTCGCTAAAATGCGGGGTTGACCGTTTTCGACAACGGCAACCGCAGAGTTGGTTGTACCTAAATCAATTCCTACAATAATATCTTTCATAAATAATTTGCACATTCGGTATGTGCCTTACCTCCAATGTTATAAAATCTATTTTCACCATGCAGAATGGGCATCCTGTCCGTTCATAATACAGACTAGAAGTCTATCCTACATGATTATACTTTTTAATGCTTCCGAGCAACAATCACCTCAGCAAAACGTAATATCTGTTCGGAAGTTGTGTAGCCACGCCTATCTTCAGAAACAATTACCCCATCGGGGACTTTACCAGTGTTATCGGTGGCTACTGCGACATGGCAATGGGGATTAAACTGTTGTCCAATGCTTGGTATTGGTCTAACATCATAACTGTTTAAGGTATCCAACAATCGCAAGCGAGCCAGACGTATTCCATCAAGCCATGCAATAATTGCCCGCCGTGTAATTGGACCGAGTGGCAGATCCAATACCTGACGTTTACCTGTTTCAAAAGCAATATCTAAATTATCTAAAACAGGTAAAATTTCTTTAACCACTTCAAGCTTCCCAACCTTAACAAATTCATTACGGCTAGCGACAATTTCTGTAATTCGATTTTCTTGGCGTTCTATTTGCTCCCGCAAAACATCCACCATGTTCTTCTGTTGTTCAAATTGGGATTCTTGCAAATTGTTTGCTTGAAATTGCAGTTTACCTAGTTTTCGGACTTGCTTGGTCAAGTCGCTTGTCGTTGCAGATTCTAGCACATTAAGTTGTGATTTGATACGATTTAAGACATGCAGATGGTCTTCCAAATCATTTTGAATCGTATCAATTTTTCCTTTTTCCATAACATGCAATTCTTGACGCAAACGATTTATTTCCTCTATTAAAGTTTGGAAACTGGTGGTATAAGCGTCTAACTTACCAAAATCACGTTGCAATTCTCGCCAAAGTTTGTCATTAGGATTATAACTTTGGGCATCGCCTGAACCTAACATAACATGTTTTAATCTATCTAAGAAGTTACTGTTATCACTCACAATTCAATCTCTCGAAAATCGTCCTCAAAATTTGTACGGTCTAAGTCTGTCCAACTACGTAATGCTAAAAATGCATCACTGATGTAAAAATTGGTATCTAGCTGTGTTCCCTTGTCAGAAGGATTCCAAGCAGGAGGTTGCTGTATTAAAAACAAATCTGTTTCTGCTCGGCGATAAACACTCTTTATTTTTTCATAAGCGGCTCGAACCAATTTGAACTTTTCCGTTTCTGTTTCAGGAGGATATTGTCTAATCAGAACAAAATAAGCTTTTTTTATTTTGCCTTGACTTGCATCTTTATCCACTCCTAACACCATGTACGGGTCATTTGATTCTAAATCTGGTTCAATTTCCATTTGGTGTTGGGACATTCCCTTGTGCGATTTAGTAGCCATCTTCAATACCTCCAAGCATAAGTTTTAATAATTCGGGCGGTATCCTACCAACCATATCTTCCATGCTAGTGACCCCCTCTAAACTGCCGAATATCTCCCCAAAAATAGGATGTTTAGGAGCCCCATGAGTTAAAATATCTTTCAGAGTTTTCATTTCTGATATATAGTCATAGGCTTTATCCTTACGAGCACGTCGTTCAGCAACTCGCCAATGTCGTCTTGCCATGAATTTATTACCGTTTGCATTATAAATGACACCAAGTATGAAATTTGCTTTGGCATAAGTAGAATCTTGTTCCAAAACGCGATTCAAGTATTTTTTCGCTTGCTCTGTTTTTTGTTTAGCATACAATTCACGAGCAATCTCAACCAATGCCTCTGGGTTATTAGGATAAACATTCTCTATAAAATCAAGAACTTCTTCTGCCAAATCCTCGTGTTTAAATTTATGACATAGCTTGATTAAGTCAAACAAAAAATATACGGGTGGTGGTGGATAAATTGCCTTAACATATCCTAACAATATTTGAAGTTCGTTACCACGATTATGCTCTAGCCATGTCCACCAGGCAATATGTAAATTTGACAAATTAGTGGGGTCTATTTTAAATGCCCTTGAAAAAAATTCTTCGGCAGTATCTAAATCATTAATGTCAGCAGCCGACATGCCCGCTAAAGTCTGCATTCGGGCATTATCATGTAACTCTTCTGCACCCTCAAGGTGGATTTTAAAGGCTTCATGGTGATTCCCATACCACATAAATTGTTTTCCTTCTTTGTCTGCCTTTTTATAACGATGGTCTGACTCACAACTTTCTGCTTGACGAGTTAGTGCGGGCACACTATCGGGATTGGCTTCCAAAATCCGATTAAGTTCATTTTCAGCAGCCTGCCACCGCCCTTCTGTTTGTAATAGGTCAGCCAAGTTAATCTGTAAATCAACGTTATCAGGTGACCATTTGAGTGCATTACGGTATGTTTTTATTGCCTCTGTTACATCATCTGCTTTCTGATAATTTTCAGCTACATGTTGCCACAAACGACTGACTTGCTTATCATCTAAAGCATCAGGGTGGTTAGCACTACGGGGACGGCGCCGTAAAACTTCTCGCCAATGTTCAGCCGCTTGCAGATGGTCTTCAAGTTTTTCTTGAGTGATAGCCATATTCATCATAATATAGCGGTCTTTATACCCCGTATCCAAAATTTTTTGCCAGTGCTTCATTGCCACAGACCAGTTATTTCGATTAGTCGCTTCATAACCTAACTGCCAGTGAATTTGATTAAAGAGGTCAGTTTGAATTGAATCTTCGCTCCTAAAAGTCAAGCTATTATCCAACAACTCAAGTGCTTTCTTATAATGCTTTGCTTGGTATTCAATCAATGCTTGTTGATAGAAAAACACACCTACATTATGTTGCAAGTGTTTTGTATCAATTCCATTTTTGTAAGCTGTTTGCCAGTACGTTAATGCCTCGTCAGGCTTATTTGTTTGAGCATGTATCACCCCTAGATAATAACGTGCAATTTCTTTTGCTCTATTGTACGAATCAGGTGCTTTCAACACTCTTTCAAATGATTTTCGTGCTACTGATAATTTATCTTGATGGAAGGAGGCTAAGCCTCGCCACAGTAAATCGGCTTCTCCATCTGGGGCATAAATCAAAGCATGTACCTGTCTTTTATTTTTCAAAGAACTGACAGCAACAAAACGTTCTTGTTCCTTTATACTAAGAAGTTTCCATACGGGGTCTTTCCTGATACTTTTTCGTTTTTGAGTAATTAATTGACTCAACGGAAGAGCAGCTCGTTTAAAAGAAGGCATTTCAGCTAAAAGCTCACGATAAATTTTCTCTGCTTCTTTTAATTTGTTTTCACGATGATATACTAATGCCAAATGGTAACGATATATTCGGTCATTAGGCACAAGTTTAAGTGCAACCTTCAAGTCTTCCGTATTACCCAAACCATCATTAATACCTCGTCGAAAATAAGCTTCGGCTATCGATGCAGTCAATTTTGAAGATGGATTTGGCTTCATTAAGGCTTTTTCCCAGCAGTCAATTGCTTTGCTGTAATTACCCTGTTCAAGTGCCTGTTTACCTTGTCTAATCAGAACAGGACCCGTTAATGCAATTACTTTTCGGGCTTTTGCTTTTCGTTTTCTACGACTACTACGTTTGGACAATGTGATATTCTCCCAATAAAAAGCTAAGCTTTTTTACTCCTGATAAAATTTCTAAGTTCGCATTTTAACACAAAATGATTAAAAGGCAAAAATGGACATAAAATTTAGTTTTACAAAAATCGCACAAACTTGTTATTTTTATCAACCAATATCATTTTAGGGATTATTGGTTTATCGCTTAATTCAAACCCCATGATGATAATTTCATCCCCTGTTTTAATCTTATGAGCCGCCGCTCCGTTCATGCAAATAATCCCCGAACCAGGCTCACCGACGATAATGTATGTCTCCAAGCGAACCCCTGATGTATTGCTAACTACAAGTACTTTCTCGCCAGAATAAAAACCGACATGTTCTATTAAATTTTCATCAATAGTCACACTGCCAATGTAATCTACATCCGCTTGAGTGACAGTTGCTTTATGTATTTTTGAACGTAATAACCAACGCATAATATTCTCCTACTACATGATAAAACCCGATTGGTTCTCATAATTTCGTATCATCATACCATGACAAGGTTTCATGTCAAGTTTTTCATAAAAAGGTTGCACATCCAAGTCGCATATCAAATCAATTGCATACAAATGTTGTAACCTTTCCAATATTCTTCGCACTAGTTCCTGTCCGATGTTCTGTCCTTGATAAGACGGTAAAACTTCTACTAGAGAAATAGAAGCCGTCAAAATCTTGTCTGTATGAGCGGCAACAAACCCAACAACATGATATGTTGTACCATCAATAGCCAACACAATCTCATCACTATTTTTTAAAATTTCGAGATGGATTTGAGGCGACGGGGGATTAAGCCAACCAATAAAAAAACCATGAAGTTGTTTAGGAGTGATTGAGTGTATTGAGTAGGTATAGTTAATCATTTTTAATAAAAATTATTGATTTACTACAGGCACAGTAAACCAAAATGTTGTTCCTTTCCATAATTCACTTTCTATCCAAATTTTCCCTTCATTTTTT
>NBMH01000036.1 GCA_002084875.1 Anaerolineaceae bacterium 4572_78 | reverse complement strand
TTTAACCTTTGCTGAAGAGCATGGTTATGTCATTGTTTTACCTAAACATCAAAATTACTACCCTGATTTGTCTTTCATCAAAAAAGATAATCATACAGTTAAATTTGCAGTTGATTTCAAAACAACATATCGTGTGCCAAATTATCCTGATTTCTGTAACGGATTTACATTGGGTTCGCATGGAGCATATTTTGTTCAAAGGGATAGTAGCAAGAACATTCAGTTTCCTTACAAGGATTATATGGGGCATTTTTGTTTAGGTATTATTTACTCTCGTAATCCTGATATAGATGAATTTCAAACGCATGATATATCTAATTTACATGCCATTACATCAGTGATTCATAACTTTGCTTTTTTTATTGCCGAAAAATGGAAGATAGCTAGTGATAAAAGAGGTAGTGGTAACACGGCTAACATAGGAAGCATCAATAAAATTCCTGATATTGTGCATGGTCAAGGTATGTTTAGCAAACTTGGTGAAAAATGGTTTGATGATTACTGGATGAATTATGGAAAAATCACTATAACAACATCTGAGGGTAAAACCAAAAAAATCACTAACTTAGTTGACTTTGTACAATATCGGGATGGTGATGTTAATTTAATTGTTACCAAAGCGAAGAAAAGGAGAACCACATGACCAAAATCCAAATCCCACCGATTAAATGTCAAGGCATCAAAAGTAAATTAGTCTCATTTATCAAAGAGCATGTTGCATGGCAACATAATGGGATATGGATTGAACCGTTCTGTGGGTCAGGTGTAGTTGGCTTTAATATACGACCTAAGCATGCTATCTTCGCAGATACCAATCCACATATTATTGCCTTTTATCAGCATATTAATCAAGAGAAAATCACGCCCATGCAAGTGCGAGCATTTCTTGTGCAAGAGGGTAAAAAGTTGACGGAGCATAGCCAAGTGTACTACTATCAAGTACGTGAACGATTTAATGAAAGCTATGCCCCACTTGACTTTTTATTTCTCAATCGGGCATGTTTTAATGGCTTGATTCGATTCAATCGGCATGGTAAGTTTAATGTCCCGTTTAATCATAAACCAAATCGTTTTTCAAAGGCATACATCACCAAAATTGTGAATCAAGTTGAAGCAGTCTATAAATTATGCAAAATGCATGATTGGCAATTTGTATGTCAAGATTTTGCGGAGACAATTGGCATGGTAAGCAAACATGATTTTGTTTATTGTGACCCGCCATACATTGGACGCAATGCCGATTATTTCAATCAATGGGATGAATCACATGAATTAAAATTGTTTGAAATGTTATCAACTTGTCCTGCTAATTTTATACTTTCGACATGGCATAGTAATCAATATCGCCACAACGAATATATAACAGATTATTGGAATCAGTTTCATATCACATTACGGGAGCATTTTTATCATGTGGGGGCAAAGGAAACTAATCGGCATCCTATTCTTGAAGCAATTGTAACGAATTATCAAGCAATATCGAGCATGAATACGTGTGATGTTTCACAACATCAAGCCAGGCTTTTTGAAAATGAAACAAATTACTTATAGGTCAACTACCACCGAGCCTAACGGAATCGGTGGGTTTTCTTACCTTGCTTTCGATAAAATCAAAAATGAAAATGACACGGAAATTTTTTAATAATATTGTTGTATTGTGTGCTGGTTTATTTTTTTTGTATAACGGAATTGCAAAGTTTGACTTTGCGACTCCTAAAATTCACACTTCCGCTTTGACCATTACCAAGACTGCTCCAGATATTGCGAGTTATGGTGATTATATTACCTATACATTGACGGTTAGCAATACAGGTAATGAGGATATTACTGATGCCATAATTTGGGATGTTGTACCTGCAAATGCCCATCTGATTGATATTGGGAATATCGGTACAATGAATATTGGTACGGTTATTTTAACAGCTAATAATCGAATTGAATGGCATGGTATTGATGTGCCTAGTCATAACTCTTTGCAGGTACAGTTCAGTGTAACCGCTAGCGAGTCTATCACCAATGCAGATTATGGTATCGTTTCTGAAGTGGGGAGTGTTATCTTTGGAAATGAGCCGATTAAAACGATTATCCCAAATAATCCTGCCATAGTTTTTAGCAAAACGGTGGGATTAACACGAAACAAATGTGCTATAAGTAATACCTTAACTTTGCCCGCAGGCGGCGACCGCGTAACCTACTGTTATCAGGTTCACAATGTTGGGGATGTTACTCTCAACATGCATGATTTGGTGGATGATAAATTGGGAGATATTTTTACAGACATGCCTTATACATTGCCCCCTGATGGTATCTTTGAATACCAAGAACGAGTGCATGTCGCCACAACAACGGTCAATACCGCCATGTGGATAGCCTACAATCAAGGAGTAACAAAGCTTGCCCCCACCCATAACCCCTCCCCCACAGGGAGAGGGGATGGAGCAACAAACCAAAAACTGACTATCGTTGGCGGGCAGGAAGCTATACCTGGTTTTTGGTCGCATCAAGTGGCATTATTCCCAAGTACATGGCGATGCGGCGGCTCTGTGATTGATGATGAATGGATATTGACAGCCGCTCATTGCATGGTCAATAATGGTAGTCCGCTTCAACCTTCTGTGGTGAATGGCATGGTAGGAGTGCATGATATTGCAAATTCAGAAGATGGCAATCAAAGTTTACAAATCGAAGAAATTTTTGTCCATGAGAATTACAACAGTTATACTTTTGATAATGACATTGCCTTGTTAAAACTTGCCATGCCTATTGAGTTAGGTATAACTAGCAGTGGCATTACCGTAGGAGTCATTTCACTTGTCGAGGCAGATGTAGATAACCTTGTGGGTTTAACCATGACCATGACAGGTTGGGGAGCTACTTCATCGGGAGGACAAGGTTCTGATGTATTGTTGCAAGTTGATGTGCCTGTTATATCAAATGATGCATGCCAAGATTTATATGAAGAGAGTGGAGCGATTGTAACGGATAACATGCTATGTGCTGTCGTTGATGACGGCGGTAAAGATGCTTGTCAAGGAGATAGCGGTGGACCAGCGGTCTACTATGATTTTGACCAACAGCGTTGGCAACAAGCAGGCATTATCAGTTGGGGGATTGGCTGTGCCGACAAAAATCATCCAGGCGTTTATACGCGGCTATCAAATTATGTTGATTGGATTGAATCTAAAACTGGTGCCCTCAATTCACAAATAATGTATCATGTCATTTCGGAAACTGCGGTTGCCACTGTTACCGTTATGCCCGATGTGGTTATTCAACCTGCCATTACAGTTACAAAACATGCCAGTAGGGGCGTATGGCCATACGCCCCTACTTACGAGGGGCAAGTTATTACCTATACCTATCAAGTAACAAACACAGGAAATATGACCCTGACAATTATTGGACATGATGATAAGTTGGGAGATGTCGTTTTTGACGACAATGAACTCGCCATAAATGCAACCATTTCCACAATACTGACTTACACCGTAGGTTATAGTGAGCCTAACCCTATTGTTAATACTGTTGTGATTACGGGCATGCATCTGGCTAAAGTTGTTTCTGTTTCTGCAACTGAATCGGTCATGGTTGATTATGATGTTCCTTATAAAGAAAACAAAATTTATCTGCCGTTCATCCTCTGTCCATAGAGATAGGAATGGATCCAGACCTGACAGGTTTTTAGAAACCTGTCAGGTCTAACCGTAAAATGTTACTTCATGCCCGTGTTTAGTATAACAGTGGTCAAATAAAGAAAATCATCAGGACTACCATCAGCCCGTTTTAGTCGTTGCAACGTCTTCGCATCGTATAAACCTACGATTATCATGTATTGTCCTGCTGAAATATCAGCAGGCAGATATAAGGCATAGCCCTGTGACATCGTTTGCCCTGGTAGCAGTGGTGATTGATGAGGGTTCTGCATGTCAATTAATAGACGGTCACTTTGTGATACGTTTTGAGTGGGGTCTGATTCAGCCAGTACTTGAATAAAAACAATGGTCGCCTTTGGAGGCAGTTGGGCTGTAGCTGTTTGCCATGTCAACCGTAATTTGAGTATGTCGTTTGCAAAAAATGTGTTGTTAAATAATGAAAAATCAAGCAATGTAATGCCAAACTCAAAAGGAATATTGACGGGGATTATCGTTTCGGATAGGCGGGAAACTTGTCCTGCATGTGGCTTTGTATTGGCTATAGCATAAAGCGAAAGTTTACCGCTATCTGCATAAGTCATGTCTTCTAACAAAAATGCAGTTTGGTTTAAGTGACGAGCTGTTAGAGTAAGCCCATCTGTAATATTGTGCCAACGCTCAAAATACCATAAGCGTGTGGCATTGCTCATCGCATTTTGCCACACCTGCTGACGTTCGTCTGATTTGATGCTACGTGAACCTTCTTCTATCCAAATAAACATGGGCAAGGGTTGGTCTTGATAAGCCATTGATCGGGTTGAAAATTCTTGCACATCGGAGTATGGCGGCAAGGTTACGAATAACATATCGCCATTTTGAGCAGTAGTCGAGAGAGTCTCTATCATGGGCATGTCCGCAATGGCTTGAGGATGACTCGATTCTATGTGAGCTGTCCCCCACATCATTTGCAAAGTGAGATAGCATGTCAAGGGCAAAGCAATCCACAGTGACATATACCATGTTGCGGTTTCGGACTGGTGGGAAATTTGTTTTGTGTGTTTCATCATGGCAATGAGATTGACTGCCGCAAATATCAGGATAATCAACGGAGGACATAAGATATGCAATTGCAAGGGAAATCCATGTTGGGCTTGATACCACATAAAATCAAGTGGATACCCTTCTAGGAAAATACGCCAATTTGCTAAAGGTGGAAAATTTGCAATATCGAAGATAAAGGCTTCATTTGACTCAATGTGGGCAAAATATTCGTTGAAATCTACAATCATGCCGAAGATGTTGAACATGATACTTATGCTAGCTAGTAACCATGTCCCCCATCGCATTAGCCGATATGCTGATAACGCCTGCAATGCCTCCGCCACAAATACCATCATCAAGGGCAAAATTGGCAATAGAAATCGTGGACCCCAATTCCATATTCCTCCCCAAGCAAACCATGAACTGTAAAATAACCAGTTGAATAAACAAATTGTTGCGATGAGTAAAAAGTAGGAACGGTCTAGCCGTTGCCATGTAGCTCGCATGCCAAAGAAGATGAGTAGCATGAATGGGCTGTAAAAAAATAAGCCTTGTCCTGGACTGAATAGCATGCTGTATGCCCCCGTCCATGGAGCATGAAACATGATTTCTTGGCTGTAACCTGTTTCACCGAGATTGACAAAACGAATGTAGTTAAAATAAAGTAATCCCATGCCCACTAGCAAGGATGGCATGCCGTAGATTAGTAAGAAGGGAAACTTTTTGGAAAAATTGAGTTTCTGAAAAAGATATACCCCAATGAAAATAATGATAACTGCACTCTCAAAACGAAAGGCAGGTCCCAATGCCGCCGCTAAACCCGCTAAAAAAATCATCCAGGAGCGAGATATCTTTTGCACTGTCTCTGCCCGATATACTGCCCATACTGCAATTAATATGAGCAAACCCAACACAGTCAGTCCCCACAACATGCGAGCATATATCCAAGCAATCGTACATAATCCATATCCCAAACTGGTAAACATGGCGATTTTAGGGGAATAGCCTAAATCTGACAGCCATATCACCAGCAAACTTGCCGTCATGGCAGTGATAATTGAATTGGTTAGTAGACCGAGATGAATTGTGTTGAGTTTTGGCACAGCATGCCCGATGATAACTAGGGGTGCCACTAAAAATGAGATGCCTGGTGCTTTTTTTGTGTACAGATTACCATCTCCGCTCATTATACCAGGTGGGTGTGGTGTCCAGTGATTTGTCCATATAAGCGGATTAATATCTGCCTGTCCATATTGGGCAAAGTTATGCCCAGCTGTGAAAACGGCTAGTTCATCCATGACATGAAATCGTCCTGAAAAACTTAGGAGATAAATCGCGAACAGGATTAAGCCTACCCACACGGCAAGTATTTTTGTTGGTTGGTTAGGGATGTTGGTCTTGTGCATTGTGGTGAGATACAGTATTTTAGTTTTTCAATAAGGGTGAACTATTAGGCAAACGAAGGGTAAAGGTACTTCCGTTTCCGCGTTGACTTTCGACTGTTAATGTGCCGTCATGTGCTTCAGCTATCCATTTGGCTATGGATAATCCTAAACCTGCTCCTTTATATTTTTGCCCCTTCACTCGATAAAATCGCTTAAAAATATGAGGTAGATGTTCTATGTCAATGCCACCACCCGTGTCTGAAACTGAAATGCGTATCCGAGCATCATTCTTATAACTAGATAATGTCACTCTTCCCCCTTGTGGAGTATGTTTGATGGCATTGCTAATTAGATTCATGAGAAGTTGCTTTAAGCGGTCGGCATCTCCGTAGATGATTGCAGAAGCGGTATGCCCAAGATGAATTTGTGTGGTTCCTCTTGCCAATATAATTGATTCTTGGAAAACATCAAGCATGAGGTCATCTAATTCAATTGGTTTTTTTGTCAGTGAGATTCCAGCATCGGCTTGCGATAGTAATAATAAATCGCCCACCAAGCGGGACATTCTGTCTAAAGCACTATCAATAGCTAAAAAGGTTTCTGCTCGTTCTTCGGGACTCTCAAGCATGTCAGTTTGTAAAAGGTCAATGTTAGTGCGGATGATTGTAAGTGGGGTACGTAGCTCATGGGAAACATCGGCACTAAGGCGGACTTGTGCTTGGAAGAGGTTATCTAATCGAGTTAGCATGTGGTTGATGGTTTGACTCAAATCATTAAATTCGTTATCTTGCTTAATTGATGGTAGGCGTTTTCCCAAGTCCTGTTGATTGACTATTTTTTTTGTGGCGACTGTAAGGTCGTTAATTGGCTTGAGCAATATGCGGGAAACGGGAATGCCTACGATAAATGTGCCTAGCATAACCATGAGTGTTTCGACTGTGAGTAATATGCCGACTATCAACAAAATGGTTTCTATATCCAGGTGCTGGGGATTGGCCATATACATGTCCACCCCGAGTTGTATGGCTCCGTAGCAGATTATGTTAAAACTAGCCATCAATAACCCAAGTAAAATCAGGTATGAAAATATTAGGCGATATTTGATAGACATAGCCAATTACTCACGAAGGACATAGCCCACTCCTCGTACAGTCTGAATCAAACGTGGTTCATGTTCTTTTTCTATCTTTGCCCGTAAATAACGAATATAAACCTCAATGATATTCGATTCGCCGCCGAAATCATAGTCCCAAACATTGTCAAATATTTGGTCACGGGTTAAAACTTGGTTAGGGTGTCGCATGAAAAGTTCAAGTAAATCATATTCTTTGGCAGTGAACTTAATCAGACGCTTTCCTCGATATGCCAACCGTGAAGCAGGTTCAAGCGTTAAATCAGCAAATTGATACGGCTCTTCCGTCTTAATTGATAAGGCACGTCGCAGTAAAGCTCGAATGTGAGCCATCAATTCATCATTATTGTATGGTTTGACGATGTAATCATCTGCTCCAATATCTAACCCTTTTACTCTATCGGGAATAGCATCGCGTGCGGTGAGCATGATAATTGGTACATCAATATCATTTTGACGCAATTCGCGGGTGACTTCGATGCCATCTATATCAGGCAATGTCAAGTCAAGGAGTACAAGACTAGGAGAATTATTGTAAATTTGTACTAATGCTGTTCGTCCATTATACGCTATTGTGGTCTTAAAGCCTTCATGACGTAAGCGACGTTCTAATGCTTTTGCGATAAATTCTTCATCCTCGACTATTAAAATACGTTCTGACATGTTTCCTTCTAAAATCGGTAATGATACATTATTAAAAAAGCCCCCAAAAGTCTGGAGGCGGAGTGGGCACGACAGGATTTGAACCTGTGACCTCACGGATGTGAACCGTGCACTCTAACCAGCTGAGCTACGCACCCAACATAAAGCATTATAGCACATTTTCATTAACATTGCAAATATGGTTTTAATTTTTTTATGAATTATGCCGTTAAAACGGTTTGTAAAATTTTTTTAACATAAATTTAACAATTCCTTAACATGCACTTAACAGTAGCTTAACAAAAATAGTTTACAGTAAGTTTAAAAGTAAGTTATTTCAGTATTTCGGAGAAAATGTACAAATCAATGAAAAGTATCAATGTTAAACAAAATGTAGGATTAGACATGAGAAGGATAATCATGCCATTAGTTATTGGCTTGGGACTTATCCTTCTTTTTTTAGTTACACTGAATGTTGGAAAGCCTGTCTTACCAGGATTTAAACCCTTTATCTTGTTTTTAGGGTATATAGTGGGTTTCTACATGGCTTGGAACATCGGGGCAAATGATGTTGCCAATTCAATGGCTTCGGCTGTAGGAGCCAAAGCAATTACGATTAAGCAAGCGGTGATAATTGCTGGCATATTGAATGTAGTAGGAGCCGTATTTATCGGTTCACATGTAACCAACACAATTCGAAAGGGAATTATCACAGCGGAAGTGATGTCTGACCCACATATTGCTTTACTTGGAGCGTTATCGGCATTACTTGCTTCTGCGTTATGGATTACATTTGCCTCATGGAAATCACTTCCTGTGTCGACCACCCATTCAATCGTAGGAGCAATGATTGGATTTGGTATAGTAGCCGGTGGCTTTTCGGTGGTTCAATGGGGAAAAGTTGGAGCAGTCGTGGCGAGTTGGATAATTTCACCATTTTTGAGCATGGTAATCGGCTGGACAATGTACAAAATCATTACTCGCTTTATTGTTAATAAAGAGGATGCTTTTGGCAAAGCGATAAAATACTCTCCCTATTTTATTGGAGCAGCGATATTTATTATTGTATTATCATTCTTGTTCAAAACGCCACTCGGAAAAGATTTAGCACTTACAATTCCGATGGCTATTGGAATTGCATTTGCCATTGCTACTATAACAGGCATGATGGGACAATTAATTTTCAAGAAATTTGTTCCATATAATGATGGGGATGATGCTGAACCGATATTCAAACGAATCCAAATCGGCACATCATGTTATGTAGCTCTTGCACATGGAGCAAATGATGTAGCAAATGCGATTGGGCCCCTAGCAGTTATTTACTTTATTGTCACATCGGGGAGTATTGGTAGTACAGTATCTGTTCCGCCATTTCTTTTATTCTTCGGGGGCATTGGTATCGCACTTGGCATTTGGATGTGGGGCTACCGCGTGATGTCAACCGTAGGCGAAAAAATTACTCCACTAAACAATACACGAGGATTTTCGGTTGATTTTGCAGCCGCTACCACAGTACTTGTCGCTTCAAAATTTGGACTACCCGTCTCAACCACTCATTCAGCCGTAGGTGGTGTGATGGGAGTTGGCATGTCAAACGGTAAAGACGGAATTAATTTTCATGTTATCGGTAAAATTGTCCTTTATTGGATTTTAACTGTCCCTGCCGCCGCCATAACCAGCATGATTATCTTTAATATTTTGCAGAAGATTTTTTAAGTAGCTATTCATGTTCTTGGAGCAAAAAACACCCACAAGATTTCTTCTGTGGGTGTTTTATGTGTTATTAGGTTTTGGTTAGTTCTACTTTGTCATGTTTACTCATAGGTAATAAAAATATAAGTTAATCGTTGAATTGGTTTCCATAATTTTTTCAGTTTTCTTATTGAC
Organism: Anaerolineaceae bacterium 4572_78; assembly: GCA_002084875.1. GTDB lineage: Bacteria > Chloroflexota > Anaerolineae > 4572-78 > 4572-78 > 4572-78. The sequence goes on along the minus strand of NBMH01000036.1, from coordinate 5,132 downwards.
AAAATATTTGATGTTAAAAGCACTGGCAACATTGCTAATAATCCAATAGTTCCCCAAAGCAAATAATTTTCAATATCCCATAATTATTATGTCTGCTTCCAGATTTTTTGCAATTTCCTGTGCCATTATTCCAGTATTGTTAGAAAAATAATAATAAACTATCTGTCGTACAAGCTGTGAAAACTCCAAAAACCAATATCAAACAGAAAATAACATATAACTTAGAAAAATGATTATTCACAATTATTATTGTCCTTTATTCAGATAACGCTAAGTGCTGGCGGGGGGGGGCAGACTACCAGCTGAATTGAAATAGATGCCAGCTACTGCCCTCGCCAGCCACGCCTTGTTATTTGATTGGCTTATAAATTAAACTTCTCGCAAAACTCTTGTGGTGACATGACCTCAAAATAATGTCCTGCCGATAAGCATCTCAAAAAATCTCGATTATCTGATACAATCGTATCAACGTTTTTCCATTCAGCGAAACCGCCAATGATTGCATCACCTTTTTTCAAACCTTTTGATTTGAACATGGTAACATAAACATCAGGAACCTCATCATAGTTAAGCTGAGTATTTGACTTAATAACCAATTCATAAAAATATTTTAGGTCTCTACTTGATAGATTATGGTGTAATTCAGTACGAACTTGGTTAGGAACAATAATATCAAACTTATCTAAATTCAACATAATCTTTTCACAAAAAATATCACCTTGTAAGATACCAAATATCCACACATTCGTATCCAAACTAATCATCATATCGATTACCATAGAGTTCATCATAAACGACTTCACGAGTTTGACGTAAATGATTCATAATTTCATCTTTACTCATTTTAGCGAATGGATGACGTTGTCGAATATCATACATCCATTGTTTCATCAATTCTTGGAAATCAGATTGTTTTGTATCAACAACGACAATAGCTACCTTACTCAAAGGAGGCAACCCTGAAAGTGTAACCACACCCTCGTCACTCACAATTTCATCAAAATGATATGTTTGCATTATAACCTCACAACCGAATATAAAATTATCACACAATCATTATACCACAAAACCACCCCACCACCAAAATCAATTCAAGGCAAACCAACTATACAAAGTTAGTTTGCCTTGTTTTGCCTCTCTTTGTTAGGTTTTATGCTTTAACCTAAGTTAGCGGAATAAGTGGAATATCAGGGGTGTCATCAGGAATATCAATAGGTTCAGGTTCAGTTAAAATTTCATGAATTTTCTTACCAACCTTTTTACCTGTTTCAACTGCTTCATTTGCATGATAAGCACAAAGTCCTCCCGAAATTGCTTGACTATTGCAATCTTTCTTATAACATTTTGCCATGTTTTAATACCTCCAAATAACTCTAAGTGCTGGCGGGGCAGGCTACCAGCTACATTGGAATAGAAGCCCGCTCCTGCCCTCGCCAGCCACGCCTTGTTATTATTTATTGTTAGTTTGTCCAACACATGCTTTAATTTTTACCGCATCAATGTAAAAAGTGCTTATTAATGTTTCATCCACATCACTATAAAACACCAGAGTTATATTTTCACCCGCATACTCACTAGCAGGGACGATAATCTGCCCATCGCCTCGTGGTGTATCCGACTCGCCTACCCGTCTCCAACCTGCCAAATCTTCATCCTGACTACATTCCCCTTGATAATTGTAACGGTTGGTATATTTTAATGGACTGTCCAGCAAAATAAGCTCACCTCCTAATTGAGTTTGAATTTCAATTACGAATTCATCATGGTCTCTAGAAAAAGTGGTTTCTTCGGTTTCTAAACAATAACTGTATTCAAGAGCTACAAACTGTGTATTTTCAGGTAAAGTAACTTCTTGTGCAATATATTGGTCTACGAAATCCCCACGTAACAGAGAACAACTTTTGGTATCCGTAGGTTGACAGGCATCATTTTCGCCACCGAGATAAGCGGCAGGAAAACTATTGCCAGGGTCATAATGATTATAGTCAATCAAATTCGCTTGGTTAAAATCAGTTGCATCAATCCAAACTTGCCAAGCATCAAGTTGATAACCAAAGTCGTGGTTCTCCAAAAGATTATCAATATAAGTACATTCGATATCAGGGATAGCTGTAGGTGTAACTGTAGATGTCGGCATGGGAGTGGGGGTTGACACCACTTCACTTTTCAGGACAATCGGCAAGTAGATAATACTACATGACCTATGAGCAGGTTCAGGACGGGGCAAATATGTTTTCGGGTTATTTTGATCATCATCTGGAACTCCTAAATCTTTGCTATCAGGATAACTTAAATCCGTTGCATTCCAATAGGCATCACTAGGTGGATTAGCAGCACATCCCCATACCAATTCTTGATAAGGAAACAAACCATGATTTTGACTGCCATCGCATAAATATTCCCCCCTATTTATAGAGAAAAGGTCATAATGGTTCAACTGCTCCCATTTATCACCTAAGAAACGGGCACCCGTTCCAATACCATATACATAATCATCCATAATCTTATCAGGGTCAAATATGCCATTATCAGGATCATCCATACCTGTGGTAATTTGCATCATGCCTGCTCCACAGCTAGATTCTCCGTTACCTGCATCTAGTATGTCTATTCCAACAAGTGTATAACCACATGTATATTCTGTTGTATCAAATTGTCGCCAATCACTTTCGATATATGCCATCGTTTCCAGCAAAATGCATGGAACATAAGGGCTTATTCGCACTGCATCATCCCCAATTCCTTTCACAATTGGTGTTAGGGCAGGGACGGCTGTTCCCAATTGATTCAAAGCTACCTTCTGGAAAATGGGCTTAAATTCGTCGCTATTTGGTTGTCTATCCCACACAGGCTCAGGATAACCTGCATAACATTGGGATAAATCAGGTGTCGGACCAGGTGCAGGGCAAGTCGCTGTGGCTTGTTGATTAGGGGTTGAATGTACCTCAGGCAAAAACCATTGCGACAATATCAATAGACAAATTTCGATAATAATCAAGCCAATAGTTGATTTTCTAGTCATGTCTACTCCTCCACTTTCAGCCAACCGACAATGCTTGCAGGAAGTGGATAAGTATGTTCTGTCATTATCTGTCCATCATGGCGAAAGAAGAAATAACGTCCTCTTTTGGTATTATCGGTAGTAGTGAGCCATTGTCCATCGGGTGACCAACTTTGAGGACAATAGGCATCTTCAGGTTCAGAAGCTAATAGTTGTTCCTGTAACGTGTCAATATTAATCAATTTTAATTGATATACTTTATCACTCACGGTACGTTTACAAAGTGTAATATTTTGACGATTAGGTTGCTCAATGAAAACCATATAATCTTCAAATTGTGTTTTTTCTAAAAATGCGTCTACATTTGTGATTGAACCGTCTGATAAAGCTATTCTAATGATATCTAGTTTATCTGCTTTATTAAAACGGGACTGACAAACTGAATATATGAAATCTTGAGAAATGTAACACAAGTAGGTATAATAAGGTAAATTAACAAGTTCTGTTGAGGTTTGTTCTGTCCAATCGTAAAATTTAACTTGGCTATCAGAACTTACACCATCCCGATAATAAAAACCTACAGGATTATTCTGCCAGCGGTATATGTTCATAGTACCAGGTGATACTAAACTCGTTTCCTCACCTGTTTTAATATTCACTTGCCAAATATTTTGCTGGTAAGGTTCTTGACTATCCATCCTTAAAAACAAAATATGTTGATTATCACCAGTCCATGTTGGTCCACCAAGTACCATACCCGCAATTTGTCGCAATTTACTGCCATCGATATTCATAACCCATAAGCCGCTTGTCCAAAGTTTAAGCCTTTGCCTATCTCCCCATGTTGCAAATGCAATCTTTTGCTCATCAGGTGAAAGCACGGCACGCATGCCATAATCAGCAAATCCCGTGACTCGGGTTAAAGAAATCGCCTCTGTAGGATCCGCTGGATTCACCTTCCAAAAGGTGTAGCCACCGTCATGCGTATTCTCCACATATACCATGTGATAACTTGAGGTTAGAACTTGAGTCGGCGTTGGGGTCAAAGCGGGTTCAGATGTGTTAGTTGCCATGACTGTTGGCGTTGCCGTCGGAGTAATATTTTCACATGCACTTTCTGCCATTGTGATTAGATTATCCGCCGCACTTGATTCAATACCATTTGGCTGTTTATCTCGTTTCGCCTCCACTTCATTGGTAAAGGCATTCAACTTATTGCATGCTACATCTGGCTGTCCTCTATCACGAGCATCGATTGCCCCTTCAAGTTTCACCATGAGACTATTCACAATACCATTAGCATTGCCATAAATTTGTCCATTCTCATGGTACAAATTAACTTGCGTAACAATATCCTCAATGGTCACCTCATCCACATTTTTAACAATAGCAGGTAAAAATGTTTGTTGGACTTGTTGGGTGGCATCACTTTCCCCATCATCGGCTTGAGGCAAGGCAACACAGCCTATCATGATAAATATTAGCAATAAAACAAAACTAACTTGAACATCATAATTTTTCATTATGTTTACTCCTTGTGTAAAACGACTAAAATGATAAATCAGAGAAAATAACACCAAGTGCTGGCGGGGCAGGCTAGCCAGCTACATTGGAATAGAAGCCAGCTTCTGCCCTCGCCAGCCACGCCTTGTTACTTGAGTTTCATCTACTCTTGAACTGAACACCAATATTCGATTCTTGAGGAACTTTCTGGATGCTCCACACTATTAAACCCTGTAAAACTACTTTGAAGTACGTATTCAACTTTTCCACTAGATTCATCTCTATACGGCTGATAGTGAGTAAACATATTTGTAATTACACTATTAATCCCATAGATTTTTGAAGAACTACTTATCTCATCGAGTCTTAAAGAACGACTTTCTTTTTCTTTACCTAATGTCACAATACTAATTATCAAGTCATTACGTTCTTCCCCTATTGCATCCATTGGATTATCTGAATCACCAAATTTACGATATTCAATATAAAATGACATATCAGGAAATTTTACTTCTGACCTGTCATCGCCAAAAGATATATTGACTATTCTTGGTACGTAAGCATATTCTTCAAAATCATATTTTACTTGGTCTCCGAAAAAAATAACATTGCATGTAATATCTTGTGG
>NBMH01000206.1 GCA_002084875.1 Anaerolineaceae bacterium 4572_78 | reverse complement strand
GTGTAGGATTTATACCATAAATCCCTACATATTCTGTTAAAAACAATACCCCATGGATGAGATTGAGGTACGAAATCCAATATCCTCTTTAGCATTGAACAGCCCTGCCCCTATAGCCCTCCTCTACAAGGAGAGGGCTATAGGGGAGGGGCGTGCGACGACGATGCCATGGAAACCATCCTTTTTGCCTCAAATATAATTTCCTACCCGTCCCACTTCTAGTGGGGGGTTGTTGATGCATTAATAATTTCCTTGTTGGGAAAGTGGTACTATTGTAAACTAAGATAAATAATGCTACATTGTTATAGACGGTTTAATCAACATCAGTCGGACAATATATCCGACCTACATTCAGAACGGATTTCCAGTCCGTTCATAAATATAATTCGTATTAAGGAGAAAAGACTTTGATACCTGTAGCAGAACCAATACCCAAAAAAGAGATTGATTTAGAATTATTCACGTTTATTGAACGGTATGTAACCAACCGATTAAGGTGGGAAGTCTTGACATTCTTTAGTTATCATCCTCACACACAAAAAACAGCCTACCAAATTGCACAACAGATTGGTTGTAGCTATCGTGCTTTGCGTTCAGAATTAGGTGATTTAGCATTGCTTGGAGTGCTATACAAAGTGAATCTAACTGAATACCCCGCGTATCAATTAACTATGGAACCAATGTTACGGAATCAAGTTTTAAAATTTGCCCGAGATTGACTATAGCCCTATTTCCCATATTTTTCAGCAACTTTCATTCGTAATGAGGCTCTTTTTAGAGACGCTTCAGCCCTTCTTAATTTTCCTGCTGATAAACTACCAGAAGCAATTGCTTTTTCGGCTTTGTCATGGGCGGCTTTTGCCCGTTCCATGTTGATTTCATTTGCTTGTTCGGCAACATCAGCAAGAATGGTGACATGACAAGGCTGAACATCCATAAACCCATCACCAATGGCAAAGATAATGTCTTCTTGACCTTTTTTATGAACAACCAACTCGCCAACATTCAACGATGTCAATAGTGGCACATGATTTGACAAAATGCCCATCACACCTTCTGAACCAGGTGCCACCACCATATCAACATCATCGCTAAATAGTTCACGTTCTACAGTAACAATATCTAATCTAATTGTTCCCATGTATTTCGTACACTCCTGAATTTGTTGAAACAAATTTCACAATTAACAACAGTTCCATAATATGCCATAAGTGATTGGATTTCGTACCTCAATCTCATCCATGGGGTATTGTTTTTAACAGCATAAAGTAGGGATTTATGGCATAAATCCTACACGATGATAAGACATGTGTCCCATGTTCCTACATGTTCTACCTGAAAAATAGCATTGAACAGCCCCTCCCTCACATGGGAGAATCGAACTTCTAACCTGATGTCTTATTTTGATAATCTTCCAACGGAATATCAAGTCGAGTTTCACATTGGGGACAAACCATACTAACCAAACCTGTTTTTTCCCTTTTTGATTTAGATTTTATTAGCTTGTGACCGCAGGGAACTACCTGCTCCAATCATTGCCCATTTTCCAATTGTAATACCACAAATAATTGTGGCAGAGGCACCAATAGATGCACCTTTTTTTACTAAAGTAGGAGTAATGATCCAATCATCTACAGCTTTTAAGGTACCATCAGGATTAACAGCACGAGGTTGTTTATCATTGGTAAATGTACAATGTGGACCGCAAAAAACACCATCTTCAATGGTAACACCATGATAAATGGACACACCATTTTGAATTTTCACATTGTCACCGATTTTAACATCGGGTTCAATATACACATCTTTGCCCAAATTACAATTTTTTCCAATTTGAGCTTTTTCACGAATTTGACAATGCAACCAGATTTTTGTTCCCTCTCCAATTTTAGCTTGGGGAGAAACGGTTGCTGTCTTGTTCAGTCCGCCGACGTTCTTGTTCAGTCCGCCGACGTTCTTGTTCAGTCCGATGACGTTCCAGTTTAGCTTGTTCCTTACCAGTAAGAATGATATTGCCATGTTTATCGTACCAACGCAACCATATAGCATGGCTTTCTTCAAATTTGCCTTGCCATACCGTTACTCCTAGCTCAACTTTAGGTAACCATGTGTCGTGCATTAATTCATAACTACGGTTGAACCTATCAAATTTGTAAATCCGTAGTATGCCCTCTTTCAGATAGTTATTAGGGTCAAAAATAACGTAATACCACGGCCCAAATTCGGCATATCGTTTCATTTTCGCACTATCCTCGTATCCTTTTTTATTGGAGACGATTTCAATTACCACTTCAGGAATCTTGCCAAACTCCCAGACAAAGTAGGTACGGTTTTTCTTTTTCCACATGTCTTCTTTGGGTTCCACATCTAAACTCAAAAAGACATCGGGAACAATGGGGGGGGTATCAACATCGTAAAAGACACCCACATTAGCAGCTACAAAAAATGGTTGCCCAGGACGTAAACCTTCCCATGAACTGTACAATGCATCGGTTAGAAGCCGCTGATTTTTTTCTGAGCCTATATTATCCACAGGTGTATCATCCTCCGTAACTATATGGTCAATATTAATTTCTGACTTGACGGGCATTTTTTTTGTCCGTCTGTCATACCTTCTTATTTTGATGGGTGGAGGAGGTTTCTCCAAAACAGTAATTAAATTTGTCATGAAATCTCCTTATAATTAATTTACAAACTAATTTTGCCGTAATGTTTCATCATCACGAATACCATGCCAATATTCCAAAGCAAAAACTCCAAAGACAGATACCATCAATCCTAATACACTAGAAATCAATGTATTCAGCTTTTTATTTGGGCTAGATGGATGGATAGGAACGATTGATTCGGAGGCAAAACGCACTTTTGAATCACTGATTTGGGCATTTAATTCTAGTTCAGCCAACTTACGTTTTGTTGCCGTATAATTATCCCAAGCCAAATCACGGTCATGGGCAAGCTCACGTTTTTCCACATTTAGTCTTTCAAGTTCTACTTTTAATTGTAATCGTTCTTGGTCCATCTGATTGATTAAATTAGTTACATCATCTGAATCAATACCCAGTGCCAATTCATCTTGAACATCGAGCAAATTTTTTTCCAGCAAGTCAATCTCCTCTTCAAGTTCAATCCATCGTTCTTCTATCACCTTACGAAATGTGGTTAAATCTTCTTGACTTGTAGCGACGGTACTTAAATCATCGGTCATGGTAATTTCTAAATCAGGATTAATACCTCCTGTTGTCCCCAACAAAATTTTACTTTGCATGAGAAATGAAGCCATGCTAATTGCATTTTCTGCACCCTTAGAATCAGACTGACGGTCAATTTGTTTTTGTAGTAGATCAATATCTTTTAACCATCTTTCCAAACGCCGCACATCTGCACGATATTCAGCATACAATTCACGATTTTCATCAAGCGTAGCAAATAAAGGTAACTTTTGTAGGCTGTGTTGTTTCTCACTTAATTGGAGTGTAACGTCATAGCGAATTTCGATTTCGCGTTCTAATTCCCCAGTGGGATTTTCTAAAATAAGTAATTCATACTGACTTTGTAATTTTTCATATCTTTTCAATAACTCCACTCGTTGGATTTGTACTTCTTTATATAACACTTCATCATGTTGCCCAAAAATTTGGTTAACATGTTTTTGATAATTTACTGCCCATGAATTGGCAATATCGGCAACAAGTTCGGGGTCAGAATACATGGCAACAATTGAAATGACGTTACCTATCATCTCCACATCAATGCATCCTTTAATTACTGAAACACGTCGTTGTTCAGGTGGAAGTAAATCCCCAATATCAGCTAAAACCAATTTGGCAATATTATTACTTTCAGCCAAAGTGAGCATGGTTTGTTGGTATGTTTTCTCACCGACTTCTTGTTCCAACGTTTTATATTGGGACTCGATAGAAATGTCCTCCTCATAACCAATAACAATGACATCTGCCGTAGCCTCATATACAGGGGACGTGAGCGAACTCACAATATAACCCATAATGGCACACAACAGTGTGATACCGATAATCCATTTCCAGTATTTAATTAAAATAAGAACATATTCCCGAAGGTCAATTTCAGTTTCCATGTGTTACACCTCTTAAGCCTAAAGGCAAGTATCAAATTATATAATGGTGGCATGATAGCATACATTTTCACAGTCGTCAAAACAGAAGGTAAATTACCAAATATATGACAAAAAACAATTTGATTTCATGGGAACATGTTTCCTTTTTTAATCATATCGCCACCAATCCATATCTAATCGCGATTTGCATCTTCGCTTCCACCAATATAATTTATTGAAGAAGTTATATCCTGTTTCTTGTTCTACATTCTGTACTGACATGGCGTGCCGCCACATTTTATCTGCATTTACAAGACGATTTGGCATGACGAAGCCGATACATTTGTTGTGATTGAAAGAATAAATCACTTTGTAAAACCTTCGTGGTACAGGGATGCCATTTACGTGCTTGGAGCGTTTTCCGTAAATTGGTCCCGTCACTACAGATAATATTCCTTTGTTACGTGTCCAGCAACGAATTGTTTTTTCTAGAGCCTGCCAGCCATGCCGATTTAATTCAGGATGTTGCAAGGCAATGTTACTCATGAGAAACGTTTGCCGGTTGCCCCGCCGACTAAAATCAATGGAACCACTTGGAGCCAAATGTCCCTTATCATAACCTGAATTTCTGAAATCAGTTGGATAAACTCGATGTTTTGAGGGAATATCCGTATCGGAATAAAAACGAAGTTCCCTTTCTACATCTATTTGTACTGACCGCTTGCTTATGGTGTAGGATGCCCACAAGGCACATTTCCTATCAAAACTATAGCCCAAACTATATCCATCACGGTCAAGTACTAAGTCCGTTTTGCATGGGTTGCCCAATTTGCGATGATTTCTAAAACGAAACCACCAACTATAAATTTTATGATGATGTGACCAAATTTGCATAATTTCTCCTCAAACAGATTTATTATACCATAAAATTACATCATACCAAAAATAAACAGTATTGTCTATTTTATTTTTGCACTATCTGCTTCTATTTTTAGCCAGTATCCTTTTCCCCAAACTGTTTCAATTTTAATAGTATCATCGGAAAGTAGTTTCAATTTACGCCTAAGTTTACTCACCAATACATCTAAGCGGTCTTCCCGATAATGAATTTTTCGTCGCATCCCTGAAAAGTTTGGCAGTGTGTCATCAGTAAATTCATCAGGGTAAACAGTTTGGCGGATAAAAGCACGGCTACATGTCTTATCTTGATAGTCATAAAGTAATTTTAATAAGGTCAATTCATTCGGGCTAAGATGCACCGATTTTCCTTCTAGCCACACATGTCGCCCAACAGAATCAATCTTTAATATTTCTTTTTGTGGAATCACAGTATCAAACCGATAAAGATAATCTAGCATGTAGCCAATCTGAATACTCAACAAATTAATAAGTAACTGTTCTGTTTCAGTTAATAAACCTTTGTCTGTTTCTACAAATAATATGCCAAAGGCGGGTGTCTTAACCAAATTAACAGGGGTATGATAAACATAATTTGTCTTAAAAGTAAATTCGTATGCTTGATTAGAATGAGGGTCATGAACAAATATATTTTCGCTTAATTGGTGAGCTAAACATGGGATTAAATCGAGTGCATTTGTTTTGGAAGATACATTGACAAAATTTTTTGAAATGAATATATTGTTTCTTTAATTTTTTTGGACATAATCACAAACATCAAGGCTAAATTTTAATTTCTCATTTTAAGTGATATAATATAAGTAGGTAGACATCAATAGCACATACTACCTATTGAGGCTACCATCGTTTTAATGTATGTTAATTAGAGGCGTTTTGATGCCTGTATGTAAAACAGGATTATAGCCTATTTATTGCTCACAAGCAAATGCTTGTGGTACATGCACAATATTTTGTTAGAAGTTTTGCACGTTGTAATTAATAATATTTATAAAAAGAGGAAAAAATGCAAGCTGATGCACAAGTAGGACCTCCACAGTTACCTGCTTCGATGAGAAAGGCATGGATACAAATTATTTTAGTATGTGTTGATTTTATCATGATTCTTGTGGGATTTCAAATAGCTTTTATTGTTCGTTTCGATATAGAGAGAATCCCATGGTTATATGCCTATTCTACTGCTCCCTCTCACTTTTATTCTCCATTGATGTTGGGATTGACATTTGTGTGGATTATGATTTTCAATGCACTAGGATTGTACGAACACAAAAACCTTTTTAGAGGCATGGAGGAGTACAAACATGTCTTTCTGGGAGGTACTTTGGGAATGATGTTAGTTATAACTTTTTATTTTATCGGACCTGACTTTGAACTTGCACGTGGTTGGTTAATTGTATCTTGGATATTTGTAAGTGGTTCTGTAATGATTGGGCGAACAATATTTAGGCTTATCATTCATAATCTTCGTGTACAAGGTTTTTTGCAAACTAATGTTCTTTTTGTTGGGGCAGATTCCGAAGGATTAGCAGTTGCTCGTCAACTTATTAGTGACCGCACATCTGGAATCAAAGTTATTGGTTTTGTGGACGATAAATATAAGCGTGGACATGAAATTCTTTCAGGCATTCGTGTTTTAGGTCCAATTAATTCTATTGAACGGATGGTGATTGATAATCATGTTGAAGATTTAATTGTTTCATCCAATTCACTAGAACGGGAGCAGTTCATCAAACTTTTCCAATATTTTGGTTCTGATAGTGACGTAACAGTACGTATATCATCGGGAATTTATGAGTTGCTGACCACAGGTGTAGAAGTTCAGGAATTTGGCGGCGTGCCTCTCATGAGCATCAATAAGGTACGCTTGAGTCGAGGAGAGACCACTTTAAAGCGTCTGTTAGATTTATTTATTGTTATTCCTTTTTTAATTATATTTGCACCTGTCATATTAGCCATTGCCTTAACTATCAAGTTTTCTTCGGATGGTCCCATTTTCCACAAGCGGCGGGTTATGGGAGTTGGAGGTGAGACGTTTCATGCTCTAAAATTTCGCACAATGCATGTCAATGCAGACCAAGTCTTAAAAGAAATATTAGCAAAAAACCCTGTTTTACGAAAAGAATATAAAATGCATTATAAACTCAAAAACGACCCTCGCATCACCTCCATTGGAAAATTCCTGCGTAGTACAAGTTTAGATGAATTACCCCAACTCTTAAATGTGTTGTTTGGACAAATGAGTCTTGTTGGTCCACGAATGATTACACCTGCTGAGTTGAGTCGTTATGGTAAGTGGGGAATGAATCTTCAAACAGTCAAGCCAGCTATTACAGGACTTTGGCAAGTAAGTGGGCGAAGTAATTTGACTTATGAAGACCGTGTAAGACTTGACATGTATTACATCCGTAATTACAGTTTATGGCTGGATTTGTATATTTTATTATTAACTATTCCTATTGTTTTTAAGGGACATGGGGCTTATTAACAATGCACTAGTAAGTCATGCCATATCTCCAGTATGGAACCGTAACGCTTACCATGTTTTCTAAAACGATGCACATCAATGGGAGTGGGCCATGAGAAATAGGTTGCTTGTTTAGAATCTTGAGGCATACGCGGAGGATTGCCAGATTCAATAAGTTTAACTGCCTTAAGCAACAATTCTGCTCCAATATCGGCACTTTTACGAGCAAGGGAAATAACACTGTCATCATGGTCAACAGGGAATTGTTCTTGCACTAAAATATGTCCCGTGTCAAATTTCGCATCTACCCAATGAATAGTCACACCCGTTTCAGCATCCCCATTTGCCAAAACCCAAAAGTAAATTGATATGACCAGGTCTGGTTTCCATGCCTTGATAGTGTTAAATGGCTTGCCTTTGTTTACATTTTTAGCTTTGATAATTGGAACATGATATTCATGTCCCATGTCAAGCAAAGATGGCACGGATGTTTTTTTTCCTGTGTATCGAACAAAAAGATGAGCAAACCTCCCCAGTAAAATTTCCATTCCCTTCGGCAAAACAAATCCCCAGCCTGTTTCACTGAATAAAAATCGCAGACTTTGCCATGTGGTTTTTCCTGCTATAATTGTGTCGGAACAAACGATACCAACTACATGATGGGCATATTCGGTTAGCAGACGATGTGTAATTGCATTTGCTTGTGGGCTTTCGTAAGTGAGAATAACAATTTGCAAAGTTAATCTTCTCCTGATGAAATTGGTGTTTTGGCTTTTTCTTTAGATGTATCCGAATCACCGTCCTTTACATTAGTAGTATCACTTTTAGAATTGTTTTTATTCGTTCCAATTTTTTTTGACTTACCACTCATTCTGTTATCGGTGACATAAAAACCAGTCCCTTTGAAGATAATACTAACGGCTGTTATTATTCGTTCTACCTTACCATCTGGACATGTTTCGGAAATACATTTTGTTAAAGGTTCCTCACTGAAACTTTGCATCTTTTCAAATTCATAACCACACTTTTTGCATCTGTATTTATAAATAGGCATTTTACTTCCTTTAATAAGAATATACTAAAATAGGTTTGTCAGATAAGGAACCATGGTATAGTTAAAACGAAAAAGGTTTTTAAAAACCTTTCTTGTCTGACTATTACTTTGTATGAGTGGAATCTGGGCATAATCACATGAGTAAAAGTATCATCGCCAACAGGTTTTAATAAACCAGGACTCGTGGTAGCTGTCGTTTCAATTACTACTTGAGCATTATCGAGAATACTTAAGACATCAATTAAGTACCTTGTATTGAATGCAATTTCAATCGGGTCTCCTTCCACATACACCTCAAGTTCACCAACATTATCTCCCAAATCTTGAGTATTAGACTCGAGTATCATGTGTCCTGTTTGGGCATCACTACTTGGTTTAATATTTAACTTGGCGATGTTAGCTGAATCTCTGGCGAAAAGATGAGCTACCTTAGCCGCTTTGAGAAAATTTGTCGTATCTACAATGGTACGAGTCAAATGTTCTTTGGGGATGATGGGCGAAACATCAGGAAATGTGCCTTCAATTAATTGAGAAATTACATCTACATCGGTAAGATGAAAAAGGATTTGATTTTTTTCTTCTGTTATCACGATTTGAATTGGTTCTTCCTGGTCACCAATCACTCGTGCCACTTCTGATAACGCTTTTGCGGGAACAATTACCTCAAATACATGGTCTATGGAATTGGTGAGGGGCATTGTTTTCACAGATAGTCTGAATCCATCCGTACCGGTCATTGTAAGCGTATCATGACTAAATTTAGTTTGTATTCCTGTTAGAACGGGGCGACTTTCTTCAGTGGCAGCCGCAAATGTAACTTGATTGATAGCTTGCTTCAAATTATCGGGTTCAATCTGAATAATGTTATCACCATCATTTAAGCCTGGCACAATAGGAAATTCTTTCGCCGAAATCCCTTTGATGTTTGCTGCATAGTTTGCACATGTGATATGCAATGTTTGGCTTGCCTCATCAAGCACAAGGTCAATGCGTTCAGCGGGTAGCGAGTTTATAAATTCAGTCAAGAGTTTGGCGGGAATGGTGATTGAGCCTTCTTGGTCTACCTTAGCCCCAATCCAACAATTTGTACTCACTTCCAAATTTGTTGCCGATAATTTCAAACGTTCTTGGTCACTAGCTAATAACACATTTGATAAAACAGGTAATGTACTGCGAGTTGCAACAGAACGCCCCACAATGCCAAGTCCTTTCGATAAAGTTTCTTGTAAGCAGGATAATCTCATGTAAAACCTCCAAATATTTTGTCGTAATAGTGAATAATTACAAGCAATTCATTATAGCACAATTTTTATTGTAGTCAAAATTAAATACAAAACGTGGTCAGCGATTGAATTTCTAGGCGGAAGTAGATTTTGGAGGGTTAATGTCAAAGCAAGCTTTGACGCTCCATGTTTGCCTTGATTGTCAAAGCAAGCTTTGATGCTCCATGTTTGCCTTCTGAAACAACAATTTCTAACAAACCCACTTCAGCAGGTACCGAACGAAACGGAGAACCTAAAAAGAATACATGTCCTGCCTGTAAACCATTGAGCGTTTTTGCTAACCATGCTATTTTTTCAATTGGGTTACCTAATACATCTAATGTCCCTTCAGCCTTAAGAACACCGTCGATAAATAAGCGTAGTATTCCCGTTGGCATGGTAGGATTAGCATGTTTTCCCAATACAAATCCCCCTCCCGAAGTATTATCAGCAACGACTTCAACGGGAGTAAAACGATAATTTTGCCAAATGCTGTCAATGATATCCACACCAAGATAATAGCCATCAATTGACTTTTTTATCATTTCCGTACTTGCATCGGCAGGTAAATCATTGTCAAGCATAATAACTATCTCTGGTTCAAGACGAGGTTGAATAAATTGATGTAAGGGAACGGGCTCATTAAATAGCATGCGGGCATATATTGGTCCGTATAGAGGACCGTCTAAGCAAAGTTGTGCTTGCTTGGCAGGAGAAGTCAAACCAAGTTTATATCCTTTAATCTCTTCTCCTTGTCCCATTACTTTTTGAATACGATACGCTCCTGCTAAATCAACTCCCCAATCTTGCTTCCGACCGGATATTGTTGTTTTAGAGTGGCGTGCTTGCTGAACTGTATACAATAATTTTTTTTCTTCGTTAGTTAATATAATCATGTGATATCAATCATCATCTTTGCCCATAAGTATGTCAATCCAATTCTGCCGCTCAATATTGCGGTGATAGAATCGTTGCGTGGGATAGGCAAATTCAATATCGGAATTTATAGCAAATTGTTCGATAATATTCTCCCACATTTTATGTTCACTGGAGCGGCGGCGGCGCGGTAAACACAAATAACGAATAGTTAATATAATACCATACGTATCTATTCGAGTGTAAACAATCGGGGTAAGTTTTGAATAAAAAATAGGATAACGATGCGAAGCTTGAGCAACATGTTGTGAGGCATCAGGACTCAAACCTGCTGTATCTCGATTGACGATGTCAAGCAATATTCTTTTGGCTTTTTTCCAATTACTTTCAAATGTAACCCTTATAAAAATTTCATTCCAAATATAATCAAACCCTTTGCTATAATTTGCTAGAGTATCTATGGTAACTTTACCATTAGGAATATGCAGGATACGTCCCGTACTTTGGTCAGCATCAACCCAATTACCAATTTCAAGCATGACAAATTCAAAAACACGAATATCAATTACATCACCTGCATGTTCGCCAATTTGTATGCGGTCTCCTACTTCAAATGGGCGACGCCACATGATAAATATCCAACCTGCAAAATTGGTCAACAAATCTTTTAAGGCTATTGCCACGCCAGCAGTAAACAATCCCAAGAATGTTGCCAGCGATTCAATATTTTCAAACCATACACGCCCAATTAAAATAATAGATATAAACGTGGCACCATATCTTGACATCTTACGCAGATTGTGACGGTGATAAACATCAGAAGTACGTAACTTGGTAACCCAAGAGGCAACTATATGGATTAACCAGAAAAATGTTATTATTCCTATTGAATTGAGTAATTTACCCTGTGTTACTGGGTTAATATCTAACCATTCAAGCATGAGAATTTTTGTAGGTGAACAAAAAAATTTGTGAAAGCTCTGTGTCAGACAAGAAAGGTTTTTGAAAACCTTTCTTGTCTTGACAGTCAAAGTAAACTTTGACACTCCAGCAGGACATCTTTATAAGAATGTGGCTTTACCTACTTGGCTACAAAAAACCACAAAAACTTATGCTTAGGTACTTACATCTAAACATGGGCGGTCACAGTTAAATTGTTTGGTTACCGCGAATAATACTCAATGACCAATGGGACATCACAAATTATAGGTACTTCATCACGTTTTGGCAGATAAAGTAGCTTAACTGACATGTCTTTCTTAGAACGTTCAATATAATCAGGTGTAGATACAATCGATTCTAATGCATCTTCAAAACAGACCATTTTTTGGCTTTTTGGTTTTACTGCTACAACATCCCCTATCTCAACATTATAGGAAGGAATATTTACTCGTTTACCGTTGACCAAAATATGACGATGAGAGACATATTGCCTAGCGGCATAAATTGTGCGAGCTAATCCTGCTCGCAGTACAATTGCATCCAAACGTGTTTCAAGCACCTGCACAATATTGTCAACATTATTGCCAAATCTTTGTGATGCTCTCTTATAATAATTTACCATTTGTTTTTCGCTAACATTATATTGACAGCGTAGACGTTGCTTTTCAACAAGTTGGCGTTTGTAATCCGATATTTTACTGAAGCGTTTCCGACTGGTCCCATGTTGTCCAGGAGGATGTGGCTTCTTTTCCATAACACGAGCCGCCTTTGGTGTAAGCGGCACACCTAAATAACGTGATAACCTAACTTTTGGTCCTGTGTAATTCAATGTTTATAATCTCCAACTTTGTATAATGAGTCCGCAATCTTTTGCGGAATCCATACTCTAATTGCATAAATAAAATTTTCAATGAACCATTTTATTTCATATAGCGGATATTGTCAAATTTGGTTTAATATATTGTAGATAAAAAATTTGCTACTTTATCATAATTTAGATACAATATCTCATCATGCAAAAAGATGAATCATCTCGAACAAACTTGCAAGAATTGCTAACTCCAGTAGGTATCACAGTTTCAACAAATGTAGAAGTCATGGTGGATCCACCAGAATCAGATATTTTATTGCTTCGGATGGATACCCCCAATTGGACACCTGAACAACGAGCATTACTTCCCGATGGTATTCGTGATAGTCAAGCAAATCATATTTTGCTTGAATTTAAGATGACCGAATCCCTTGATAAAATCGCTGTGGCAAAAACGATTGGTTATGATGTGTTCTATG
>NBMH01000205.1 GCA_002084875.1 Anaerolineaceae bacterium 4572_78 | reverse complement strand
ACGGTGGTAAATTGGCTGGTGAATGACTCTCGCATGCCTTCTCCGCCACTCAATGACTTAACACTAGATTCAATTCGTACTTGATAAGTGGTCTTAAAATCAAGGGGATTTGTAGGGGTAAAAGTCAATGTGGAACTTGATAATAAATTAGGACGAGATGCTTCTGCCCAGTAAATAGCACCAAATTCCCGCATCTCAATTGGCTTTGGTGTCGGATTATTATCAACATAAAATTTGCCTTCAATTGTCTGTCCACCTGTTGTTAGGCTAAATAAATCTTGGGCAGATTCAGGGTCATATCACCATTTGTCATCACTTTGACGGTATAATTTGTTCCGCCTGCTAATGGTTGACTTGGGGTGAAGATATAAATAGAGGTGTTTAACCATTCTCCTGTGCCTTCTGTTTCGGGTTCAAATACAAGAGGATGGGGTAAATCTTCCATTTTGTTGAGGGTGGTCAATGGCACTACGGGGCGATTGAACATCACTGTAATGGTAGAATCGGTTTCTATTTCAGTTGTGTCAGGTGCGGGAATGACCTGTGATACTTCTAAAAAACCAATCGTCTCAAAACGGAAGGTGTAAGGTTGACGCAACGGCATGCCTGTATTTGTTGTGGCATGTTGCGTCAAAATCACATCATAAGTCGATGCTCGTGCTAATGGTTGTTCGGGCTTGAAATGCATGGTGCGGTCATCAACCCAATTGATTTCCCCATCAATCGTGGTCGGTTCATCACTAGCATGCAACATTTCAAAAGCATCTTCAATAGAGTCTCTATTCATCGATTGGTCAAAAGTTAATTCCACAACATCATGAGCGGCATGTTTTTGACCACGTTGCGGGTAACGTTGAATCACCATCGGAGCCAATATGGTTTCAGGCATGGATGTAACCACAACTGTTGGCTTTGGTGGTAATTCCGTTGGCGTTGATGATGGAATGGGCGGTGATGTTGCCGTCACGCCAATTTCGTCATCATCCTGTGAATCACAGGCTCCTAGTAAAGCAATTAAAACAATAATAAGTAAGAATAGTTTTTTGTAATTCATAATTTCTCCTAAAAATAATGACTATTCAGGTTTTCTCCCCCAACTTCATGTCGGGGGAGAAAACAGTGTTATAATTGTGGCACTGGTTCAGAGGTATCACTATCTGATGATTCGTCTTTTGCTAAATCGGGTACATTTAAGATGGGTAAATTGTGATTAGCCCGTAGTTTATTTTCGATTTCGTACAGTATTTGAGGATTATCTCGCAAGAATATTTTTGATTTTTCGCGTCCTTGTGCGAGCCGTGTGTGCTCATAGCTATAAAAAGAACCACGTTTGTCAACAATTTCTTCATCAACAGCTAAATCCAATACATCACCTGTCCGAGAAATACCTTCATAGTGCATAACGTCAAATTCCACTTTTTTGAATGGTGGAGCTACTTTGTTCTTTTTAACTGTTACTCGCACTCGACTGCCAATAACGTCACCTCTATCTTTAATAGACTGAATACGGCGAATATCTAACCGTACTGACGAATAAAAGCGAAGTGCCATGCCTCCAGGGGTCGTTTCGGGATTGCCAAACATAACCCCAATTTTTAAGCGAAGTTGATTGGTAAAAATGAGAATGGTGTTTGTTTGCTTAAGAACACCTGAAAGTTTTCGCAGGGCTTGGCTCATCAATCGTGCCTGTAAACCCATGTGTGAGTCGCCCATCTCACCTTCAATTTCGGCGCGAGGTACTAATGCTGCCACACTATCTACCACAACAATATCAACAGCATTTGACCGAATCAATGCTTCGGTGATTTCTAATGCTTGTTCACCCGTATCAGGTTGAGCGATATATAAGTCATTAGTATTGACACCACATCGGGCAGCATAAGCTGGGTCAAGGGCATGCTCCACATCGATAAATGCCGCTATACCACCCAACTTCTGTACTTCTGCAATGGCATGTTGACATAATGTGGTTTTTCCTGATGCTTCGGGCCCAAAAATCTCAATGACACGCCCTTTTGGAAAACCACCTACTCCTAATGCTATATCTAAAGATAAACAGCCTGATGATACTGCCCCTACATCAAGAGTTTCAGTATTTCCGAGCTTCATAATGGCACCATCACCAAATCGCTTTGTCAAATCAGCGAGTGTGATTTCTAGTGCCTTTTTTTTACCAACACTGGTATCTATTTTTACTTTCTTTTTTGATTTTGCCACAGTTTCCTCCAATAATTTTTAGGCGGTGTTTGAACAAATACAAATTTTTAGTTAATGATATTATAGTACATTTGTTCTGATTTTACCAATTTAAGACAAAAAACTGTAAATTAATTGTAACTACTAAACCAAGTAGGTCAGGGGCCGTACGCCCATACTATTCAGGACTGTTCAATGCTATTTTTGACAAGATAAATTGGAGCGTCAAAGCTTGCTTTGACATGAAAAAGCAAGCGATTTGATGCTCTATTGTGCGACCATGTGATTGAAAATCATGTCAAAAAATATCCCAAGCCATGTTTTTTGTTTTAGCATTAAACACCACTAACCCCCACATGGAGAGGGTATCTTACTCCCCTTCTCCTCGTAGGGGAATGGGCTGGTGGTTGGGGTCTACTGACAAGAGAGGAAGTGAATGATTACCATGATAATTTTGTATTTGATGGATTTTACTCAACTGTACGCTTTCCAACGAAGCAACCATCTTTCCATCATAATCACCAATCCATATAAGATTAATGCAATCCCCACCAATGAAAAAATAGCGACAAATACCAATGGTGTATTAAATAAACCACGTGCTTGATTGATAAGAAATCCTAGCCCCGCATCAGCTCCGACAAATTCACCGACCACTGCTCCAATTACTGACAAGGTAACACTAACTTTCAATCCTCCGAAAAGTACAGGAAGAGCTGACGGGATTTCAAGCATGGTGAATGTTTGCCACCAACTTGATTTTAAGGAGTGCATCAAATCATATAAATCCTTATCTACAGACCGAATCCCGACAATTGTATTAACTAGTGCAGGAAAAAAAACAATCAGCATGCAGATAAGTACTTTACTCATTTTACCAGAACCAAACCAAATTATCAATAAAGGAGCAATTGCCACAGTGGGTATTGCCTGTGATGCCACAATATAAGGGGCAATGATTCGTTCTAGCGAGCTGTTTTTAGCTAAAATATAACCGATTATTGTCGCAATCATCACCCCAAAAAATAATCCTGTGAAAATTTCAGACAGTGTTACTTGTGCATGTCTCCAAAGCGTGCCATTCATAATTGTTTTATGAAATTCAGAGGTAACATCGATTGGAGAAGGTAAAATAAACTTGGGGTAATCACCAACCCAGATGATAAGATACCATGTACTTATAAATAAGATTAAAACAAGTGGCATCAATAAAATATTAGCATGCTTGTGCCAATGCTGTCGCCATGGGACAGGCTTTAATTTGAATTTGATTAGCTGTCGTAAAGATGGTTGGATTGATTCTATCATTTTTACCATAATTTTATAATTCAACCCAAACCAACTTATCAAAGCCAATTGCCACTACACTATACACTCGTAATCGCAATTTGGCTCCGTAAACTTTATTCAATGTTTGACGATAGCCTGTTAGCTTGGTTTTGGATTCACTCAATGCTGTTTGTACAGGAGCTAGATTTTTCAACTCAGTCATGCTCATGGCTCTAACTTTTTCGCACGTCAATTTGTTTTTCCCCAATGAAACATACTTAAACTCCAGTAGCATGTCCTGCAATTGAAATCGTCGCATGTCGGGTCGAACTATCATGGTTAAGTCGGAATATTCTAGCCTTAGTGCCTTTTCGGAGTCCATGATGTAAAATGTATCGTTAAATAGCAAACTCAAAAAAGCAGTTTTAATCGTCAGTTCATTTGCCCAGCGTAAATCCCGATTGTTGAACAATGCAAAATAGGTCTCCTCCATGAAGTTGCATAGAGGTTGCAGGTCACCCGTTTGATAGAATATGCGAATGACACGATTCGATTCCTCAAGAACATCCACATTTGGCAGAGCCATTTCCTTTAGGCGTTCTACATACAATTTACGAACAACCAAATTTGGGATTTTGAAAATCAGTTCACCAAAAGGAGTATAGCCTGGCATTAAAGTCAGCACTCCAAAATAGTAGAGTAGTGAAGTAATAAAAGTAGTATCTTTGACGGCAAATAAAATATCCCGCACGCCAAAGCGATTCGACAGCTTGTCAATTGCTAAGGGTTGGTCTTCATTCAATACAGTGGTGATCCAAATTCTCATCCAACATATTGTGTGGATAACGGCAATGTTTTTGAAGTGCTTTCAAAAAATAGAGCACAAGAGTAGGATTATAGACCAATTGTTCTGCATCATAGCTAAATTGGTAGCCATTATAGAATGTTCGCATCATGTCCAGAGCTTCAGTTTCCATTTCAAGCGATAGCTGACACTCATGAGCGACTTGATGTAGAATGTGGGCTATTTCCTCTTCATGGAAACCACACAAATCATTGAACGTCGATTCAAGGTAGATATTTTCAGCAATGTTAAAACCGCTGGTTATATCACTCATGACTACGGGTGAAATACCAGTAATAAACAAACGGTCAATGCCACGCCCTTCTGTTCCCATTTTCACAACTTTGAAGAGTGTCTTGAGAGCACCTTCATTATAAAGCATGTCTTCATACCGTTTTTTGCTCTCAGGTAGATTGCTCATCAAAACTTCATTGGCGAAGTTGTCGTATTCGTCAATCAACAGATACATTTTGTAGGGACTTAAATTGGTGGCTGTCAGAGCTGAATTAAAAGAAGACAAGGCATCTTGATGATTAATTTCAATGGAATGGGTTAATATCGATTCATATTGCTCGGCGAAATTTTGGATAGCACCGTTAATATGATTATGCAATGCTTTCCTAATTTCGCTGACATCTTCATGGGTCGCAACTGCTGAAAAGTTCCAACGCATGATGAGATATTGATTATGTTCAGGCGTTGGGTTTTGACCAATCGCTAAATGTCCAAACAACGTCTCGAATTGAGCCGCTTTATTGACATCGTAATAATTTTCTAAGACCGACAGCCACAGACTTTTACCGAAGCGTCGGGGACGGAGAAAGAGTAAGTTTATTCCTACATCTTCCACCTGACGAATACTAGCAGTACGGTCTACATATAAATAATCTTTAGTTATCAATTTGTAAAAATCGGCAATGCCGTAAGGAAATTTTATCATGTTCCTGTAACTATCCCTCACCCCCAGCCCTCTCCTAGTATGGAGAGAGGAGAGTCTACAACTCGATGGATAAATAAGCTAAACTCTCTGGCAAGATTTTCAACTTATTATTGTAGGTATCTAAAATATATAGCTTTTTCAATTGTCCAATGCTTTCAGGGAGCACTTCTAATTTGTTATCATGCACCTCAAGCACTGCTAGATTTACCAACTTACCTATAGCAGTGGGTAGTTTTTCCAATTTATTTTGTTCCAACTTCAAACTTTCCAATTTGGTAAGATTACCGATTTCGGGCGGCAATAATTGCAACCGATTTCGTTCTATTTCAAGGGTATGCAAATGGATTAGTTGCCCTAGTTCAACAGGCAAAAAGGTCAACAAATTATCATTTAGTAAAAGTTGTCGCAACTCTGTCATCTGCCCAATTTCAGCAGGTAGTTTTTCTAATTTGTTCGACATGATTTGAAACGTTTTTAGATTAACTAGCTGACCAATTTGTTCAGGTAATTTTTTTAATTGGTTATCTTGAACCCAAAGGCGTACTAAGTTTTGAAGTTGCCCAATTTCAGGTGGCAGTGATTCAAGTTTATTTTTTTCGACCCACAACCAACGTAAGTTTGACAAATCACCAATTTCAGCGGGTAGGGTAGTGAGGTGATTATTTCTTAAGCGAATTGCTTGCAATTCCTTCAATAAACCAATTTCAGCAGGTAATTCTGTCAAGTCGTTATCTTCTAAATTGAGTACATGCAAGTTGGTAAAGAGACCAATATCAGCTGGCAAGTCGCTAAATTTTAAACCACTCAAGTCAAGGTTAATAAGATTATCTTCAGAATTAAAAACAGTCTTCTTTGGTTCTTGTTCCACTGTCTTGACAAAATAAGCGTCGCTTCTTCTTCTGCGACTTTTGTATTTAGAATGTTAGCGACTAATCGCAGATGAGCAAGACCATCGGTGGCAGGGCCGTCCACTTCTGAATCTTCTTGAGCTGAAATCACATCTTGAATAAGCGGGGTTTCAGCTTCATGATTCGCTAGAAATTTCACAAATGCCCGATGTTCTTTCACTGATTGAACCACCCCACGTTTGAAAAAACCATCTTCTGATGTGGTCAAAACAAGATAAATCCAATGCGGTGATTCGTTCAATAATTGTTGTTCAAGTTTAGTTAATGTCATAAAATTTAGCCATTATCCCCAAATTTCTAGTTGAGGATTAAAACGGCTTACCTCCTTTTTGTCTTAAATCTAATTTTATCCGCCCCCCACTACAGGGCTGTTCAATGCTAGTTGTAGGGGCGTACGGCCGTACGCCCCTGCATGTTTTCTGTTAAAAACAATACCCCATGGATGAGATTGAGGTACGAAATCCAATATCTTCTTTAGCATTGAAAAGCCTACCCCCACTAGAAATGGAGCGGGATGTTACTTTAGTACAATTGGTAAATAAATCAGATAATCTGCTTGGTCATTATCCAAAATTGTTAGGAGAACCGTCTGGCGATTTCCTAACTCGGCATTACTAGGATTGCTTAGACCTAAAGAAAAAGTCTCATCATCTTCAATATCTTCATCATCAATGATGGTTATATTAAAGGTAGTTTGTGTTTTCCCCGCCGACATGGTAACGGTATCTTGAGCGGCAGTATAATCATGTCCTGATGTAGCAGTATCATCACTGCTCTGGTAATCAAACGATACGACATCGCTAGAAGCCTGACTCAATGTAACTGTAATGATAGCTTGTCCGATGTCTTCACCGATTTCATACGTTGTCTCACTAAAATTGAGTTTTGGCAAACTAGTGCTCGATTCGATAGCAATGCTATGAACATCACTATTTTGGATGGAATTACCTGAACTGTTTTCGCCTTGCACTGTAGCTTTGTTTACAAGTGGATTTGGGTCACTTGTTTTGATTTGATAATCTACGGTGTAAGTCCATGTCTCGCCTTCATCCAAAAGGTTATTGCTGTTGGCATCGCCACTTTTGAAAGTAGGGGCATCTGTCAAGTCATCGCTGAGTGTGATGTTATGAATGGCTGAACCATCACTATTCGTGGCATGCTGTACGATGAATGTGTATGCGACGGTTTGATTTGCCTGTGCGGTGGTAGGTCCTGTCTTTGTCAATTTTAAAATGGGATTATCGGTGGAGGGATTGTCGGTATTATTTTGATAAATTTTTGCCATACGGAGACCACTTGTTTCCCCTATAAGCAAAATGTCAAGGTCATCATCATTATCATAATCTCCCCATGCCACCGAACCATACTTCACGCCTGGTAGTCCTGCACCAACATCATGAAATGAGCCATTATTATTTTCATAAACTCGGGTGATGGGAGCATCACACCCCCTGACCGTACAGCCCGTTATTATCAGGTCAAGGTCATTATCATTATCATAATCTCCCCAATCAACCGAACCGTTACTTCCTACACCAACTACACCTGACACAAGGTCAAAAGTGAAGTCTGCTTCTTGATGGTAAATTTTGGTGATGAATCCATTATCATTCCCTGACGGTCTATCATTCCCTGTTATGATAAAATCTAGTTTTTGGTCAGCATCATAGTCACCCCAGGCAACATCACCAAATCGCAAGTTTGCCAAGTCATCAAGAACTTTGCTAAATTCACCATCGTTATTGTAATAGACGGCTACAATTTCCCCTTTATCGCTTGTTCCTGAAAGTAGGATGTCAAGGGCATTGTTGCCATCAAAGTCACCCCATGCGACTGAACCATCAATTACACCAACTAAACCCGTTTCAATATCAGTAAATATGCCGCCGTCGTTCCGATAAATCTTACTCATGTAAACAGGTGAGTTTTTATCACCAGCATTACCAGCAATGACAATATCCAAATCACCATCATTATCATAATCACCCCAATCGGCGGAGTCATCGGAAGCAGTATGATAAACACCAGTTAGTCCCGCATTGGCATCATTAAATGTGCTGTTATCGTTGCGGTATATTTTGCTAATTGGGGTATCTGTGCTATCTAAGCCAATTAGCAACAAATCCATGTCATTATCATTATCGTAATCACCCCATTTGACTGTGCCACGTTTCACGCCCGTTAAATCTGCTCCAATATCGGCAAAGGTGCCGCCGTTATTGCGATAGATTTCAGCTACATAATTATCATCTTTATCCAAACCGATAAGAGCGATGTCCAAATCGCCATCATTATCATAATCGCCCAAATCTATGGAACCCGCATAGACTCCTGTTAAGTTGGTGATATTGGTGTTTTCGCTAAAGAGTGAGGTTGTGGGAGTTGTTGAGGTGGCGGTTGGAGTAGCTGTATTTTCTGTTGGAGAAGTGGCAGTGGCAGTAGCAACTGTGGAATCTGTGGCTGTGGGAGTGGCTACATCTTCCGTTGGGGTGGAAGTAGCGGTAGCATCTGTGTGGCTTGTAGCTGTCGGTGTAGGAGTTACTGAACTACCTTCAATAGTGAAATTGCCAGTTGAAATGTCAAAAAAAACATTATCCGAACACTGCACTTTAACTTCAGCTAGGCTAGTGCCACTTCCGCTAGGGACGGTTATCATTTCAGTGCCATCATTGGATATGCTTTCTATGAGCGTGTAAGGGAAAGTTTTACCGCCATCTGCTGAAAGCAAAATATCCACATTGCTACAACTAATGGGGGCTGAATCGGTGCCAGCTACATTCCATGTAACCGTTTGCTCGGACTCTGTTTTAGCAACTGTTAGCTCCATGAGGTCATAGCTAACCCCTCCTGAGCCATCTCGTACCGTCAGCCGAAATTTCATGGTGCGGTCAGTAGTCGGCAAAGACTCGCCTCTATCAGCTAACAAACCACCATCGGGTTTGGGAAACGTGCGCGAGGGACTATCGGTAGAGGGATAGGAACGAAAGATAGGATTATCTCCTGCATCAGTATTTGGCATGGAATCGTTCATCCATGACGAACCTAAATCAAACTCTTCCCAATTGTAGGTTAAGGTATTACCCTCGTTATCAGTGGCAGAACCAGTCAGCGTAAAATTTGTACTTGCTGGGATGGTGTAATCAGAACCCGCATCCACAACAGGAGCAGTATTTCC
>NBMH01000204.1 GCA_002084875.1 Anaerolineaceae bacterium 4572_78 | reverse complement strand
TGATAATGCCCTATTAAGTGAAGGATTGCATCCCAATCCCGCAGAAATGATTCCTCGAATGTATGAATTGATTGAAGCGGCTACCAAGCAAATGTAACCGTTTATCCCTCATCTGAGGGCTGTTCAATTATTTTTTGACAAGATAAGCTGGAGCGTCAAAGTTTGCTTTGACATGAAAAAGCAAGCTTTTTCGCTCCATAAATATCCCAAGCCATGTTTTTTGTTTTAGCATTAAACAGCCCTATTCAGAACCTGCTTGAGGAAGATTATCCCCAGGAAAAACTTGAACATCGAATACTAGGATAATACCTAAAATCAAGTTGTTATTTCGTGTCATTTTTGGCTTTCTCAAATATCCAAACAGCACCGTTGGTATAAGCTAAATTATAATTATCGCTATCAAGTAACATCCAAGGGGTAAGTGAACCACCTTTTGCTCCAATGTACACATGTGTTACACCCCATTCATCTAGCATGGTTTGCATTTCAACATCATCAAGATTTTCTATCTCTGCTATGGCTTTTGCTAGGTCACCAACTTTTTGAGTATACTCTAATGAAGTCATGCCATATAACCCAGAAGGCAATGTGGTCTGACGGTCGGCTAAAACTGAAATCCACCAACCAGCATCATTACCCATGTAAAGTTGTTGCATCCAAACTGTTGTATTTACCAAAAATACTGCTGAAGGAGGAGTGTTTTCTCGAATCCAAGTCATTGCCTCCATGTCTTCCTGTGCCGTTAAAATTGTTATCGGATTGATAATCGGCACTTGTTGCCATGCTCCCCACATGGCAACTATGGGGAAAATGAGCAGTACCAAAATTTGATAGTACCTCTGCCAATGTGTGCCTAATCCTAAACGGAGATAATCATAAATGGTAGTAAACAAATATCCGACGGCGATTCCAAATGGGATATACAAAATGATAAACGTGGAAATATTACTTACAAGCCAAGTATTTGGCAGACAAGATAATGCCATGTTCTCCTCTCAAAATGCCCCACACTGCTCCTCCAATTGCCAATGCCACCAAAATATATTCCTGTCCTGAAAAAATATATTGCAATGGTACGGTATTTGTTTCTGCGGCACTTTGTATTGATGTGGGGAATGAAGACCCTATCCTGATAATTGCTTGATTCACAACTCGAATCAGCCATGGCAAAGCAAATAACATTGATAGTCCGACCATGCTCGCTCCTCGAATGATGAACCATTTTAGCCATGTAAAGTTTGAGCGATACATTAAAACGACATAAACTACATATACCACTAAAAATGCAATGGCAAAAAATAAAACGCGATAGTGGGTCAGAAACAGTCCCGCCCAACTGATGACTACTAATATAAGTCGTCGCCAATCAAATTTGCTATTATCGCTTTCAAGCCACCACATGGTTAAAACAATTGTGGCAGGCAGAATTATCAATCCTGTTAATTGGGTATAGCGTCCCCATGTCACATAGTAAGCAGGCATGGAAGCGATAAAGCCAGTTATAATCATGCTCCATACTCCAATCATTCGCCGCCCTGTCAATCCTTTTGCCAAAAGATAACTGACCAAAATTGCCCCTACATTTAAGATTTGTCCCAAGATAAGCAATACTTGGGACATTTCTAAATCTGACAGCCATTGAAAATAAGCGGCTATGGTATGAAAGCCGTAATGATAATAAAAGTAGTCATTTGGAATGAAGGGGCGAAATGTATCAGGTACATGGCCACTGTCGGCGATGAGACGAGCAATCATGGTATGATGCACTGGGTCTACCCAAGCGGGCAAGACTAAATCATGAATTTGAACGAAGCGTAAGATAATTCCCAACAAAATAATAAATGCACAAACTCCTCCCCAAGCCCAATCATATTTTGTCATGTTTCTTTTGGGATAATGTTTGACGATTCCATAAACGACGATTACCCCTGACACAATCAAATAAATAATAATCCCTACCTTGCCCAATCGTAAACCAAGTGTAGTCGTCCACAAAATTAGCAGTGGTGCTAGGGCTAGGCTTAATCCGAATGATAAACCTAGCCAAATTAATATATCATGGCTGTTTTCTCTATGTCCATGTGTGAACAAAATATCCGTACTACGCATTTGTAGGTACGGTTTCCTCGCCGCACCAGGAAATGGATATTTCATCAATATGAGCAATCCTGCTCCAGGCAAAAAGAGCAAAGCAATTGCTATCAGCATGATTTTTAAGCTGAATCCAATTTTGACCGTCAAATACGTAGCAATATCCCGCATGACACAGGCAAGGTCATAATCGTAATATGTCCGAAACCATAAATCGCCTGGTTCCTCACGATGGTTAAGCATGTAAACACCATCATGATACATATCGATATCAGCATACTTAAGGAGTAAGGCATCTGATGATGTGCCTGATAAGAAAAAATAATATGATTGTTCTTGTGAGTCTGGGATGGGTGGAAAACTAAAGCGAACAATCGGATGGAAAACGTAAGATGTGTCAATGGATACGGTACGTAAGTCGTCATCTAAATTTGAAGTGGAACGCAAATGAAGGGTGATAATCGGTTGAATGTCCTCTTGAGTATCATCTTGAGGAGAAACACGAATAATATCAGGTTGTGTCAGCAAAACTTCAATGACATTTAAGTTAGCCTTGCGAGAAATAAATGTTTGCCCGATGATGCAATCGGGTGAAGGTGATGGCGTTTTTCCATTTTCTCTACCTTGAAAAATATCGGTCGGGTTATCAAGGGAAACACATCCTGTTGCTAGGAATAACAAAATGAGAATAAGAATATATCGTTGAATTTGTTCAATTAACTTGGAATTTGTCATAACTTTCTCGTATAGCATGTAAGTGTTTCATGACAACCTGCTCGCCCACCTCAATTAATTCAGCACGTTTCGCTAGAGAAATATAACTGTAATCGCTCAAATCTGGAGAAATAAAATAATCGGCAATAGCAAAGCCATTACCCGATTTACGCACCATCGTTTCGGCAACATTAGACAAAATGCTGAATAGTCCCCACCGCAAATTTCCTTTGGAATGGAAAAGGTCGACCCCAATCACATAATCGGCACCAAGTTGGCGTGCCGCTAAAACAGGTAAATTATTGCTAACGCCGCCATCTCCTAGAAATTGTCCATTAATTTCAACAGGAGTTATAAAGCCTGGCACAGAGCAACTGGCTCGAACAGCTCGTGCTACATGACCTTCTTTTAATACGACAGCTTCCCCACGTTTGACATCGGTGGCAACAGCGGCGAATGGTATGCTCAAGTCATCGAAATTGACATTTCCTATCCATGTAGTTATCAAATATTCCAATCGGGCAAAGGATAAAAAACCTGTAGTCGACCAGACAGGTCGGGCTATATCAAACCAGTTGAGAATTCCTCCTTTGGCTTTGAGTTCCTCAATAGGCATGCCCGCACAATAAAGTGAGCCTATCAATGCTCCTGCACTGGTGCCAGCAATGCAATGGATGGGAATATTTGCTTTTTCTAGGGCGGCAATCACACCAATATGAATCGGTCCACGAGCAACGCCTCCACCTAAAGCAAGTCCAATTTTCTTTTTGATTGGTTGATTCATTTTTTAATTTCCTTTGTTATAATTTAATACTCAATTTATTAGTTTACCTCATTTTTTCTATTTTGCAATAAATACATAATATTTTTGTTGTCATCTTTAAAAAGCTAATTCCTAGCTTGTTAAATTGAGATTAATATTTTATCATGAGAAAATGAAAAGAATTATTGTCATACTAGCCATAACATTTTTTATAATCAGTTTAGATGTTCAAGGACAACATTTTCCACGCTACTGTCTGGAATATGGTGAAAACTTGGTCAAAAATTGCGAGTTTAATGAGGGATTGAATCATTGGACTCCGTTCATCGAAGCAGGGAGTGTTGATATTCGTACCATTGATGGCAATGAATGTCATACCATTAATCATCCTTGTGGTTACATGAGTTCAGCAGGAGGATTTGTGGCTGGCTTGTATCAACAAATTCCCGTAAATGAGTTGGCAATCTACGAAGCAAATCTGCAATTACTCATTTATGATTCGTATGATAAAGATGATGGGGCTGTTGGACGGAAAATTGGTCTTGACCCAACGGGAGGTACTGACCCATTTTCAGCTAATATCGTTTGGAGTCCAGAGGTATTTAATTCGCTACATAAAGCGGGGCATAAACTTGTTTGGGAAGATTTGCAAATCAAAGCAACATCTCAAACAAATGTCATGACTGTTTTTATTAGGGTTAATAATATGGCTCGTGTTTCGAGTCCGATATATCAATTTTGGATTGATGAAATTGGCATGATAAAAATCGGAGAAGGTCAACCTCTTAGCCCTACGCATACCTCTATTCCACCTACGCTGACTCCTGTTCCATCTACAGCGACACCATTACCAACATACACATCTTTGTCGACTCATACGCCTTCTCCGACTCTTATTTCTGTTCCATCACCATCACCATTGCCAACAAATACACCTTTCCCAACTCCTACACTTGCACATACATCATCTCCCATTCCAACAGAAACGCCAACGCATACTCCTGCACCAACAGCAACACCTGTCCATGAAAATATCGCTATTGCAGAGCCCCATGATAAAAATACGGCAACAGTCACTTCTATTTCGGCAACTCCTTCCCCAACACCTTCAGAACAAGATAATCTCATGGAGTGGATTATTTTTGGTGTGATTTGCATAGTAGCCCTTGGAATATTTGGTGTGGGAAGTATTGCTTTATTGTATTGGCTGTATCGTGTAGGTAATCAGGAAGAATCTGTTTCTTAAAAAGTAATATACCTAATCTTATCTGATTTATTGCCTAAATTATATTTTAAAGGTAGGATAACTAATTATTCTAGCAAACCTGTTATCAGCGTGATTTGGAAAATTAATATGATTAATTTACGTGGAACAATAACAAATATTAGTTACACACCATACTTGACAACAAATTTACCCCAAGTTGATTTTTATACCAATGTTAATGATGACTAAGAACCCCTTGCAGTACAGGTACAGAAAATGAGGAGTCAGAAATTAGGGTTTAGGTATTAGTGTTCTCCTCACTTTCTTGTAACAATAATGCTCTGCGTTTTCTTGTAACAATGCTCTGCGTTTCTTGTAACAATGCTCTGCGTTTTCTTGTAACAATGCTCTGCGTTTTCTTGTAACAATGCTCTGCGTTGTTACATATGCATTAAAAATCATCTTGGTCAAAGTAACCATCTCCAGATTCCATAATTAGTACTAAAGTACTATGAGAAAAAGCGGGAGCGTAGTAACACATATTTGGACGCTCTCTACTATAGTCATAGCAGTGAAAATGAGTTGAATCTGCACC
>NBMH01000203.1 GCA_002084875.1 Anaerolineaceae bacterium 4572_78 | reverse complement strand
CAGCCTGAAAGAATGGTTAAATCATCCTCAAAAGCCTGAAAATTTAAGGTTCAAACCGTATTTGCGCTTGACAAATCATAAAAAACCTTAACCTGTCACGGATGAAGTGGATGAAACTGTTACCTTTACATCAATTAACGTTTCATCAAGTAAAAAATCAATTGTGTTACCCAGTAAATGAAATCTATACAAAAACAGGTTCTCATATGTCAATTCATTAATATCAACGAGAGCAAACAGGTTAAGTAAATCATCTGCCATTTCAGGAGTAAATATGTGAGACCCCTTTTTAAACCCCACCCCTATTTTAGCATTTCGTATCAAGTTCAGTGCTACCCATTCATTTTCATATTTTCCTTCATAAAGATTTGCAGGGTCCATATCTTCATGGTAACTCACAAATCTTGCCAATGTTCGTTTAAAACCCCGACTGGGGACAGCTTCTGGCATACGATAGTCACAATTATTAAACATCTTTTTTAACTGCTGGTACTGTTGATATGTGCCGTCAAATGCCGAAGAATCGAGTCTATATCTCAGATGATAGGGACTTTGCTTAAATTTCTCAAGAAATTGTCGCATTTTGTTTGAATCAAAATTAACTTTCTTGTTCAATACAAGATACCATTTTAGCAATACATCAAACCAACTTCCCACTTCACGTAGTTGGTGCAATTCGCATGTTGGTTCAGCCTGTAGTTTGGCAGGCATTTTGTAGTCAGGTTTAACATAAAATCCTCTTGTAAATTCTTTTTTCATAATCAAGTGTACATTGCAAAAATCATTGTAACGATTAAGTATGAATTTTTGCAAGCCGCCTTTAAATGAAATGTCACTTCCTTCCAGATATATAGTAATATAGTTCAATCTAAAATCATCAGGCAGGGTAAACTCGCGCACGAATTGAGGCGGAGATAGTCGAAAATGTTTTCGCTCATGATTTTCTCGTGAAGAATAACTTTCTTTAATCTCCATAGTGCAATACTCCTCTCAAGCCACATAACGCCCCGCATTGTGCGGACGACGGATAAAACACAGAACGATACGCTTTGCAACAAGCCGCTAAAACGTACCTACTTCAAAAGGCGCCAAGATTAGGCGTTCCGTACCAATGCGATTGTTAGCTTGCCGCACCCGCACAACGGTACTTGATACTTACAATCTTACTACACTTTCTACTTTGCGTCCACAGATAGCGACAATTTACGAGCCGCCTTTGGGTGAAAACGCACAGTGCCGCCCTTGCCAGCGAAACCAACTTTGCCAGCAAACAATTTCGTCAGCGAAACCAACCTCAATTTCAACAAGGCTCTGTGCCTATCCTTCTCATTAAACCAAGCCTCAATCCGGCGCACTTTTGCGACCAGCATTTGCGGTTGCTTTTCGCCGCATTAGCAGGGAGCAAAGGTGCGCCGCTTGTGGTCGTTATCGGGCTTTCGTTCCTTTCCTGCGCGGTGATGATGATGGAAAGACGACTTTCTACTCCGATATCCGCTTCCCTTCAGCACCACAACTTCACCGGATTTACCACCTTTCCTATATCAGCATACTCTCTACAACTCCAATCAATTTTGATTTTAACATCTCTTTGCCAAAAGCCAAGATTGAGCAAAACTGATCGTTTGCAGCACAAAAGTTCTCCTGCCCTCCAGTTGCGCCAGGAAACAACTTGCTTTCACTCAGTGCCTTTCAATTTTTCCTCGACTTTGTTTTTAAATTTATCAAACACCATTTTTGAACGACCAATTACTCCATAACGCTTGATGTCATTAAGTGTTGACACTAATGCAATTATAATTGTTCCTGTCAGCCAAGTGACTGCACCTAAAAAGAATAGAAGTAGTAAACCTAAAATGAACAAGAAAAACATAGCTCCATTGGTTAGCAAGAGTATCCAATTTGCCAACGATGCACCTATTAAATCAAGTTCTGCGGAATATTTCACAAGATTATCGAAGATAGGGCTGAGTTGCGTACAACCGAGCCAAATTCCAACTATTACTAAAATGAGTTCTACATAATGTCGATGGGCTTCTTTTATCTGTTGCTCCTGCGGAACGTACTCTACATTCGCGTTATTATCAGTTTTGGGGACTGAATCTGATACCATTTTGTTTACTCCTCTTTATTGATGCGATTCCATCCTTTAGCTTCAAAAAATAAGCAAGCTAACGCCCCAGCTTCACGCGCCCGAAAAAGTTAGCGACGGATGCCACAACAGAAAGTGACGTTGTTGCCCCCACCACTTCCAATTGAACGCAGCTTTTCGGGTCGCGTGCAAGCTGATTGTTGGGCGGCAGCTTGGGGGAAGTATGTTGCAATCCTACGG
This sequence comes from Anaerolineaceae bacterium 4572_78, assembly GCA_002084875.1. Taxonomy (GTDB): domain Bacteria; phylum Chloroflexota; class Anaerolineae; order 4572-78; family 4572-78; genus 4572-78. The sequence continues at coordinate 2,740 of NBMH01000203.1, read as the reverse complement.
AATAGGACCAGTTCCCTCTGGACGCTCTGGATGGGGCAGAAGGGAAATAAATGTTCCAATTGAACGTTTTTCATCCCAATTGATCCTCCATTTTGCAATAGTATCGACGGAAAATTGATCAAATACAACACCAGTGAGCCAAGATTTATGTAGGTATACAGACGTATGATAATAGATAGGAGCGATAGCGGTATCCTGATTAATGAAAATTGCTTCAGCTTGAAAATAAAGCTTCATACGCTCACCTGAGTCTTTCTCAGATGCAGCTTGTTCAATGATTTTATCGAAGTCGGGATTAGAATATTTTGCCAAATTCTGTTTACTTTTCGAATGGAACACATCATTCAGGAAATTGTTTGCGTCAGGATAATCAGCGCACCAACCTAAACGATAAATATTAGGCTTTATATCATCGGGAGTATCTTGTTTTAGAGTAGCTATATAATCGCTCCACTCATATTCTTTTAATGTGATTGTTGCATTGGGAAAAGCGTCAAGCCACATCCTCCGTACTTCTTCGGCAACCTGTTTTTTCATTTTTGAGGTATTGAATCCTAAAACTATCTCAATCCCCTCGCCCTCTGGGTAGCCCGCTTCTTCCAGCCACGACTTGGCTAATGTGACACGCTCAGAGTAACTCAGGGTAAGTAAAATGCCTATTGCCGGATTCTGCGCCATACTTCCGAAGATACCCGGTGCGGAAAAAGAATTTGCCGGAATATGTTCCCCTTTGATAACATTCTCTATTAATAGTTCACGATTGATCGTCGCAGAAAAAGCCCTTCTCAGTAGCTTATTATCGAATGGCGGTTTGCTATTTATGAAGCCATAGTATTCCGTGCAAGATTTCGGGATAACGTACAACTCTGATTTGGGAATATCATCTTCATCTATTATCTGTAGTTGATATATCAGTGAGGAACTAAGAAAATCAATCTTTCCATCTTTATACAACTTTAATGCGATTGCAGTATCGGAAACGACACGAGTACTTAGTAATTCTATTTCTACATTATCAGCATCATACCACTCGACATTCTTCTCAAGTATAATCTGTTCATTCGGTTTCCATTCTTGTACAGTGTATGCCCCATTCGTCACGATGAAACCCACCTCAGTCCAATTATGTTCCTTTTCTTTGATGACTTCTTGAGGTTGTGGATAGGTAATAGGCATACTGGTAATTGAAGGAAAATAAGCCGCTGGCGCTCGCAGGCGAAAAACGACCGTTTTGTCATCAAGAGCCATAACCTTAATACCGGACAAGATAGACTCGAAATCGTTTGATGTTGGGTCGGCGTTGTTCAGTTCCTCAGCACCTTCGATAATGTATAATACATAAGCATACTCCGAGTCTGTATCGGGATGAAGAGTACGAACAACTCCGTAAACCACATCAGCAGCCGTGACAGGCCTCAGTTTCTTATAGTTGCCGGTTATCGGGTCACGATGAACCCAATAAATATCATCCCGGAGATTAAATGTCCACTCCAGCCCATCATCTGATACATCCCATTCAGTTGCCAGAGAAGGTATAGGTTTTCCATTGCTATCAAGATCAGTCAAACCTACAAACATCTGACGTATGAAAAAAATTGACATAGTATCAATTGCCAACGACGGATCAAAATTAAGAGGTTCTCTGCCAATAACTGTATCAAGTCGTTTAACTTGTGAAGGCGTAGATGTTGACGTGGGCGAAGGTGCGATAGTGAGCGAAGATGTGATAATGTTTGTAGGTATTGGTGTATCAGTCGGGATCGGGGGGTGTATCAGTCGGGATCGGGGTAAAAGTGTTAGTAGGGCTGGGAGTAAAGGTACTCGTTGGAGTAAGAGTACTTACGGTAGCTAGAGCAGTGTTTGTTGCTGCCGCATTCTGAGTAGCCTCAATTTCTGCCCGTTTTGCCCCTAAACCTGACATATAATCTCCTGCTACACTACCTCCGGTGGTGATTAAGGCAAGCACTATGGCGACCGCTGCCCACTAGAGCGCACCCACCTCAAAAGGCGCCAAGATTAGGCGTTCCGTACCAATGCGATTGTTAGGCTGACGACACACGCATTTATACTTTCACGAAATCAGGATTAGGTTTTCGGGTACAACGATTTGTTAGCTGCTCCAGTACGTTTGCAGATAGGCACTTTAAACCGGAAAAAACAATCTGTTGCTTACAAGATATCACCAAACATAAAATTGTTTCTTAGAAACTGAATTTCACTACTGAATTAACTCTAGTGTATCTTTTTGTAGGTTTTACCGCACCTCTCTCCCCAAGCTCTGCAAATCCAATCCTCATCCAGGTTATACTTACCATAATCCGAATAGAATAAGAACTATAATTTTACCTTTTTACAGATTTTTATTTTCTTGTTATAAAAACTCTATTACCGGATCACAACCGGTAAATAAACGTATTGCACTGATGAAATTCGCTGACCAAGGACATCCCATCCATCCTCGGTAATCTCATCATTCCAAACAATCAACCCGCCTCCGCTTCCGCCAGCTACTGCCGGATTTAAAATCAGCCTGTCAGCCCCTGCCGCTCGCACTTGCAAACGCTCTCCTGTTATTTGACCATTCAACGTGCGGTGATGTACCCAGTAATAACTATCATTAGGCCAAATGGCTCCCAGCATTGAGGCATAAGTTACCCACATTTCATTATCCGTACCAGAATACGTGATGTCGGGAGAATAGTGATGGGAAAAAGACCCGCCGGTATTATTCGTTTCTATG
>NBMH01000035.1 GCA_002084875.1 Anaerolineaceae bacterium 4572_78 | reverse complement strand
TCTATGTTTAAATCACGAACGGTTAAATAAGCATGCTTAATTTCATCAAAATCAGGAATAATAAATGTAACTGGTTTAATGGCTATAGCAACTTTCTCTTTAAGCAATGTGCCAGACATTCCACTATGTGGTCGATGATGTCCATTAGTTGGCTGTGGCACCTGAATCAAAACATCAGGTCGCCCGACACGTTCAGGTGGCAACATGTTTAAATAAATCATCTGCTCTATAGCAACATGATATCTTGGTCGCAACTTGGTTGCCAAATAACGGCGTATTTCGATTCCATGTATTATTATTTTCTAAATATGGATCCATTCCTGGAAATGGACTTTTCATGATAAACTCCTTTGCAAAAAGTGTTGGAGGGTCAAAGCTTGCTTTGGCATGAAAAAGCGAGCTTTTTCGCTCCGATAATTAGGTCAATTTTGTGAGCAATAATTAACTGTGCCTTTGCTCCTTGAAATTCGCCTATCAGCGATTCCATTTTAAATCCCGATTGTGCGAAGCAATTATGCAGGTCAACCACCTCATCATTATGTTTACCTGTAATTTGATGAAGCCATGCGATAAAAATCTTTATCGGCTCAGGTGCCACTAGTTCCCCACGTGTGACAATTATCAACACGGCATTACCGCGGGAAGTGCGATGGATTTCAGCCAATGTCGCTGGTTGTAAAATGTAATTTGTTGGGAATGTGGCGACAATATTGTTGAAATATGAATCTGGAAAAGGTAAGGATTCGGCACATGTTTGGACAACTTGACATGATAAGTTATGACTGTGTAATCGTCTGTAAGTAATGCCAGCCATGAAAGGAGATATGTCTACCCCAATCGGATTTAAGCCTTGTTCCATCATCTGCTGAAAAAATACGCCAGTGCCATAACCCAATTCGAGAGTCGTGCCATGATGCATGTAATTCAATGCTACCTGCCGCCAACGTGACCACTGTCCCAATGAAACAAACCATGCAACTAACTCATACATAAAAGCAAGATGATTGTAAAGAAGAAAAAAGCCTAATTCGATTAACTTTGCTTTGATGCTCCTAAGCCATAACTTATTTAGTTTCACTATACAATACTTCTCTCAATAAATTGGGACGATTCGTAATAATGCTTGCCACGCCCATTTTGATTAATCGTTGCATGGCAAGTGAATCATCACATGTCCAGACATTGATATATCTGCCATGTCTACGTGCTTGCTTAACCATTTCAACAGTTACACTTTTCCAATGGGGATGGAACCCTTCATGACTAATAACATATCGAATCAAATAATCATATAAAAAAAGCGGCACATAAGGACTCCACAACAAACCAAGTTTGATGCTTGGGTCAATACGTCTCATCTTCAGAAGGGAAAGCAAATTGAATGAGGACACAATAACACGGTCTTGGATACGATGATGGTCAATCAAGCGTGCAACGGCTGCCTCAAGTTTTTGATTAAAAATTGCGAATGATTTTAACTCGATGTTAAACAAAAAATGAGTAGGCATTTCATCGAACACTTCGTCGAGGGTAGGGATAGATGTGTGGCTAAAACGACTATCTTTCCAACTACCTGCATCGAGTTTACGCAATTCGGCTAGGGTGTTATCTGCTATTTTTCCTGTGCCTGTTGATGTTCTGTTTAGATAAACATCATGAAAAATAACAACCTCACCATCTTTTGTCAACTGTGCATCACACTCAATGCCGTATGCCCCCATGTTTGCTGCTAGGTGAAAAGCAGGCATGGTGTTTTCGGGAGCATCATAGCTGGCACCTCGATGAGCAATATTTAATACGTTGTCACTGAAAAATCCATGAGACATTTTAGTATAAGTCATAATATTTTTGGTTTTAGAAATCTCTATACAGCCCAAAACAATTTTATTCCTCCAAATACCAATCTTCGGCGTTCCATGTCACTGTATCATAAATATGTGGATAGACACCCTGCAATCGTGTGTTAATCAGATAAATATCAGGAAATGCCAATAATGGAATAACAGGCAAATCGCGATACAAAATCGTGGCAAGTTGACAAATTCTTTGTTGGCGACGTGTGTCGGGAATAGGCATGTATAGTTCATCGAAAATGGCAATTAATGACAAATTGCGATAACGCATAACATTGAATCCAGCTAAGGGGTCATTTTCGGTGGGAATTGCTCGCGGGTCGTACATGTCAAACAAATAGTCGGTTGGGTCAATCCCATAATAGCCATCGTCCCATAAATTCATACTAAAATTACCACGCATTTCGATGCCATCTTCCATCCAAGTATCCCACAAATTGATACCTTCAATTTTTTTGGGAATCATCTCGATACCAACTTCGGCTAACATATCAACAATTTGATAATGGACTTGTGCCAATGGGTTGCCAAATTCTTCGTAGTAATAACTCTCGAATGTAAGCGGCGTTCCTTCGACAGCAAACTGGCATCCATGACATTCTCGAATACCATCGCCATCTTCATCGAACCAACCTACTTGGCTTAGCAAAGCGTTGGCAACGGCAGGATTATAGTTATAACGAGATACTTCGCACCTGTGACGGTCTAGTTCTGTATCTGCTATGACAGCACGATTATCAAAAACCGTGTCAATAATTTGAGGTACATTGATGGCATGTCGAACAGCACGCCGAACATCAACATCGGTAAAAATATGATGAGGTTGGCTCGAATCGGCTGTACCAAAGGCACTTAAATTTGGCACAAGTCGTAGCATAAAACGAGGTGGATTTGTGGCAAACATGGTGATATTTTCAATGTCTTGTGCAATATCAAGCTCATCAGCCTGCGTCCACAAATCAAGATAGCCTGTTTCACGTTTGAGCATGCCAACTCTATATTCGGCATTATTATTTACGATAAAAATAAGTTGTTGTGCTAATGGTCGATTGGGTTTCCAATAATATGGATTGGGAGTAAAAATGAGTTGTTCATTTTCCTGTTCAGCTAAAATAAAAGGTCCGGTACTAATTGGTTTAGAATTACATTCCCATCGGAGCATGTTAGCCACATCGCCGCAATAATGAGCAGGAAAAATGCCAGTTCCTTCTCCACCAAATTGCAAACGATAATTAGGATAAAAACGGCTATAGTGTACAACTGCTGTCAATTTATCAGGCATGTCTATATCCGTGATGAGGTCAAAGCCAGAGGCAAAAATGCCACTTTGACGAAGGGCATTCCATGTAAAATACACATCCTTACTGGTGAATAGTGTACCATCGCTCCACAAAACATTAGGGCGTAATTTCCATGTAACTTGCAAACCATCAAAACTCAGCCCGCCATTTTCTAATGTCGGTACTTCAATAGCAAGTTCGGGATAATACTGTCCATTTGGACCAATTTCGACCAACGCCCCAAAAACAAGCTCACCTACTAATTCTTCATACCCAGTGTCATTTAAGTAAGCATTAAACGTAGGTGGAGATTGTGGCAAGGGCACAATTATTGCATCATCACGGACTTGGATTAGGCGAGCAAGTGCTGGTAATAACGTCGGTGTCGGGGTTGATGGTGATGCTTGCTCAGTACTATAAAAAACACATCCCGATAATGAAAAAAGAACGACAGCAAAAAAAATATATTGATACATGTTTTGTAACCGTTCACCCCAACCCATGAGAGCTGTTCAAAACTATTTTTTGACAAGATAAACTGGAGCGTCAAAGCTTGCTTTGACATGAAAAAGCAAGCAATTTGATGTTCCATTGTGCGACCACATGATTGAAAATCATGTCGAAAAATATCCCAAGCCATGTTTTTCAAACATCTATCACCTTCAAGGCATTATGTTCTTTGAAGATAATGCTTACTTAATAAAATTCTAGTTTTGCCGTTGGCATGAGTTGATGCAAGCGGTTAAAAGACCTGGCATGCCAGGTGATGTCTTTTGAGGCTTGTACTATCAATTCGCCAACCTTACGATTACGAGCCTTTATGACAAATTTCAAAATAACACCAATCCCAAAGCTGTTAAGAAATTCCAAATTACGCAGATTTAAGGTGATTGATTCAGGATGTTTGTCAATCATCTTATCCAATAAATCAACAATATCTTGGTAAGCAAATTGAGAAGGTAATCGTAAACGTCCTGTCATTGTCACAGTAGATATTTCAGGGTTGTATGTAACAAGATATTTTTTGCCTTGAATTTTCATGAATACACTCCCATGTAAATATTAATGATGTTGCTAGGTAAACGTTCATAAAAAATGATAATACATCATGTAGGAATAATTGGCAAGTCTAATATGATTGCAACTTTTCACCAACATAGATATGCTGAAACTTTGGGATAATCATTGGCGAAACAAAAAATCCCTGTATGTGAGGTTTGACCAACCAATACTCGGTATCAAAGTAAAGCGGAATCCAAACGGCATCATCCACAATAATTTGTTCTGCTTGTTGATAAAGGGCAAGACGTTTATCTATATCAAATGTCTCTCCAGCTTCTACTAGGATTTTGTCTAATTCAGGATTGCTGTAGCCCGTATGATTTTGTTTACTTTGTGAATGGAATAAAACATCTAAAAAATTTTGCGGGTCGGGATAATCACCAATCCAACCAAGTTGGAACATCTGATACGGATTTGTTCCACTGGTTACATCGTACAAAAATGTCTGCCAGTCAGTTTGTTGAACTATCACTTCCACTCCCAAAATATCTAGGTATGAAGCGATAATCGCTTCGGTAATTTGGGTCATAGAGCCACCCTGACCCGATACATGTAAGGTTATTTCAGGCAGTTCGCTAATATCTCCGTAGGGTGATTCAGCAATCAATTCCAGAGCCAATTGTGGGTCAAACATAAGCGGTTTCAGATTTTCATTATGATAGCCTGGCATACTCGGAGGCACAATCTGATGTGCGGCAGGAACAGTTTTCTTATACACCAAATTGATAATTTTTTCTTTATCTAAAGCAATACTAAATGCCTGTCGTATCAACGGGTCGTTAAATGGCGGTTGATTGATATTAAATCCGATGTAGAAAATGCTTAATTGTGAATCAATTTTCAATTGAGCGTTAAGTGGATTATTAGGGTCGGTTACTCGTTCAATATCACTAATCCCAACTCCTGTTATGTCTAAATTGCCATTTTCATATTCAATCATGGGAGAAATTGCACCGAGAATAAAATTAAGCTGCTCAAGAGTGGGCTCAGGGTTGCGGTAATAATGCTCATTTTTAGTTAAGATGATAAACTGACCTGGTTCAAAAGCGTATAGCTTAAACGGACCAGAACCATTGAGTTCTTTGTTAGTAATCGTTTCCTTATCAAGAACAAACGCAGTTGGATAGCTTAATTTAGATAGAAAATAGGCTTTGGGAGCCGAAATAACAATTTCTAAAGTATGGTCATCAATCACCTGCACACCATCAACATTTTTTGTTATTCCCTGTAATTTATCTTGACAGCCAACAATATCTCCTAAATATGTATCAGCTGTAGGGGAATTAGTTTTGGGGTCGCATGCTCTTTCAAACGACCACTTAAAATCATCAGCAGTGATAGGTTTGCCATCGTGAAATTTTGCGTTTTCTCTCAAGGCAAAAGTATATACCAATTTGTCATCTGAAATATGCCAGTTTTCGGCAATGTCGGGGATAAGTTCAAGGGCAGGATTATATGTCACCAAACCACTGAACAACTCAACCACATAAACGGCTGATACACTGTCGGTACTGTAATGAGGGTCAAGGGTTGGAGGTTCTGCACCTGCTACAGTAACAGTTTGTTCTCCTGAAGTGATAACGGGTGGCACAATTGGCTGAATCGGTGATTTATCATCGGGTTGTTCAGGAGGGGTAGCTTGACTAGGCGGGTCTAAATGCATGGGAGGTGTAGAAGGAAAGCTAGGCAAATCATCAAAATTAGAACTACTAAATCCAATGAAAACTGCTCCGCCCACAATACCAATTGTGCAGAAACAGATAATACAAACAGCGATTATTACAATTACTACGGGAACGAGTACATTTTTTTCAATCATTTTATCATTTTAGTCTTAAATTAGAAATAACTCAAATTACCACTTGTGTTTGGGTATTTAATTTTTTGGGGCTGTTTTTGACGAACATGCCTTAGCATGCTAAAATCATTCTACTTATTACCTTGAAGTGTAGAAAGGGTTTTAATTTATGATTGAACAATATCTTCCCATACTTATTTTAATTGTGGCTTCGCTCATCTTTGCAGCGATAGCTTTGTTGGCACCATGGTATCTCGGACCCAGAAATCCGATAGAGACCAAACTGGATACGTATGAATCGGGTAAACTTCCTTATGGTGATGCCCGCCGACAGGTACCGATTCATTATTACAAAGTGGCAATGCTTTTTATTGTCTTTGACATTGAAGTCGTTTTTCTATATCCTTGGGCAATCTTACTAAGAGATCTACGAATGTACGGCTTATTGATTATGAGTGTTTTCTTTGCCTTGCTTGTGCTTGGTTTAGTTTATGAATGGATGAAAGGTGCGTTAGAATGGAATTAGTAGAAAAACAAAGAGGCTATGCTCTCCCATGGTCAAATCCTCGTGAGAAGGATGGAGCATTGGGATATGCTTTGGCGAACTTGGCAGAATTAGTCGGCTGGGGTAGGAAATGGTCACTACACCCACTGACATTTGGGGTAGCATGCTGTGCCATCGAACAGATTTCTTCAGGAGCATCACGTTTTGATATTGCTCGCTTTGGGGCAGAGGTATTCCGTGCCAGTCCTCGACAAGCTGATTTATTGATTGTGTCGGGGCGAGTTAGTAATAAAATGGCTCCTGTGATTAAACGATTGTATGAACAAATACTTGAGCCAAAATGGGTCGTTGCTATGGGAGACTGTGCCTCATGTGGTGGACCATTCAATAATTATGCTATCATTCAAGGGGTTGATAAAATAGTACCGGTCGATGTTTATGTACCTGGTTGCCCTCCTCGTCCCGAAGCCCTTTTTTATGCCCTAATGAAAGTTCAAGATAAGGTACAAAGTGGTGATATAGGATATCGCCAAGATGGTAGTATCGGGATAAGTACGGACCTCATGAAGAAATGATACATGCAAAACACTAAGGAAGGTTATACATACTTCGATAAACAAGAAACACCTTTTATAGTGTTACCTATGATACTCTCGAAAAAATTGTTGTCTATCTCATGGCAATGAATCCCGATAGAGCAGGTTGGCGGCAGATAGATATTAAAGAAATAACGAATTGGCAATGGAATTTACAGATAGATTTGTCCAAAATTAGACAAACCTTAGAAGTATTGGCTGATATTCGGTCTGTCTTGAAACGAGATGAGAATGGTTATAGCTTTGCTGTTCCTAAGTTTTTGGATGTCATACCGATTGAGCGAGATTTGCAGGATTTATTGCAGGAGAAGGTGGAGAAATATCAGCAAGGAGATAACTAATTTTGGCAAAACGCCGAAAATGTGGTACAATGTATGAACATTAAAAATGAGGTGAAAAATGACAGTTCAGCAAGTTTATGATGAACATGTTACTCAATTATCTATTGTTGAAATTCAGAAATTGTTTATTATGATTGAGCAATATTTGAATAACACTTCTAAACAACAAAAATGCTATGCATGGACTGATATTGCTGGCACTGCTCCGTATCCTATGTTTGGTGAAGATGCTCAAGCATGGGTGTCCCGAACCCGACAAGAAGACACAGAAATTCGTGAATCCCAATGGAGTATGTACAGATGAATATACAAATTGTATTGGAAAAATTCAACCACATATTTTTGGACACGGCTCCCGTAATTTACTACTTAGAAAAGAATCCATATTTTTTTACAACTGTTGAACCCATATTCAAATATATACAATCAGGTAACATTATAGCTGTTACATCCCCTATTACATTGGCGGAATGTTTGATTGTTCCTATCCGTATGAAAAACAGCGAACTTGCTCAAACATACCAAAAACGTATTATGCATGGTAAGCATACACAGTTTATTGCTATCAATGGTAATATCGGTTTAAAAGCCGCTCAATTGACAGCAATTTATAATTTAGCGTTATCGGATGCTATCCAAATTGCGACAGCAATTGAATCGAATTGTGATGGATTCTTGACCAATGATAAACGTCTCAAACGAGTCAGTGATTTGCATGTGCTACTTGTTGATGAAATAATTGTTTAAGAGAACATGTTTTAACACGCTTTGTATTATCAGCCTGCAATTCATTCGCAGGTATTTTTCCATAAAAAAAGAGGTGTTATCATGACCCATCTATTTCAAACAGGTGGTCCCTTAAAAAAGGACTCTTCTGTTTACATTGAACGGGAAGCCGATAAAAAATCTTACGTAAATTAAAACAGCATGACATTCTAACCAACGATGAAATAGCTATCCCGACAAATAGCAATCAATGGGAAAAATTTTGTAGTTATTCACTCCCCCTGCGAGGATAATTCCCCTCTCTCCTATGGGGAGGGTCACTTCACTAGACCAAACATATTTAGTAACATTAAGTTGGCATGGAGTGCTAGAGATACGTAAAACAGATGGACTTTACAGGATTTTCCATAAAGTATTAATAATTTTTCGTCTGTGCAATATGACTCTGCAAAAAACTATGGAATTCATGCTGTAATTGCATAGGTCGATATTTTTAGTGCGGACTAGTCCGTTCGACAAACTCACATTATTTAGAAGGAGTAAAAATCAATGAACAAACCATCAAAAATCCTTGTTGTAGAAGATCGTTATGACTGGCAAGATATTGTGTGCAGTACAATTTCGGAAGAGGGCAACATGCCTTTTTCTGCCATGTCACTTGACCAAGCAGTAAACGCTTTAGGTTCAGAACAATTTGACTTAGCTATTATTGACCCAGTGTTGGATACGACAAACCGCTTCAATCGCGATGGGTTAAGTGTTATCCAAAGAGTAAGAGAATCGCAACCAAGTATACCAGTAGTGATTGTTACTGGTTCGCTGACACAAGACTTGAAAACCAGTTTACAACGATTGTGTCCTGAAGCTCCCGTTTTATTTAAATCAAACTGGGATGCTGATGAGTTTAACCACACAGTGAATCGGTTAGCCTGTAATGGGAAAGAAGACTCAATTAAGTCAGCAATTTTAGAGTCGAGGATAGAAGGCATAACGTCTCTGACCCCACCTCCGTCCGAATTAGCCTTAACACGTCCTCGTGTTCTAATCGTGGAGAATCATGAAGATTGGCAAAACATTGTAGCTAATGTTTTAGATGAGGCAAACTATTTTTGGCGAATAGCCACAACGGCAGAAGAAGCCCTAAAAGAAATGGACAAAGAAAATTTCCATCTGATTATCTTAGACCTCAAATTAAAACAAAATAATCTTCCCTTACCATCAAACGAAGGCTGGTTACTGCTTGATTTTCTAGCGGAGTCACACTCCACAACTCAAGTGATTGTGCTTAGCGGGCAGGCATCACCAAGCGATGTGGTTGAAATATTAACACGATATCCTGTCATCGGTTTTATAGAAAAGCAAAACTTTAATTCTGAATCCATTAAATCAGCCATAGCCAAAGCGGCTAAAACACCTAATTTACATATTCAAACATTAGGACATTTTCGGGTGTGGCGTGATGATGAAGTGATTGATAAATGGGAAAACCCACAAGCAGAAATTCTGCTTAAAATCCTTTTATCTAATGCTGTTCGTGAAAACCGCTTTGTTTCAAGTGAAGAATTAGCGAAATATTTTGGTGAAGATACATGGCATGATTTGATAGATGAAGCCAGTCGTACATTGGAGCCTAACATCCGCCCATGTGATTCACGGTTTATCATCAAACATAACAATGGTTACTACTTTGACATGAGCAGTACCATGTCATGGGACTTGACCGATTTTCAGAATCATTTAGAAAAAGGTGTAATGCTTGTTGAAAATAAGCAATGGCAAGAAGCAGTTGTTGAATTAGAAAAAGGGAGAGCGTTATACAAAAACGATTTCTTAGAAGGTATTCGTTATGTCAAATGGATGGCGGCTAATCACCGCAAAACAGCTATTCAGTATATCGATTTAATGATTAATCTAGCTGATGCTTATGCTGCTACAAAAGCATATCCTAAAGCAGTTGAAGCATGTTTGCGGGCATTAGATAAAAATCCTTTGCTAGAACCGCTTTATCGTCGCATCATGCGGTTTCATTACTGTAGCGGTCAAAAAGATGCTGCCTTGAAAATATATCGCGATTTCATCAAGCTCTTTGAAGAATTGTTAGGACAAAAACCTGAACCCAAAACTGTAACACTTCAACAAGCAATCCTGAATGATGAGGAGTTAGGAGCTGGGAGTTAAGAAGAAACAGGTCAACTACCCAACAAAAGGGATTTGGTTTTACAGGTGTTTTCATAATATTAATAATTTCATCTAAAACCATACCAATTTTTGGCTCATGGCTTTCGATGGTTGCGTCAGGTAAATGCTTGTGATGTGGAAACATCACAATGGTTTTATGGTGTGGGGCGTTATCATTCCTTTGATATAACCTTGTTTTCCATGATAGATTTTGGCGTGCAAAGAATAAAATTGAACAGCATCACATGCTACAATCAGTTTTTCAATAGATTCAAAATATTGCTGTATCATGCCAAATCCTGTAGGCGTTGCTGATTGAAGTGATAATAACGAGGAATGACTAAATATATTTGATAAAAAGAACAAATGACATTACATCATTCAGTCTTTACATTGGAAATACTCTCAATTTGCCTACGATATGTTTTTATGTTAGAATAAAGATAGCAAACAGGATTCCAGCCTGTTTACGTGAAAAATTCAATGTAGAAAGGATATTGTCATGGGTTCATTGCACAATCTATTTTCAGGGAAGCGGTTGTCGCTTTTTGTAGTATTAGGTTGTTGTTTATTTCTTTTTTCTGTTACGGCTCCTGCGGCTATTGAAGCCGATAGACCATTTGAGACGACAGATGTAAAGTTGACCGTATCACCATTGGATGATACACAAATGTTATCCCCTCCTGTTACTCAACGGGATGATGATTTAAGTAATATTTATTTCCCCTTTGTTATTAATTCTTCAACCCCTGTTAGTGATACTGCTCCTATTAGTAATACTGTTTCCTTTGAAAAACGAATTACGGAAGGATTAGAAAGTCAGTTTGCCTTTGATGAGGGAGATGGCTTGATTGTTAGTGATGCTGTGCGGCGAGGGCAGAGGATAGGTGCCGAGCCCTGGCAATTGGTGGTTACTGATGAAAGTGCCATTAGTTGGGTGCCTGGTGGCTTGGCGATTAATTCGCCCACGCGTTTGGTTTCGACCACCCCACTTATATTAATCAGTCAACAGATGCTAGTAGTTACGTGTGGAGTTTTGGGGATGGCTATACCAGTACTATACGACATTCCAACCATATTTATACGCAAACAGGAATTTACACGGTAACACTGCAAGCAAGCAATGGTACTATGACCCAAACATTGGTGCAACCGAGTTTTATTACGGTGATAGCTGATGATGGTCAAGATAGTTTAATAACTGTCGCTTTTACACCGACTGTGACTTCGGGAACATCTCCCTTGACAGTTGATTTTGATAATGGTAGCGATAATGCGACCGATTATCTATGGGATTTTGGCGATGGTTACAGCAGTACGATAATGTATGCTAGTCATGTGTATGAGTTATCTGGCACATATACTGTTACTTTGCAGTCAAGCAACGATGTCATGACGGAGACATTGGTTAAGACAAATTTGATAACGGTAATGCCTGCACCTGTGTCAACGCCGCAGTTTTATGCCGAGCCACGTTTGGGGACGGTGCCATTGACGGTGACATTTACAAGTGAAACTGCGATTGAGACAAGAAAGGTTTCCGATGAGACAAGAAAGGTTTTTAAAAACCTTTCTTGTCTTGACCAAATAAGCTATGTCTGGGACTTTGGTGATGGGCAGACTAGCACCGAAATCACTCCTACGCGTGTCTACACGGCAGCTGGTGATTATACAGTTTCACTACAGGCAAGTAATGGGCTTGAGACGGAAACGCGAACGCATGAGAATTATATTCGGGTGTTTGATGATGCTCCGATAGTTTACCCAGTTGATTTGGAAGCAGGGTTGCAAGGCTATTGGACATTAGATGAAGAGGGCGGGCTGCGTTATGATAGTTCGGGCAGTGGTAATGATTTGCAAGACCATAACGGGGTGACGGCTGAAGGCGGGCAGGTTGGCTTGGCGGCTTCGTTTGACCGTGATGAGAAGCAATTGCTGTATATTGAAGATGCAGACCAAGTTGGTTTAGATGACATGCAGCAATTGACTTTTACGGGCTGGTTCAAGGCTGACCACTTGAATATTACGCAAGTGATTGCGGGCAAACATCAGGCAAATGACCGAGCATATCGCTTGTACATTTCGGATGAGAATGTGCATGGTTTGCAGTTTGCGGTGTCAGATGATGGACATCATAAAGCCGAAATTGAGACGGGAGCGGTATTGAGTGAGAATACCTGGCACCATGTGGCGGCTATATTTGATGGTGAGATGCAACGCCTGGCAATTTATGTGGATGGTAGTTTGGCAAATGACGCTGATGTAGATATTGAGCATATCAATGATTCGGGGACAGCATTTGGTTTGGGTGGTTATGATAGCAATCCAAATAGCAAGTCGCACCGATTTGATGGTTTGTTGGATGAATGGCGAGTATATAATCGGGTCTTAAATGGTGGAGTGCTGACAAGTGCTGATGGTCGCTTGACAATTGAATTTGCACCGGGAGCAATCACAGAGGATTTGCATGTGTCTTGGTCAGCCGTGAACTAGTGCCAAATGGTTTGCCGTTCCGCATGTTTAGTTTGAATGCTTGGCGACTGAATGAGTTTGAACCGCATGATGTTTATTTTCAAGCACCCGTTACTCTGACATATCAATATATCATTACTGAAGTTGATGAGATGGTACAGGAATCCCTGACATTTCTGTATCATAACCCTGAACTGGAGAAGTTTGAAACGATCTCAACAACAGTTTATACAGAGACAATGCAAATGACGGCTGTAATTACCCACTTTAGCAAGCATGGCGTAGCGGGTGATAATGCCGGTTGGATAACGCCAGGTATTGATGCTTTTGGAGTACAGCTGTCAAAAGGGAGTGCGACTTATAGTTATGGTATTCCTGTGCCGGTGGCATGGCACCTAAACTCAGTTTGTCATATAACAGTGGGATTATGAATGGCTTGATAGGAGAGAAGAATACAGATACAGGCTGGGTTGGAGCTGGTTGGAATTTTGAATTGGGACGGATAGCCTTAGATGATGATTACAGTATTACGGTCAATGGTGTTAGCGAAGAATTGAT
>NBMH01000034.1 GCA_002084875.1 Anaerolineaceae bacterium 4572_78 | reverse complement strand
TTTATGCTGTTTTGTTGGTAATATTTCTTCATATGCTGACCAAAAGTCAGTATAACACACCGCACACTGGCGATACACAGCTGGCAAGGCTTCCCATAACTTTTGGGCTCCTTTTGCTGAACGATCTCCTACATAGACCGCTACTATTTCTCTTGTATCTCGGTCAACAGCTAGCCATATCCAGTATTTGTTCTTTTTTTTGCCCACAAATGACCACATTTCATCACATTCTATGGTCAAACTACCTTTTTCTTTCACTTTGACATCTTGGACATTTATTTTGACATTTTTGATTTTCCATGCTTTCATTATACCTTAATTGTTTCTTTTTCGCAAATCATTATGTATACAGGACTACCTGTTATTTCTGACATTATTATGCTCCTTACTCCAAAAAATATTAAGCTCAATTTGCAAAATTCGCAAACATCGAGATAATGAAAACAGTGTTGGCTACGACAAAATTTTTAATTGTCATGTAACCAATATTGTCAGAACATCTTTTTGATTAAGGAAGACTCCCCGAACCTCACAAGCTGTGGAGCCTTCCCAGCACAGGTTTTCACCCGTATTAACATAATACTCTACTTGGGAGAACATGGCAAATACAGGTGGGGAATCTGTTACTATAACCTTAAGTCTATTTTACGTCATGCAACAAATAAAATTCATCTTATGGATTATTGCTATTATCTTGATAACTCTACTTGCCGCTCGTCATGTTTTGGGAGACCAATATCTACCGCTTGCCATAGTGAGTTATTTGTTTACTTGGATATTTTTTAGCACCGTCTTATTTTTTATTATAGTATCACTTCTGCGAGATAAATATTTAATAATTGTCTGGTTTACATTAACATGTTTGATGGGTATTAAGATTTTCCCAACATTGCCACCATTTTCAACATCTACTCCTCCTGAAAATACGTTTACGGTCATGACCTATAGCCTTTCACAAAAAAATGAAGATGTACCAGGAATTATAACAGTTATTCGTAGTGAGTCCCCTGATATCGTTGCCGTGCAGGAATTAAATTCTAAAACACGACAAGGCTTGATTGATTATCTAACAGATAATTATCCATATCATGCCTTTTCATCATCTAATGAGACTTGCTCAATATGCGGCGAAGGAATTATAAGCAGGTATCCTGTTCGGAAAGTTTCCCAACTTTCTATTTTTGAAGTGGATTTACCTGATGGCACACTTACAATTTTTAATTTGCATGTAGCACCACCTTATGATTGGCATGAGCAGAGGTTTCATCTTTTACGCTCGTTTCAAGGTTTGCAATATACAGACAAACCTTTTTTGCTACTAGGTGATTTTAATTTAACGGATCAATCAGAAAATTATCACATGATTCCAGTAGGATTGACTGACTCGTTTTTGGATAGTGGTTCAGGATTTGGTTTTACTTACCCAACAATGGATTTATATTTTTCATAATCATCATGTAGTTTCATATCAAGTTAAAACATTAAGGCAAAGTGGCAAGTCTGACCATTATCCCGTCGTAGGGGTTTACGGATTTTGTATCGCTAGTTTGCGGATATTCTAAATTTCGATATAATTTTAATGTGAACTATTATTGTACAGAATTTCAACTTATGAGGAACATGATGGATATTAAAAAACACGCAGTTAAAGGTGCTATTAATTTATTTCTTGAGAAGCCTGCTCAAAAGAAGAGCTTGGCTGAACTTGCAGATAAACTAGAAAAATCAGGGGAAAAATTAGATAGCCATCTAACGTTTGCCGAAGATACACCGAGTCACCGCCGTAAAATTCGACATATTATCGGTATAGAACGTTGGGGACAACGTCGTTTACAGGTGATACTTGGTGAAGAATGGGAAGACCCAGATAAGGTGGAGGATGATGTAGACGATGCTCGTCCCGATGATGAGGTGGATGATGCTCTTCCTGATGATGAGGTAGACGATGCTCGTCCCGATGATGAGATGGATGATGCTCGTCCCGATGATGAGATGGATGATGCTCTTCCTGATGATGAGGTAGACGATGCTCGTCCCGATGATGAGATGGATGATGCTCGTCCCGATGATGAGATGGATGATGCTCGTCCCGATGATGAGATGGATGATTATCGTTCCGATGACGAGATGGACAATTACATCCCTAATATTGAATATAACTGGGTAAAATTGCAAATTATACTTCGCGAGACTCGTGCTAAAACAGTTGCAATTGTTCACCGATTGGAGGAAGCGAATGTTAACCAAAATACAACTATTCCTCACAATGAATTTGGCGATTTAACGATAGGTGCATGGTTACGTTATCTTGATATGCATGCCAATGTTGAAGTCAGAAGTATAAGGGCTGACCCTGATGCCATTGACTGGCTACGAATAACGCCGTACATTCTTTTGGCAATAGTAGGCATGGTAATCTTTTTTAAGATACGAAAACGAAATCGTAGGAATGTACAAATTTAAGTTTATATGACCTTTTTGTAAAGGAGAATTTATGACTAAATCAAATGATATACGTCAGGTGATTATTATTGGTTCAGGTCCATCAGGCTTGACATCGGCAATTTATACAGCCCGAGCGGGATTTAATCCCCTAGTCATAGAAGGCTATCAAGCAGGTGGGCAGTTAATGATGACTACCGAAATTGAAAACTATCCTGGTTTCAGAGAAGGGATAATGGGACCTGATTTGATGCAGGAATTTCGGGCTCAAGCAGAACGATTTAATACTGAATTTATTACTGCCGATGTAACTAAAGTTGACTTGACTGGTAACGTAAAAAAAGTGTGGGTGGGTGATAATCTTCATCAATCCAAAACAGTAATTATTTCAACGGGTGCCTCTGCTAATTTCTTAGGGTTAGAAAACGAAAAACGATTGATTGGCAAAGGTGTTAGTTCCTGTGCTACATGCGATGGATTCTTCTTCCGAAATAAAACGATTTGTGTTATCGGGGGCGGCGATAGTGCCATGGAAGAGGCAATATTTTTAACCCGTTTCGCCTCCAAAGTATATGTCATCCATCGGCGAGACAAATTTCGTGCTTCAAAAATCATGGCTAAACGAGCAATGGATAATCCCAAAATCGAGGCAGTCCTGGATTCGGTTTTGGTTGATGTACTGGGAGATAATGTAGTTAAAGGAATAAAATTAAGGAATGTCAAGACCGATGAAATATCAGAACTAGCGGTTGAGGGCATGTTCCTTGCTGTCGGACATACTCCTAATACCAAACTTTTTGAAGGACAGATAGACATGGATAAGAAGGGCTATATTATAACTTCTGAATCTAAAGATGAACTGACCACTACGAATATTTCAGGGGTGTTTGCTTGCGGGGATGTGCAAGACAGCCGTTACCGTCAAGCGATTACAGCCGCTGGAAGTGGTTGCATGGCTGCCCTGGATACTGAACGGTACCTTGAATCATAAATGTTCTATTCTCTCTATCTTCTGGGGTTTTCTGGAGGGTCAAAGTAGCTTTGACAATCAAGACAAGAAAGGTTTTCGAAAACCTTTCTTGTCTAATCATTATCCCGTGTGGTTAAAGCAACATAGTTTCTTGCTTTGACCCTCCAACCTGCATGCCAACTCATTTTCTAATCCACATGACTCTTACAATAACAACAATAAAAAACAAAATCGCAGGTGAAAGACCAATTAATAACCGAATTACATCATCTTTCCAATCGTTAGGGTCAGGTACATTTGTGTTTACACTCCCTTTTGCAATATCTGGAATTGGTGTCGCAGTTGGAGTTAGCGTTGCAGTAATTTCAGTCGTTTGATTTCCTTTAAACTGGGCTGATGTTATATCAAGTGATGGAGCATCGGATATGCCATGCTGATACCAGGCAACATGTGGAGCAAGTTGGTATACAGAATCAGCCCTAACAAACCACGTTACATGCAGTTTATTGCCATTGCTGATAAAGATGTGCGGAAATTCAGGGTACCCATTTCCATCATACAGAAAACGGGCATCAGGTGAACTTGGAAAATTCCCGTAAAAAGCTGCCAACACAAAATGAATTGTACCCGCACTATCCTCTGCCATGTCGTACAAATCAAAAGGTGAATTCCAGCGTCGAGCAGATAGATTGGGAACCACATCAGGGAATGACCATGTTTCTCCATAATCAGTTGACCACATGTAATACACGTCTGGAAATTGCGAGGCTTGATTACGCCAGACAAGCATGACCCCACCTTTGCCATTGCCTGCTACAGCAAATTGGACATTATTGCGATTTGGATACCATACTTCTGTAGCAGATGACCATGTTTGCCCACCATCGCGGGAATTAAGGTAAATCCCATATTCATGTTCCCCAAAATCAGTCAAACGGTCCCAACCTTCATCCCAAGTAACATGAATCACGCCGCCACTATCCACTTCAATTTGACCTCGACCAGAGCCAATAGGTGAGGGAACAAGATTAACGGGAGATTGCCATGTTTTTCCGCCATCGGGTGATTGCCGATAAAAGACATCGGCACAGTTTTGACATATATCGTTTTCTGTACCTCCTCCCCTATCATCATACAAAATATGAATGGCACCATCATGAGGTACAATATCACTAAAATAAGTTCCCTGACGGCTATTAACTAAATGAGGTTTGCTCCATGCAGAGGCAATATTTGATTTATCAGCAGGAGCATTTTTATAAAGTAATCCTGCCCCGCCCCCAACTTTGTTATCAAACAAGACATGGAGTTGGTCATTTTCATCAATCGATATCGAATTACGAATAATATCTACTTCGGGAGAGACTAATATAATTGGCGATGTCCATGTGTCGCCATTCCACTTTGAATAAAGTACCCGCTCAATTGCCTTGCCTTTCACATTTGCCTGATATTCCATGACTTCAAAGTGGTCTGTTTCACACCATATTACATGCACATTCCCTTTTGAATCGACGGTTAAATCGGGAAACCACACAGATGTTTCACCTGGTGATGGCAATTGAATAAGTTGTCCCCATTGAGTACGATTGGCAGGAGATTGTGCCAGGCTGACCGATGACATGCCGATAATCAAGTACATGAGGAAATGCAAAAGCTTAAGCACTCCATGTTTAACCCAATCCAATTGTCTTGTGTACCCGACGTAATGTGCGATTTGCGGTGGCACGAACTTTATCCGCTCCTTCGGCAAGCAATAAATCCACATGTTTTTTGTCCGAAGCTAATTCATGATAACGCGTCTGTAGTGGTCTTAATCCCTCAATCACCACTTCGGTTAATTCCTTTTTTAAATCGCCATACCCTTTTCCTGCGAAATGGGATTCAATATCAGGGCGACTCATTTTTGTGAAAGCCTCATAAATGGTTAGCAGGTTATTGACACCATGACGTTCCTCATTAAAACGAATTTCACGAAATGAATCGGTGGTAGCTCGTTTAATCTTACGGCGAATGACATCAGGTGTGTCAAGCAGATGTATAGCATGATTTGCTGTATCTTCGCTTTTACTCATCTTCTTGGTCGGGTCATCCAAGCCCATGATACGAGACCCAACTTCGGGGATGACTGCTTGCGGAATTTTTAGGATGTCTTTACCGTACAAGGCATTGATTCGTTGGGCAATGTCACGCGTTAATTCAAGATGTTGTTTTTGGTCTTCCCCAACTGGAACTAAATCACTGTCATACAGCAAAATATCTGCCGCCATGAGAGCAGGGTAAGCAAAAAGCCCCACCGAGAAATTTTCCGCGTTGCTTGATTTTTCCTTGAATTGGGTCATGCGGTGTAACCAGCCCCAAGGAGTCATGCAGGTGATTATCCAAGCCATTTCGGCATGTTCGCTTACATGTGACTGGACAAACAACGCCGATTTTTCAGGGGTAATCCCCGCCGCAAATAATAGCGTGGCTAACTGACGAATGGTATGTTTTAGTTGTTTAGGTTCTATCGGAACCGTAATGGCATGCAAGTCAACAATACAAAAAATATTGTCGTATTTATCTTGAGAATCGACCCATTGTCGAATTGCTCCGATATAATTTCCGATATGAATATTTCCTGTTGGTTGAATACCAGAAAGTACACGTTTTTTCATAATGAATTTCACCATTTCCCATATTTAATTTAAAATAGCATTATACCTCATTAAAAAGAAAAAAGCAAGAGAGCGATTTGTATATTCAATAAAATGATTGTATAATTCGATAATCATGTACTATGGGCATTTTGCCTGTAGGCGAACAGGATAAAAACCTGTCTTACATAAATTAAAATCAAGGGTTGACTATGAAAAAAATAAAACCTAGTACAAAATTAGAAGAACCAACCGAGTCTCCTACATCAGAAGAACAGTCTTTTATCGGACAACTAACCGATTTAACAGGCTTGACAGGAGGGATGACAGGAAATGTAATCAATTTAGTTTCCAACGTGAGTAGTATTCCTTTTAAGATGGGGAAAACGTTACTCAATCCTAAGCAAGTGAGAATGATGGAAGAGACGGGGGCATATTTGCGTGATGTCCGTGAACTTTCAGGGCTGACAATTGCTGAATTAAATGATGCAATGAATTTGAAAGATAAATCATTGTTAGAAGCAGTCGAAAACGGTACGGCTACCATTTCGTTTGAACTGATTTTACGTTTAGCATCTTTAATATCTCGCCATGACCCTGTTACATTTATAATGGAAATGACTCGAACCTACAATCCCGCAGTATGGGAAATTCTTGAGGATTGGGGGATGGGACGATTGCCTTTGCAATACGGACGCGAGAGGCAATTCATCAACATTTATCGGCAACATGATGTGGCTCGAAAACTATCTGACGATGGTTTTGCTGAAGTGTTAAAATTTACTCAATCTGCCTTTGACATGGCACTTCATCTTGTTGTGGAGAAGGAAAGATTGCATGAAGAGGAGTAATGCATGACCACCAAATCCGAAATGGTACTTGTGACGGGAGCAACTGGGTTTCTTGGAAATTATATTGTTAGTTCATATTGTAAACGAAATATCCATGTGAAAGCCTTTGTGCGCCCTACAAGTAATTTGTCATGGTTAGAGCCGCTTGTGGATGCCCAAAAAGTGACCTTAGCTTATGGTTCAATGACCGATGCGAACAGTTTGTATCAAGCTATGCAGGATGTAACACATGTCGTTCACTCTGCTTCTGTTATCGGTCCCAAAATTTCTAACGAGACGTATCAAAAAATCAATGTCGAAGGAACACAGATTTTGTTAGAATTGGCAATTGCTCACAGGGTGCAACGATTTATATTGATTAGTTCTGTTTCCACTTATGGAATTGGGATTACTCCTGGCGGCATTGTTACCGAAGATACCATGCAAAAACCATCAAATCCTTATGGGCAGTCAAAGTTGGCTCAACAGAAATTAGTTTTTGATGCTTATCACAATCATGGCTTAGCAGTTGTTTCCATTGAGCCTCCTGTGATTTATGGACCTAGGGCTAGAGTTGGTGTCGGACAAGCAATTAAGATAATTAAAAATCGTATTGCCCCTTTACTTGATTACGGTCGTGGTAGGATAAATCTTGTTTATGTAACAGATGTAGTTGGGTTATTGGAAGCAACCGATGCATCTGGGAATGCTATTGGTGAACGGTTTTTAGCTCCCGGCCCACGCTTCGTATCTCATCGCGAGGTGTTAGATTTATTGGCAGACAATTTAAATGTGAAACCGATTTATGTTCCCATTCCTTTGCCTTTAACGGTAGCAGGCATGACAATTAACAATGCTATTTTGAAAGCACGAAAAAAGGATGTGTTTTTCCCAAATACATACATGATTAAATTTACCAAAGGTGCTGATTACCGAGCCGATAAAGCTAAACGCTTGCTCGGCTGGAAACCCAAAGTAGATGTCAGGGAAGGGATACCTAAAACGGTTAAATGGTTTTTAGACAATGGATTTGTCTAAATAATATGTTTGTAGTAAAATGCAAAGTCAAAAGGAGTGAAATTATGAAAACGATAATTTTAGCTGGTGGAAAATTAAAAAAGCTTAGTGCCTTATACAAAGAAACTGGCATTGAGAAAAAAGCCCTTTTACCAATGGGAGGTAAGCCGATGATTAGGTGGGTGGCTGATGCTTTGATGGGCTCAAAACATGTAGATGGTCTTGCCATTGTCGGTCTTAAACCTGGTGATTTTAATACTGCTGATTATCCCGTACATTATCTTGAGAATAAAGGTGCTATGTTGGATAATGCATTGGCAGGATTGCAACTCATAGAAAAAATTGCCCCGAATGAAGAAAAGAAAGATAATGGAATCACGTTTCCCTGAATCCAAACGTACCTTTACTCGAATGAGAGACGGTGCCTTTTCAGGAGGGGATTTATTCTTTATTGGCAGACGTTCTACCAAGACAAATCTGGAGTTAATTCGCGGCTTAACTACCCGCCGCAAAAACTTCCTTTCCCAAGCCCGTTTGCTCGGTTTTGTATTCATCTTCCGTTTTTTACTTGGTCTAATGGACATCACAGAAGGTGCCAAACGAGTCAATGAAGCACTCGGTATTAACGGTAGAGTAATAAATTATCCTCGAGCTGAAATAGGCATGGATGTGGACAAATTATCCCAATATCTATTAGTCAAATCTGAATTGGAAAAAGTATAACAGTTTTTTGTGAACACTTATCATAGTACCGTCCCATGCTATTGGGATGATTTACTTAGCACATACTTACAATTAGACCCATCTTCCCATGAGTGGCATGCGTACTCGTGCACTGCTCACTTGGGGGATGGGAATTTGGCTATTGTATTACTTTTGCTTTGTTATTTGTGGGGAATTGCACATGATAACGATACTCTCAGGCATGCTTCAAAAAGTACATTTATGGTACTTGTAGTTGAAGCCGAAATACAGTTTTCCCTCTGGACATTCGGCTCGCATAGCTGCCTTTGCCACATCAATTTATTTTTTTAATAAACCACTTGGCTGTCTACTCGGAATACTGGCAATAATTATTGCTCTAGCACGAGTACGCATTGGTATTCATTATGTGGCTGATGTCATAGCAGGTTTGATTTTAGGAGCAGTTATTGCAAAAGTGATGCGGGGTTAACAACCGTTCACCCCACCCTAGCCCTTCCACTTATGGAGAGGGGAATCGTGCTACCCTCTCCTTGTAGGGGAGGGGTTGGGGGTGGGGGCTACTGACAAGAGGGGGAGAGTAATGCTTCCACGGGTTCAATTCTAGCGGCATACCAGGCAGGATAGAGGGATGCCAACAACACAATGACCAGCAACAACAACGAAAGGATGATGAATTGGTCTGGGGCGAATCCACCGTACATTGTGGTTCCAAAAGCCATACCTTCAATCACAGTATCTGCCAGCATGGTGTCAAGCATCCCCGCTAATAAAGCACTGATTGCCATAACAACAACCAGTCCCAGAGCCACGGCTAATGCCGTCAAAGCAGTTCTGCGACCGTTGCGAATCAAATTACGGTAAGCAATGGTAAAAAATTTAGTGATAGTCATTGTATGTCAAACAAATAATTTTATTTGCCTTAGATAATATTCCTCAAGCGGATGAAAACACATTGAAAAACTTTTTACAGTTGGTTAATGCTACGGGAAGTTTTAACTCGCTTTCGCATAAGGAAATTTTACATCGGATGGATATTGTTTTGAAGTATGTGCCAGATACATGTCCACACTCGTTTGCTATCTTGGTTGAATTATTAGATATTCCATTAAGTTCGTCTGAAAAACTTGTTTATTATCCTCAGACAAAACCAATATTTCACATGCCTGTAGATTATCATCATAATTCACTTGCATTAGTACAATGAGCCTAAATTTTTCGCAAACAGATTTTAGCAACCTGAACATTATTGTTGTAGGTTTAGCCCGAGAAGGCATAGCGATAACTCGCTTTTTAGCTGAACAGGGAGCTACCGTTATAGTTACCGACATGGAATCGGCTGATAAATTACAAAACAGTATTGAGCAGTTGCATGATTTAGATATTACATACATGCTCGGCGGACATCCTGACAGTCTATTTGACATAGAAACTCCGCAATCCTTTGCGGGATATTGCCCCCCAAAACGTCCTGATTTAATTGTGGTTAGTCCTGGCGTGCCAATAAATATCCCTTTTTTGCAACAGGCAATAGCATACAACATTCCCCTAAGTACTGAAACCCGTATCTTTTGTCATGAGTGTCCCACCCCAATAATTGGCATTTCAGGTTCAAGTGGCAAAACTACCACTACTACCCTCGTTGGAAAGATGATGCATGCAAGCGGATTTATAACTTATGTTGGCGGTAATATTGGTCGTCCATTGATAGCCCGCTTAAATCAAATTAAATCCGACCACAAAGTTGTCATGGAATTGAGCAGTTTTCAGCTAGAATATTTCCATCCGAGTGCAACTATATTTTCTCCATCTCCATCACTGTCACATGGCTGGAGTCCTCACATCGGGGCATTGCTCAATATAACTCCCAATCACTTAGACCGACACAAAACAATGGTTGCCTACACTCATGCCAAATCGTCATTAGTGCATTATTTGAAACCAAATCATGTAGCGGTTTTAGGTTGGGATGACCCAATTACTAGAAACTTTGCTTATGATTTGGTGGCTTCAATTATGTGGTTTAGTCGAAATGAGCAGGTGAAAAATGGCACTTGTATTGTTGATAATAAAATTTCATTGGTCAGGCATGGAATGGTTATCCCCATAAATCCCGTTTCAGCGATTAAATTACGAGGCAAGCATAACATTGATAATATTTTAGCGGCATGTGCTATTGCTGCCGCAGGCGGGGCGAGCATTGAAGCAATGGCTGAAATTGCTACCACGTTTACAGGAGTAGCACATCGGCTTGAATTAGTCGCTATTAAAGATGGGATTGCTTTTTATAATGACAGTGTTGCTACCTCACCTGAACGGTTGATTGCGGGAGTGAAAGCATTCAAGGAACCACTTGTTTTGTTAGCGGGCGGAAAAGATAAAGATTTGCCATGGCAAGAGGCGGCTCGATTGATAACAAAGCAAGTCAAGCATTTAATTTTATTTGGCTATGACCAAGATTTAATTTATGAGGCGGTGCAGAAAGAATTGATGATAACAGGTCAATCTTTATCTGTATATCGTTGTCATACATTGGAAAATGCGGTGAGCAAAAGCAAAGAAATTTCCGTTGCGGGAGATGTTGTTTTGCTATCACCTGGTGGAACAAGTTTTGATGCTTATCTCGATTTTGCCGAAAGAGGAGAGCATTTCCGCCAATTGGTTTAATCGAAATCCCATGTATATACTGGAGTCTATCGGAAATAATTATGCAAAAAGCAAAAATCTCAAAACCAAATCCTGAAGCATTAACCGAACGTGGATTACATCAGATAATGCTAAAATTGGATATACCAAGTCGTCAACCATTGCTTGTCAATTGGGGGCTTTTATCGCTCACCTTCATTACCAATTACTTGTTGTGGCGATTCGTCAATTTAAGAACAGCCTTTGTGGCTGGCATAACATTTGTAAGTACTGTGCTGATTGATTTGGTACTACTTCGGCAATTACCAAAAAGACGTATCTCTTATGGACCCATCGGCTCACAACTATTAATCATGCTCCTGCCTCGTATAGGAGTATCGGCATTAAGTTTACTATTCTCATTTTGGAAGTCAACGATTGGCTTAGCCATGATGATTGCCCTACAACTCATGGGAACAATTAGCTATTTGTGGGGTATGGCTTTTGAGCCGCATCGTCTTAATTTGACTCATCTAACGATTAAATCGCCTCATTTACCAAAAAATGCTCCACCTATTCGCATATTACACATCAGTGATATTCATCTTGAAAGATTAACTAAGCGTGAAGATAAAATTTTGGAATTGATTGAAACTGCCCAACCTGAACTAATCATCATTACTGGAGATTATCTCAATCTTTCCTATACCAAAGACCCAATTTCAATTGAACAGGTTCGTGGTCTATTGAGCAAGATTCATGCCACCTACGGAGTCTATGCCATACTTGGTAGCCCCCCAGTTGACGTGGCAGGTGTAGCTTCTCAGCACTTTGATGATTCTCATGTTCGATTACTTCGCCATGACATGATTGAAGTTGATTTAGGTGAAGGGCGAAATTTGACTTTACTTGGTATGGATTGTAGCCATGACATGCCTTATGACGAACAGCAATTTGAAATGTTAATCGCCCAAAAAACTAAGAACAACACTACCATTTTCCTTTACCATTCACCTGAATTGATGCCTCTTGTGCAAAAATTTGATGTTGATTTATTTCTATGTGGGCATACGCATGGTGGGCAGGTTCGCGTTCCATTTTATGGAGCTGTTATCACCAGTGCCATGACAGGTAAGCGGTATGAAATGGGACGATATGATGAAAACGGGACAACATTGTATGTCAGTCGCGGTGTTGGTTTGGAAGGGATGAGTGCTCCACGCATTCGTTTATTTTGCCCCCCAGAAATGACTCTGATAGAAATTGAAGGAACAGAATTTCAAAGATAAATTCTAAATCTTAAAACAGGTTATAATGTGCTGAGGTTCTAACTTTTTGTTAAAGTTTTTATATGTTTACTTTAGTAAACCTCACCCTCTCCCCCCGATCGTGGGAGTGGCGGGTTGGGGTGAACGGTTACGTAGTATCTAAGGAGTGGAGTTAATGAAAGCAAAAATTAATCGTTTAGTTGTATCGTTGGTATTTGGTTTATGTTTTGTGATGATGGCTGTTGGAATGTTTAACCTGAATAGTCAAGCTGTCTTTGCAAAACCTTTAAGCACTGATATTGGTGGAGTGATTACTCAATCCACAACATGGGTTATTACCAATAGCCCTTATATTTTAACAAGTGATGTCACAGTTAATGATGATGTTACTTTGACCATTGAACCTGGCGTGGTGGTCAAAGGACAAACTAATTCCGAATTAAAAACACTTGGTCACTTGCATGCAGTTGGTACGGCAAGTCAGCCGATAACATTTACATCTGATATAAATACAGGTGGTGACCAATAGCAAGGCTTGACTTTTATGATGAACATGGGCGTATAGTTCAAACCGAACTGCCATCTCGTCGAGTTTATGATTCGACTACGGGCAGATATACATCCACCCAAGAAATTCATTCCTTCACCCCTAGCGATGTATCTTATCAGTTGGTGAATGACATGTCACCTGGTGACCAAATTTCCCCGACAACTTCCATGTGATTTAGCACCTGATGAACGCGACATGTCTCAAGTTCAAACTCAGTTATATACTTATGAACCGCAATTCAATAAAATCAAACGTGTTGTTGACCAGATGGGTAATGTTTATTCCTTCATCTACGATTACGAAGTCAATCAAGGAGCGACAACGCTTGCTTTGTCAGAAGGTGAGGTCGGCAATCTGATAGAAAAACAGTATCCGTCTGTTATGAATGAAAATGGAAAACTCGTTACCCCAACGGTACGTTTGCCTATAATGCTCAAGGGCAGGTAGAAACAATAACTGACCCACTCGGTACAGTCACTCGTTACATCTATACACAAGGTATTGGGGATGAAGCTTTTGGTCAAACTAAACCTCTCTTTGCTGATGGTGTAG
This sequence comes from Anaerolineaceae bacterium 4572_78, assembly GCA_002084875.1. Classification (GTDB taxonomy): domain Bacteria; phylum Chloroflexota; class Anaerolineae; order 4572-78; family 4572-78; genus 4572-78. The sequence continues at coordinate 19,079 of NBMH01000034.1, read as the reverse complement.
AACCTGTACCTGGTCTGACGACACAAGTAATTGAAGATTACGGCAGGATTGCTCGCACAACTATCTGGAAAGATTTTGATGACATGGGCAATTCATTGACAATGGTTGATGCTTCAGGTCAGGAAACTCATTACATTTATGATGATATGGGACGGCTTACTTCTGAAACTGATGCAAGCGGCATGGTCATTACCTACGATTATGATGAAGCTGGTAATATAACGCATCAGGTTGTTGACTACGAATCCAAGGGAACAGGGCGTAATGTCACAACTGATTTTACTTACGATGCTGAAGATAACATGCTAAGTGTTCAAACTATAGCCGATGGTATTGTTAATTATGAACAATCTGATTATGACATAAAGCAACGTCCTTCGGGGTCAGTAGATGCTTTGGGATACCGAACTAATGTCATCTATGACAGTGCTAACCATGTAACAGGCATAAAAAATGCAGACGATAAACTGTGGCAATATACCTATACCCCCAACCGTAAAACCGAGACTTTCACCGATAGAAATGGTACAGTCAACCGTTCACAGTATGATGGCTATGACCGCTTAGGTAATCGTAGTCATGTCACAAGGTCAAATAGTGCTACTAACAAAATAGTAGAAATAGAATATAACGCCTTTGGTTTACCCATCAAACAAACAGAAGATGTCGGCGGCTTAAATGCAACAACATCTTACGTTTATGATAATGCTTTGCGATTAGTTAGCATGACAAATGCTAATGATGAAACCACCGAATATGAGTATGATGAGTTGAACCAAATTACTGCTGAAAAATATCCCGATGGAACAACGGTCAGGTTTACTTATGATGATGAAGGTAATCTCCTGACGCGTACCACACAGGATGACGAAATTATATCGTACACTTATGATGCCATTGGTCGGATGACACAACGCGGTCTGCCTGATGGTTCATATCAAACTTACGAATATGATAAAGTGGGACGAGTTATTTATGCCAGCAGTCATGCCAACGGTCATGCCAGCGAATTACGTTATGCATACGATGCTATCGGTAATCCTATCTCCAGCACCCAAACGCTAGACGGGCAAACATGGCTGTGCTTAAAAACCCGCTTACATGGAAAGCCACCGCCGTTATTGGTACAGCGGTTGTTGCCTTTTGTGGCACAAACTATCTCATGAACAAAACGGGCTTAAAGCAGACCATGCGTGATTTTGGCGAATGGATGTATGATACAGGCGTTTTCGTTGGTGATGTGGCTAGTGAAATGAACAAAAACAGAAACAGAAAGGAGATGGGGCGTGCGATAGGCACATGGTATGTGGATGATTATACCCCATGGGCAAAAGATACAGGAAGCTTTGCTTATGATGTTGGTGTTGATACTGGTAGAAACATTGACCGAACAGTCCGCTGGATTGGTGATAAAGCCTACAATGCTTATGAGGCAACCGGTAATGTTCTCAACACGGCTGGTAATACGATAAGTAATGGTTATAATTCAACTATTAATACATTAGGAAGTGTGTACTATCATTTATTCCATTAGGAGTTGCTTCGCCCTCCCCCACTCTCACATGTGGGGATGGGTCCGTGGTAGGGTTGTTCAAAGCTTGCTTTGACATGAAAAAGCGAGCTTTTTTGCCCCGCTCCACTAGAAGTGGGGCGGGTAGAAAACTAGATTTAAGGCAAAAAAGGAGGCAGGTTCCGTTTTCCTCCCACGACTAGAAGTCGGGGGTTCCAACGGCTGATTTCTATGAATATAAAACTTTTTGAATATTCTAAAACCAAAAAGAAAAAAGGAACAGGCAAGTTTACGGATTATTTGTTTATTTTTGTTTGTCTGATACTTTTATTTTTAATAGGATATAATGAAGATGAAGAAGAATACAATATGGAAGAAGTAGCAAAATTAGAAGAGAGTCTGATTGTATGGAATACGGAAAAAGCCAAATATAATGAAATTGTTGAAAGACAATACAATGAATTCGATAGAGACGGAACCACGGATTCATGGAGTGAAAATAAAAAAGAAGAACTAGGAACTCATCAGGAGGGAGCTGAATTGAAGCTTATCGATACTCTTTACAGAGAATGTAAGAATATGCTTCTTACAACAAATCCTTCCAAAAATTATATTGATTTATCTTTCAATGAGAACGGAATATTACAAACTTGTACTTATTCTCATAAAGACTGTGCAGATGATTGTTCCAGTGGTGTCCGTATTGATACTATTGAGTTTTTGGAAGAAAAGAGTCCATGAAATCGGTAGTTCCAACAAAGTGTTCCTACGACCATCTGACGTTTTCGTTATTGTGGCATGCTGATAAAACAAACTGACTCACATTATCATTACCTTAATAATAAATCCACTTTATCAAGATACTGCCCTACTTTTATAGAAAAAGCCCGTAAAACCCACCAGCTTTAGCGGTGGGATATAAGGAAGCCTGGGGTCGCCGTTCCACAAAGAAACGGCGACTACCATGACTGTGTTTGCCTTAAAATCAATTTTTCTAAAAAAGAGCCAAATCTGCCATAAATATCATTTCCTGCTAAAATACATAATTACATTCTTGGCTTGCTTACGCAAGTCCATCGATTCTGTTAGGCTCGGTGGGTAGTTGACCCAACACACCCTTAACAATAGTTATCAATTTGGGAGCAATCACCTTGCTGGCTTCCAAAACTTCTTCATGGGTAGTTGCAGAAACTTCTGTCGGTTGGGAAACAACCACATTTGAAATACCACTAATACCCAATACTTTCATACCTCCATGTCGTGCCACCACAACTTCAGGAGCAGTTGACATGCCAACGGCATCTGCACCAATCGTTTTCAAGAAACGTATTTCGGCTGGTGTTTCAAATGATGGTCCCGAAAGACAAGCATAAACTCCTTCATGCAATTTAATACCTGCTTCTTTTGCTACTTGTCGAGCTTTCTGTTGCAGTTCTAAATTATAAGGAGATGTCATATCTGGAAATCGGGTGCCAAATTCAGCAAAATTCGGACCAATTAACGGATTGGTGCCTGTCATGCCTAATATGTTAATATGGTCAGTAATAAGCATAAGATCACCTGCTCGGAAAGACGTATTGATGCCTCCAGCCGCATTGGTTACAATAAGTGTTTTCAAGCCCAATACTTGCATAACCCGAACAGGCATGGTTACAGTTTGAATCGAATACCCTTCATAAAAGTGTACTCGCCCCTGCATAACCAATACGGTCTTGCCTTGTAGTTTACCGATAACCAAACGTCCCTCATGTCCTTTAACATGTGATTTTGGAAAGTCGGGAATTGTGTTGTAGGGGATGAAGGTCGGGGATTCAATTTCATCAGCAAGGGGCCCCATACCTGAACCTAGTATCATACCAATCGTCGGATGATGATTAGTTTGGTGACGAATGATATCAGCTATAGATTGAAATGTGTTGTACTTTAATGTCATAATATCTCCATAGACTAAAAGATTAAAAAATAATGAAATAATTATTAACTCCCACTTATTAGTAGACCCCTCCCCTACAAGGAGAGGGGAGTAAGATTCCCCTTCTCCCATGTGGGGAAGGAATAGGAGTGGGGGTGAACGGTTACGAACGAAGAAGAACCGTTACTTAATAATTTCAAATGCAGGGAGATGAGTGTATATTTGAGTTGTTGAAATATTGGCATGCCCAAGTAACTTTTGCAGGTCCTCTAATGATTTACCAAGACTTAAACGGTGAGCTGCAAAGGAATGTCTCAGTGTATGAGGTGTTACTTTTTCTGCAATACCTACCTTTTGTACATAATATTTGATAATAAGCCATAAACCTTGTCGTGTCAAGCGTTGTCCACGATGATTTAGAAATAGTGCTGAGTCGTCTCTACTGCGAATGAGATGCTGGCGATTATCCTTAACATAATTTCCTATAATCTCTTGGGATTCTTCACTAAGTGGGATAAATCGTTCTTGAATACCACTATTTTTACCTTTCACCCGAACCGTTCCATTTTCAAAATCAATATCTTGCACATTCAGCGAACAAAGTTCTGTAACACGCATGCCCGAAGCATACAGCAATTCTAATATTGCTCGGTCACGAAATGATTTTGGGGTATCACCGTATGTTTTAACATTCAACAAACGGTTAATTTCCTCAACGGAAATTGCCTGAGGTAAACGCTTTTCTACTTTGGGAGAATTTAAATCCTCTGTTGGATTTTCATCTTCTGTCATCATGCCTTTTGCCACAAGATAATTGAAAAAAGATTTAATAGCCGCCACTTTGCGAGCTATTGTTGATGCTGTAAATTTTTCTTCTTTTTCCAAATAAATAATATAATTATTAATCATTGCATTGTTTACGTTAAGCCAACTACTATTAATCTCATCTTGAATAATTGTCATAAATTGATACAAATCATTACGATAAGCGATAACAGTGTTTTCCGCATATTTTTTTTGGACTGTTGTAAAATCAAGGTATTGTTCGACTAATATTTTCATATATTCACTTATGTTATTTGTTTACTTTACTAAAATGATAAAATTACCTTAGTTACGTGATTTATAACCAGTTTACCATATTATGATTGCTTTGGCAAGTTGCAACTTTATGTTTAGTTAATCGTGCCATTATGCCTTATGTAAATTGTTCTTACTGTTATTAAGTTAAGCAAAAAGAGAGTTATGAAAATCAGGAGAAAAATGTAACCACTGAAAGAGGGGTTGGGTTGGGGTCTACTAACGAGGGGAGTGAATAATTACATTATAAGGTAATGCAATTCCACATCCATCTGGTCAGCAAAATATTGAAATTCAGCATAAACGGGACCATCCGTATTTAAACTGCCTTCAAATAAAGCTAATCTTGTATCATTTTCTATACCGACACTGTGACATAACCTCAAAATAAATTCTGTACTAGGTTCAGGGAAAGTTAAGCCTATTTTGACCATCCCACCTGAACCTAACAGCAATGAAGCGTATATTTCTGTGCTTTGAGAAAGCAACAAAGCAGACAGAATCTCATCAGGAGGATATGTCAAACCAACCTCACGAAAAAGTAGTAAACCAATTTCTAAGGTTCGACGGGGTGTTTCTGTAGTGATGGACAAATGTATTTCACTTAACATGTCACCTGGAGCAAGTGAGCTACCAAAACGGTGACATTCAGTGATGTCATGGGTTTTTATCCAAGACAATAAACCGTCATGGTTCTCATTGATTTCTAGGTATGATAATGCACGTGTCAAAGGCATGTCCTGTGAAATATGCCAACCAATTTCAAAATAATCTGTATAGGCACTAATCCATGAACCTAATTCACTTGGTTGCACAGTCTCTAAAACATGATGCATGTGCTTTAATGTTTCAAGCGAAAGTTCAAAATTTGCCATGTATCGTTGGAATTGTTGTAAGAAATACGGTTGTTCGCCCTCTGTACGCCATGTAATCCGATTCAACATTGCTGACAATGAGACCCCAAACGCGGTTGGCTCATAGCCATTCATGCTGAGTGCCAAAGGAAGTTGTTGATTCCAGCGATAGAGTTCTGTCTGTATTTCCTTGTTCAAAGACAATGTCGCTGTTGCCGTATTTAAGTATGGTTGTGCCATTCTTACGACTTTGGCTACCTTCTCATGATTGATATGATTAGAAGTGTTTTTTGATTGATTCATAGTAAATTAGTAATTATTAACTCTCCTCATTAGTAGACCCCACCCCAGCCCCCCTACAAGGAGAGGGGTCACATCTCCCATGTGGGGAAGGGGGCGAACGGTTACGTAAATTACCTTTTTGCACCAAACTGTTTTAACCATTTGTTAATCTCTTCATTTGACATTTGGTTTATGCGGTCTCGTGTTAGAGTCCTAAATTTATCCATTTTGGCAAGATGAACCAATTGGGCTCGTTTTTCCTTATCTACATTTTTTCCACCATGTTGGTCCGAAAAAACTTGTGGATGACGTGGTTTCTTTTTCCTGTCATCGGAATTACTTGGTGAATTACGAACCGTTAGTTTCTTTATTTCTTCCTGAACCTTTTTATGGGAGCGTATTTCCTCAAGTTCCTGTTCCTGTTCAAGTTGTTGTTTTTCGAGAAAATCTTTATGTTGAGTTTCTTTTGTTTCCAATATATTACCTGCATTAGTAATAATACTATTGACTTGTTGCCGCACAGCATTAAACTCGCTTAATGTTTTTTGAACATTAGCATGGTCGCCCACAGATGCTTGTTTAAGTAACTCCATCGTTTTGCTTGTGAATGAATTATCAAAACCGTTTTGGAGATTATTAATCACCTGAAGTTGTTCTTCCATCGCGATTACTTTATCGTGCAGTTCCTCAATAGACATGTTTTGTAACTCAATGTTAAGCTCATGTACTTCTTTTAGAGTATTATTTGCAGTGCAAATAAATCCTTTGGCAATGAGTCGTAATTGCTTTGTAGCATTATTAACAACTCCATCGTAAATCTCACCATTCTCCACATCAGGAGCCTCAATATCTTCTACATCAAAACCAGTACCAACACCACTTCCAACATCAGACTCTAAGGCACCCACTCCCATCACACTTTTTCCCTTTGTCTTAGATACCATTTCTAGTTGGCTAGTAGCAATTTGTGTAACCATAGCTCCTGTAGTGGTAACAACTGTATACTCAACCCCTTGCCACCATTGTTTTTTGTCAAGCTCTTTTAATCCTTGTAAACCCCATATATCTTTTGCTCCTCTACCTGCGTCTAATTTACCTCCAGTAGATTCCCAATCTTTATCACCTGTACCTCTTTGATACCCCGCACTGCGTAAATCAAATCCCATGAATGTGTTTACGAAACTGTCTTCTGCCTCTTTAGCTTTTTCAAGGCTACCATATTTTGCTACATCACGCAATACAGCAGTGCCAAGTGATCCCATTGTTTGAGTCATTTGTAATACTCCAGTACGCATCAATGCCTTTAGCCCCAATGTAGACTCCATTTGGGATTTGGCATCTTCGGTACCATCTCCTTTCATAAGCCCCCCTTTGATAGCTTCACTCATGGTGCTAAGTACACCTTTAATGATACCTTCTGATATGCTCTCATAAGCATCGACCCACACTCTTTCAACTAATTTTCGTAAGAATGATGCACCTTCCAAACGCGACCCTGCTGTTGCCGCAAACCAGTTGTAACCAAAACCTTCTATAGTGCCAAGTGCTTGACCTATCGTTGAAGTTGCACCGCTAATAATCGCATGGCTAATCACATCAAATGCCGCTGTAGCTAAGGTAACACTTTCTGGGTCAAAGCCAAATTCTATTGCCTTTTCTATTGCCTTACTGACACCTGTAATAATCATCCCCAACCAAACAGGAATTACAGCTGCAGAACCTGCTCCTGCCGTAGCGGCTATGACAATGGCTGATACAAGTAATTGGACAATAGTTCTAACAATAATTTTGACTTTTTCACGGAAGGCAAGGAAAGCAGATGTTTTCTTATCATAATCACGACGAGTATCAGCCAGTTTATTGAGTTTGCTTGATAATTCTAGGTCATATTCCTGCTCACCTGTTTTATCCTTTTGAGTGCGAGTTTCCATCATGGAACGCCCTGTTCCGAGATAATTGGCACGCGATTCCATCATGGCACCTTTTTTCCCTGATAAGGCTCGTCCTTCATAACCACGCAATGCCTTAGTATTTTGCATGCGGGTTTGCTCTTCGATTACTTCAGACATTGCCTTAAATTCAGTAGGATTTGCATCTTTTTTCATACTGCCCAAACTGACATCTTCTTCCGTACCACCTATTTTTGTTGTTTCTCTTGTATCCTGTCCAGCAATCCCTTTTCGTACTTCATTGATTTTTGCTTGGAAATCATTATCACCCGCATAAGCACCTGCTAATTTATTTTGAATAGTCTCTACGATGCTACGACGGGTAGAATGGCTTACTCGCTTGGTTTGTTGTAACTCCTGCACAAAAGAACGCTTGACTCCTGGTGTATAGTTAATCAACTGATGGTGATAATCTTTTGCTCGTTTTATATGGTCACTTTTGACAACATTATTTTCTAAAGTATTAATAGTTGTCAGTTCTGCTTGGAATAACATATATAGCTCATTAAATTTTTCTGTATCCGCAAAATAATCTAACAAGTCTTTAGGGCTGGTATGCTCAACGATAGATGTCAAATAGGCTTCATCGGCTGATATGACTCCTTTACCCACTTCAAGCATTTCTCCTACTGTGATGCGGGTACCATTTTCAAACCAGCTTTTTATCCTTGCATGTAATCCTTTCATGGCACCTACAGTAGCTATTTTGGCGGTAATAGTTTTTATCACTTCTGTAACTTTAGCAGTTTTATCTTGAACCGTTGCATCTGCTTCAACCGCTTGCCGAATTGCCTCTTGAGCCTCATAGGCAACCATCATGAGAGCTTTAGTATCTGGTTTACTTTTGGTGGCAGTACCAAATGTAATACCTTTCGCTATCCAACGTCCCATCCGTTTTAAAACACCCTTCGCCATTGCGTCATGGGCAAAGGTATGATAGGTATTGGTTAATACACCCGCCCAATGACTGGTAATAGCATCATAATTGATGTTTCCATGTTCATCTTTAGAGATGGTCATTGATTCTACATCTACGTCTTTGCCTGTTTTAACATCCTTACCACCAATAACGGTAGTTGCTCCTGGTGTTGTCGGAGCATCTGTGGGACCTGCAACTAAACTGAACCCTAACACATTTTCAATTTTTGCCTTATCTTTGGAGTCGTTTTTCAAAGCATTTGCCATTTGACGGCGTAAATCCCCATCGGCTCGAATCATGGCTCGGTCTTTATCACTCAAATTTACTGCCGCTTTTAGCATGGTTTTATTTCGATATGTCCACTCGGTTAGAGCCTGACGCATGGCAATATATCCTTGTCCTTCCTCTAAAACATCTCCACCAAATTTGAAGATAGCCACAATTTTTTCCATAGCGGCACCTTTTTCTTGACGGAACTGTTTGCCCTTTTTGACACCTAACTTTTTACCTAAAGCATCTAAACCATCATTAACAATTTTAGTTTTTTCAGTTTCTGATAAATTATAAAAATTCTTAGGGGTCAAATCATTTTTACCCGCCAACTTCAATAAATATTTCACCAGTGAATCGGGATTGGATTGAGCGATACTTCCCAAGTCATTCGCCAGTTTTTCAATATCGGTAGCAGTTGTTACATTTTGTCTATCAGTATGAAGCACAATTGCTTGTTCTATTTCTAGTGTGTCAGAGTCATGTGTTTCAGGAGCATTTTTATCTTTCTTCAATTTTCCATAAGTTTGATAAATATTGCCGACCTCACCCGACACAATATCATAAACATTGCTAAGTGTATCTCGACCAAGTCCTTTAGCGGGAATAAGTTTTCCATCTCTGACTCGTTTACCGATTGTATGTTGAGTTAAACCAAATTTTTTCTCTAAAACAGTAGTTTCTTTTTTCCATTGATTGACAAAAGTAACAATTCCTTGTTCTTCTTCGGATGATGTCCGAACGGCACCCCGCATGGCTTTGATATTCTTTATGAGACGATCAATGGTTTTTGTAATTAAGGCATCTCCTCTCGCTTGAGTAAGTTCAGTTTTTTCAGCCTGTGTACCACGATTAACCAGTTCTCCAGCAGTTATCACCGACTCATAAAATGCCATAGCACTTTCGATTTGATTTAATTGGTCACTATCAACATTGTTCCATGGGGCTAGTTTACGCCAAGATTTCCCCTGAAATAACCTGCCTGGTACAGGTAAGTTATGGTCTACAAAAAATTGTGTAAATTCATTTAACTTATCCTCAAGTTGTCTAATTTCGGCTTCTCTTGCTATATTATCACCAACCGTTTCTTCTTTAGAAATCAAATCAGTTTTCAAGAATTTTTCTACAATATCTTTAACAAATGTATCATTTACCTTCTTAGTGCTAACTTGACCAAGATTAAACAAAAGACTATATTTTTCATCAACTTGTCCCGTTTTAGCCATGTTTTGAATATAATCAATCGAGTGTGGTGTACCTCGTGTGTTTGCCCAGTGACCAAAAACCACCTCTAATTGTTTTTTTAAATTTTGAGCATTTGCATCATTGGGTTTAATATTCATGACAAGATTTTGATATTCTGTTACCAGACCAGAGCCACCCGACAGCAGGTCAATTACAGTCTCAAACGTTTTTTCATTCGGTTTGACTTTACCTTGATTGATAGCAGATAACACTTGGTAGAGTTGACGAGACCGCATGTTGGCTGTGGAATACATTTCTTCTGTGCCTTGTTCAATTGCTTTAACGGTATGAGAAGACCCTCTGTTTTTAGTCTGCTTGATAAACTCGGTTCCCACTTGAGCAGTAGTGTCTTGATTGTTGAGTGCTTCCGTACTATATTTTAAGTTAAATTCTAGTTCTGTGCTTTCTTTTTGTGATTCTTGTTTCAATGTTTCAATTTGGACTTTTTTAGCATCATCACCTCTTTTATTTTTCTTTCGTGTAGGTTCAGCTAACCACTCATTACTATATTCAATAATTTTGTTTAAAGCAACCAACTTTTTGTTATTATTTTGAGCAACTTCATATTCTTTTACAGATGTAATCAATCTTCCCCAACTGGTTTTACCAAGCCCAAAAAATCCACCACCCCACTTTCCTTTACCATGTCCTTCTAGTGTGGCTGAATCAGTTATTCGTTGAATGCGAGGATTGAGGATTGAAGATTGAAAATTGAGAATGGGTTTCATTTGCAGTTCATCATCATCTTCTTCTTGCCGTTGGACACCATACCCCAGACTCGGCATTTTCATAACCTGGTCGGCGACCTTATCTGCTTCATGCTCATACTTATCACCCACAGGTCCCACTTTTAATTTTGCTTGGATTGGTGATACAGGAAAAAGTCCAGGTAGAAGGGGGTTAAGCCCTCGATAAGGAATGCCGCCCTCTTTCCCTCCTTCAAAGGGAGGTTCTACCAAACTGAACCTCTGCATCATAAATGACGAAGGCTCACGACTAAGAATACTGCTCGGCTCATGGCTAAGAATACTACTCGGCTCACGACTTAAAATATCACTTGGGGCACCACTGATAATACTACTTGGTGAACGAGTAATAGAACTCATATCAGCCTCATTTTGTATTTGAGTGGATTGCTCAAGCGGTTTTTGGGGCAGTGGAATCCGTACCCTTGTTTTAGATTTACGGCTTGAACTGCCAGACGAACTTTGATTTTGATTTTGTTTGCTCATAAATTAAACCATTAGAATTTGGGTAAAGTAGTGTCAAAAATTCATTTTGACGGGCATAAATAAAATAGAAATTAAATGTAATTATTCACTCCCCCTTTTGTCAGTAGACCCCAACCCCCAGCCCCTTCCCCTACGAGGAGAAGGGGAGTAAAATTCCTCTCTCCCTGTGGGGGAGGGCAAGTGTGGGAGTGAACGAACAATTAAACCATTATATCATGCAATCGTTACACAACCGTTACATTTACATCACAAAACATTATTTTCAACAATTATCAAATAAATTTAGGCTTAGACCCTGTAATAATCATATAATGTCCCCAGTCAGGTAAATATGAGCTAATCAATGTGATTTCACATAATAAATATAAATACATGAACATGTACGGTAAATCATTAAACCACCAATGAGGTATAACATGCATTCCCTTCACTTGAACATTATCAAAAATGTCAAACTCATTTCGTAAACTATTTGCATCCCACAAACGATGTGGGATAATCATGTTTAGCTCACGAGCAATGATAGGTGTACGAGAAAATCGTTTACTTAACGTCATAACAAAAAAATGGCCACTTGGCTTTAGGAGACGATAAACTTCCATCACCACTGTTTTTGGATTGATAATATGAGTAAAACCATCAAAAAGAATGACTATACTTTGAAACGATTGTGAAGGTAAAAAATGTAAGTTTGTCATGTCTGCTTGAAAAAATGTATTATGTGGAAATTTTCGGCGGGCTATCTGTAACATCCCTCCTGATATATCAACTCCTACATACTCTTTTTGCTTGAGAGAAATTATTTCCAAGAATAATCCTGTACCACATCCCAAATCAAGTATGGGGGGTTGATGACATTGTGCTTGCTTGATTAGAGAAAAAATCACATGATTTTGAGCAAGTTCACTTGGTGATTGATATGTGTCATCGTATGTGCCTGAGAAAACATCGTAGGCATGGCGGGTAGTAGTTATGTATGGTTTAGTATTGTGTAATATTGACATTATAGTGCACCTCACTGCACATGTTTCAAACTGCGATAATATGTTTCAGCCACATGGCTATCTTCAAAGCCCTGCATGTCCCGAACAACATACAGGGGACGACCTTTTACTTCGTCGTAAATTCGTCCTAAGTATTCACCCATTATGCCCAATGTAATTAGTTGAATCCCACCCAAGAACAATACTGCTACAAGCGTGGTTGCTTGCCCCGTAAACTCATGGTTTATCATGAACAACCGAGCATAAACGACAAATAGTGTACCAATGGCACTCAAGCCAGCAATACTAAAACCAAAATAAGTTGCGATTTGGAGAGGGACATAACTAAAACTGGTAATGGCATCTAAGGCAAACTTGAACATCTTTTTAAATGGATATTTTGTTGTACCTGCAAATCGTTCCTCACGGACATATTCTACTCCTGCTTGTTTGAAGCCTATCCAAACAGTCATGCCTCGAATAAATCGGTGACGTTCTCGCATGCTCTGCAATACATCGACCACTTTTCTATCCATCAAACGGAAATCACCTGTATCAAGGGGAATGTTGACATCGGTAATATGGAAAATGATGCGATAAAAAAGTTTGGCAGTTACTTCCTTAAACCATGTTTCCCCTTTTCGTTCTGACCGTACTCCATATACTAAGTCATAGCCTTCCTTCCATTTGACAATCATATCCAAAATGACAGAAGGAGGGTCTTGTAAATCGGAGTCAATCATGACGACCGCGTTTCCCATAGTAAAATCCAAACCAGCAGTTACGGCTGGTTGATGTCCGAAATTTTTGGCAAAACTTAAGATTTTCACTCGTGGGTCATTTTTACGCAGTTCCTGCATAATTTCCCATGAGCGGTCTCGGCTACCGTCGTTGATTAAGATGATTTCCCATGACTCGTTAGTCGAGTCCATGGTTTCTTTTATCTGACGGTAAAATTCAGGAAGTGTTTCTTCTTCATTGTAAACAGGTGCAATAACTGAATATTGTGGATTAGACATATTTAATATTCTCCCCATGTAGCACATGACATCTTGCATGTGTATACTAAAAATTACAAAACGCAATAATGCCTGCTAACGCTAAGGATTAGCGGCAGGCAAGCTACCCGAAACTTAATTAGCCGCCCGAATAGTCTCGTCCGACTCATCCGAGGACTAGCAGAGTCAATGCATGCTCCAATGCGATTGCTACAATTCAAATGTTGTTTTTGGGAATCGGACACTTTTTTTGTAAATCGTTATGGTTCATTAAAATCCACAAAAGCAAAGGCATGACCGTAAGATACAATCAAAATGACCTCATCATTTATATCAACTCCTTGAGGAATGCGTCCAGATGTACTGATTTCATAGCGTTTAGGTAGCCTAGCCCGCCCTGAAAGTCCTTTATCTGTCAGGACTCGTGCCTCATAGATGTCAATAGTTAAGTAAATCTCTGTGCGTACACCCCTCTTTCCAGTCAACGATTTTGCCTTGTATAACAGAAGGATTATGCCATATGTTGTTAATTTGAAGCAGGGTATATGCCATTATCCATGAATTAATCAAAATAGACGAAAAGAGAAGAATTGGAAAAAGCAGGCATCAGATAGGTTTAGGGCGTTCAAACCTTACAATATCATGAACTTTTGCCTGCCCATTATCTGTAACAGTGAATAGTTTTTGTAGTTGTGTATTGTCAGACACAACCATTTTTTCTAAAGAGTGCAATATTAAAAAAACCAAAATTAAAGGTGCAATATACATCACCTTATGGAATTCCAGTGTCATAGTGATGCTTATCCAAAGCAACATCACAAACATGGCTATAAAATACAGTAAAAACAAGTGCCAAGAGAAAAACACAACCCTATTGCCAGCTACACTTACTTTGTTTTCTCTGTTCAAAGCATTATCAAACCAGCCCTTACCTTTTTGTATCTGTTTTTCAAGCATTTTCGGAACGAAGACTTTTATATGCGCCTAATCCAAACATTATAAGTGACCCAAACAAGCATAATCGTCACTATTATACCTTAAAATGCAAAAAAACACAAAAATAACACCAAGTGTTGGAAAATGGCGGGTCGTCCAGCTAAATTTGAATTAAAGCCTAGCCCCACCTTGCCAGCTATGCCTTGTTATTTTGTGGGTTGGTGTAGAACCTTTAACAGTAGTAGGGGTATGAGTACATGTGGATAAAGGAGTTGGAGTGCGACTCGGCATAGGACATGGATAGATTACTTTTCCTAATTCAAAAATGAATTTGGGGCAAGCAAAGTTGCCGTGTTTGGATCGTTAGTGCATGGGCTTTGGATTTCTAACACATCAGATGTGGATTTGGCAACATGGGATATTTATGATAAGATGTGTTCTACAGTAGTTGCCAAATTGTACGATATTTCATACCAGTTTAAGGTTGATTTGGTCATGTTGGAATACTGTAAACCATGTCTCAAACAAATTATCACAGAAGAAGGTAAAGTTTTGTGAACGGGCACTATGTTTCATTAGCAAATCACATTACATAAATATAATGTCATCAAACCATAACTATAAAACAACTGTTCAAAATATCACCCATCTGCTTGAGAAGAGAGCAGAAGTTTATCCTATTCGGAATGAAATCTATAATGAACTGGTCAAAGCCATTAATAGGTTTGTTGCTGATATGTTGGGGTCAATTAATTTTGATGAGTTTCGCCCTGATGCAAATGAAATTAATACCGTTCATTCCTTTATTAACCAGCCAGTTTTTGTATGTGGCTCAATGAAATCAGGGACAACGCTCATAACCCAACTTTTAGATGGGCATCCTAATTTGTTTGTCATGCCTGGTGACTCTCATTACATTCGGCATCTCAATCGTTGGACTCATGAACAGTTTGATGATATAGCTCAACATTGGATACAAAGGTTGATTAACCCCTCAGGAAAGGCACCGTTCTGGTTCTTAGGACAAGAAAATGAACATTTTGAAAAGTTCTTACAACATTTAAATTTTTTCTTAAGCCAGACTACCCATGATGTGTTTGTTTGTGTGGTTCGGGCTTTGTACCTGGCTAATCCCAATCGTTCCAAACATGTCAAGCACTGGGTGGAAAAAACACCTCACAATGAGCTACACACCACTATTCTAACAGGAAAATACCCTCATGCCAAATTTATCCATGTGATTAGGAATCCGTTGCCAAATATTGCTTCACTCAAAAAAGTAGCCATGCTCTTAGATAGAAAAAATTTTTCAGTGGTTGGGCAAGCTAAACTTTTGAAAACACTTATGCAAACTGCCACCGCTAATCAAAGGCAACTTGGTTCTAACCGCTATCTGGTTTTGCGATATGAGGATTTGGTTTCTCAACCAAAGGAAACACTTTTAAGCATGTGTCAGTTTTTAGAAATTCCGTTTGATGATACGCTGATGACCCCAACAGAAAATGGTAAATTAGGTATTGCCAACTCGATGTACACCGAGTCGCGGGTCAAGGGACAAATTCTTAATCAAAGCCAAAATAAACGATATGAAAAAGAGCTAACTCAATCCGAGTTGAATGACATAGCAAAAGTTTTATATTTGACAGCGATGGATTTTGGCTACGATTGGCGAAGCGAAAAAATAATCACCCCAACCCATTTCCTCATTTTTTCTTCACTTTTTGACGAGTTCTTGTTACTATGGTATACTTTTTCTCCTGGCTTGTCAAATTTCTCATATTCTGTTTTTTGTATTTTCAGAATGTTATTTGTTACTTTCTTTTGTTGTAATTTACAAAAATAGCAGACCGTAGATATCTTAGGAGATTACTTAAAGTCAATAACCCCAACTAGAAGTCGGGGCTTCCAACGGCTGATTCCTATGATTTTGTTTGGTCTACAGAGCATAAAATGGAACATTCACTACAAAAAATAATTCCAAAAAATAATGTTTCATCCCTTTCACTACGTAGTTTGAGAACGACATTGCTTATTGCATTTGTCTCACTCTCCATGCTGATTGTCATTCTAATGGCATCGGCAGGTGTTTTATTTGGACTTCGTACCTCGCAAAGTTTGGTGATAGACGAACTGGTTGCCGATGTAGTCTTGAACAAACAAGCGATTAATAATTGGCTGGACGAACGGATTTATAACCTCAGTGTAATTGTCAATAGTCCGTATGATTTTACACAACTTCAAAGATTGTTAATAGAAAACAATAATGAAGAGGGGGCTGATTTGGAAGCATATCAAGAACTGTTAGACCGATTCGCCGTTGAAATTGCCCCGCAAGGACGATTCATGGAACTGTTTGTCATCAATCAAAAGGGAAAAGTTGTTCTTAGTACAAATAACGAAAATTTAGGGAAAAACTATCGTCATCAATCCAGTTTTCAGCAAGGAAAAGAAGCTCCTTCCATTTCAAATGTATATTTCAATCCTTTACATGGTGGTCATCAGGCAATCGTCACCATGCCGATTATTGATGAGCATGGCACATTTATCGGCATGTTGATAGGACGACTTGACATTTTGACCATGACAGAATTTGTCTTGACGCGAGCCGATACAACCGAAACAGGTGAGGCATATTTGGTTAGTGATGACAGGTCATTTATTACTGACTTGCGTTTTGAACCAGAATCCAAATTGGCAAATTCGGCAGGAATAGACAGAGCCTTAACCGATGGTGAACACCGCAATGGACAAGGGATTTACGAAAATTATAACGGGGTTCGAGTTGTAGGAGCATATCGCTGGCTACCTGATCTGCGTGTTGTCTTTTTGTCAGAACGTGCAGAATCAGAGGCATTACAAAATGTCAACCGTTTTGCCATGTTTAATGGCGGGCTAGGCATAATTGCCATTATCGTCTCAATTGGTATTGCCCTGATAATCACAAATTATATCACCCGCCCTATCACCGACCTAACCGCTGTGGCTACAGCCATTGCCGAAGGTAATCTGGACATACAGGCAGAGGTTAAAACCAAAAACGAAATTGGTGTGTTAGCTCACACATTTAATCACATGGCTACCCAATTGCGTGATTTGGTTGATTCCCTTGAACTGAAAGTCATGCTACGTACTCATCGCTTGCAAATGGTGGCAATGTTAAGTGAAAATTTGAATGCCATTCTAAACTTTGACCAACTGTTGATTGAACTAATCGAAGTTGTGAACATGATTGGAGCAGAATTTGGAGGGTATTTTGTTGGAGTGTGGTTATTGACCAATGATAAAAAATCGGTTGAGCTTCGTGTCACTACAGAGCAAACAGGGGACAAAATTCTAAAATCAGGGTTTCGTGTTCCATTTGATACAGTTCGTAACAGTATTTTTGCCGACGTATGCCGCACAGGAAAACATTATTTATCAAATGATGTCAGCCAAGATGCAAATTACTTTGGTTTAGAGGAGCTTCCCCATACGAAATCTGAATTTATTGTCCCATTACGAATTGGACATGAAATTATCGGTGTCTTAGATATACAGAGTGATTATGTGAATACATTTGATAGTGATGATGATGTTGTTTTACAAATGTTAGCAAATCAAATTGCCATTGCCATTCGGAATGCACGCATGTATGAAGTTGAAAAAGATTTGCATAAGATTGAGGCTGAAAAGGCAAATCAACTCGCTCAACTTAACGCCAGTAAAGATAAATTTTTCTCTATCATCTCCCATGACTTAAAGGGTCCATTCCAACCGTTATTAGGCATGACCGAATTGTTACCAATTATGGTTGACATGGAGAGTCACCCTGATGAAATTTCTGAGATGGCAATGTCTATTAACACTTCTGCTAAAAATGTGTATAATTTACTCGAAAATTTACTCTCATGGTCGCGAATGCAACGCGGGCATGTGCCGTTTGAACCTGCTAAGCTAGACTTACGGAATAGGTCACAAGGGGTGGTTGAACTATTGACAGCCAGTGCAGAAAGTAAAGGTATACTTTTACAAAGCAAGGTTTCTTCGGATATTTATGTCTATGCTGATTCCAACATGCTTGATACCGTTATTCGAAATCTAACCTCAAATGCACTCAAATTTACTGCGAATGGGGGAAGTATTATTATTCAATCTAGCGTGAGAATCATGGACAGTAAATACACAAATGATAAAAACAAATCCCCAATCTTCAAAGATTTTGTAGAGGTGTGGGTATCTGATACAGGAGTTGGCATGCCGCCTGATGTGGTAAATAAATTATTTATGATTGATGTTCATCATAGTACAATTGGCACAAATAAAGAGCAAGGAACAGGTTTAGGTTTGATTATTTGTCAAGAGATGGTGCAGAAAAATGGTGGGGAAATTTGGGCAGAAAGCGAGATAGGTAGAGGAACAACTATGAAATTTACCATTCCCCTCGACAGTGCTACTACAGAACATGTCAAGGATAATATTACTGACCCTGAATTATTGATTCGACAAGCTGTTCCTGTGGAAAAAGAACATTTGGTTGCCCCGCCTCCTGATGAATTGGAAATATTGCATCACCTGGCAATGATGGGAGACATGCAAGAGATTAAAGTAGAAGCCAAACGCATTAGAAAATTAGATGAGCAATACATCCCATTCATGGACAAAATAATAAAATTTGCTCGTAATTTTGCTGATGATGAAATTTTAGAGTTACTGAAGAATACAATAATCATGGTAACTTAACCACGTATGCCACAATCACATAATCTGTATTTTGCTCCACAACGGTCAAACGAGAAAAATTGACATCAGCCGCATTGTATAAACCAACTTCTATAGGATAATCCCCAACGGGTAAATTAGAAGGAGACTCTAAATAAACAACATCGGCAATAATTTCACCTTCTAGCCAATTTGATGTGGGGCGAGGCGG
>NBMH01000202.1 GCA_002084875.1 Anaerolineaceae bacterium 4572_78 | reverse complement strand
CAGCAAGGTTTAATTGGTACATGCACCAATGGGCGATTGGATGATTTGCAAATCGCGGCGAAAATTCTCAAAGGTAAGCATGTTACAGATGGATTTCAGCTTTTAGTCATCCCTGCCTCAAAGAAAATTTATCTGCAAGCGATGAAAGAAGGCTTCATTGCCACATTGATGGAAGCAGGGGCAAATATCCTAACTCCGTCGTGCGGTCCGTGCTTGGGAACAGGACAAGGTATCCCCGCCGATAATTGTAATGTCATCTCGACAGCAAATCGTAACTTTGGCAGAATGGGTAATAAAAACGCCAGCATCTATCTTGGCTCCCCAGCGACGATAGCCATGTCAGCCTTGCATGGCAAAATCACTGACCCTAGAGACGAACAAGGAATGGAGACATATCCCTATAAAAAAGAACAAAGCAAAACGGTTGACATTCAGGCAACTGATGACCGCTATGCTAATTGTGTGTGGGACTATGATGATGTGGATAATCTCAATACCGACCAAATGTTTGCAGGTAACTTGACTTATAACATCCTTAGTGCCGAGCCTGAAAAAATTATTCCGCATTTATTCAAAGGATTTGATGATAGCTTTGCCGAACGAGTACAACCTGGCGATATAGTCATTGGCGGTCATAACTTTGGTTGTGGTAGTTCTCGTGAACATCCATCAGTTGGTTTGGCATTTGCAGGAGTGAAAGCTGCTATAGTCAAATCGGTTTCCCGAATATTCTTTCGTTCAGCGATAAATCAAGGTTTGCCAATTATCGTCATACCTGAAGCGGTTGATTACTACAATCATGGTGATAAAGTAGTGGTCAATTTTGAAAATGGTGTGGTAACGGTCAATGACAAAGATTTTACTTTTGTCCCATTACCCGCTAAACTAATGGAAATCATCGAGGCGAAGGGATTGGTTAATTGGATAAAGCAAAGGACAGTTCCAAACAACACACAGTTTGCTTGATGTCCTGGTGATGCATGATTTCTAAACTTAACAAACAAAATGAAAAACATACAAAAACAAATAACACTAATTATCTTACTGACAACAATATGTTTGGCGTGTGGAATAACGGACACCGTTCGAGAACAAATAGCTGACATTGGAAGTGATGAAGTGGTGGCGATGGTCACGCCGATAAAAACGACACGTCCGACCTTTACGCCAACAACTGACCATACTGCTACAGCAACTATCACCTTAACGCCAAAACCATCATTAACTCTAACTGAAACACCGATTCCGACTGAGACACCGATTCCAACTGAAACGCATACACCAATCCCAGCAGATACCCCAACACGCCGTCCGACACTAAAACCACCACCACATGCTCCTCCAACAGCAACATCTGTACCTCCTCCACCAGTAGCTACCTCCACGCCAACGCCAACACCCAAACCTTCGTATCCGTTTAAAATCGTAGAGGGACCAGTGGGTTTTCCATCTACCAACTCATGGTTAATTATGTTTTTTGCCCTAACGGATGGTAACAACATTCCCATTGGTGATTTGAAGATAATTGGTGACCATACACCTTCAGGGGTACACCATGTCAGTTCTCCGAGTTGTTATGACTTTTGTAAGATGAGCGGCATGCAAGGTTCTGTTAAGGCAGGAAACGTGACATTTGAACCGCCATTGTATGAAACAGGTACATGGAATTTGTATGCGGTTGATGGTGGAGGAGGACAAATATCTGACGTTATTTCTATACCTGTCAGTACAGAATCCAAGAGTTGGTATTTTGTGCTATTGCGTCGTTAAGTCGAATCCCCCGCCCCAGCCCCTCCCCCACAGGGAGAGGGGAACACAGAAAAAGCAAGCTTTTTCAGGGGATGGCAACACGGGAGTTTACAGTCCCTCCTCAAGAGCAAACAACTCTGCTCGTAAAGCCGTGTCAACCAATTGATATTCGGCTACTAAGGCTGACACTGCTTTTTTAGATTCTTCCCAATTATTTTTTTTACTGATAGCTTCGATTTGTTTGCATATTTCGGACATTTGGAGGGCACCAAAATTGGCACTGCTAGATTTTAAAGTGTGAGCGGCCACATAAAGTTGGTCGGGGTCAGTATTATTAAGTGCTTGATGCATATCAGCCAGGCGGTGTGGTGTGTCATCAATAAAAGTAGAAATCAGATCAGCCAACATTTCCGCATCCCCCCCGAGCATGCCTGAGATAGAACTTAAATCAATTGGAGGACTATCTCTGTTTTCATCAGAGGATATAATATCAAGCAACCCACTATCCTTTGAAGGTGCGGAGTCGGGGGTGGAGTCATCAACTTCCCCTCTCCTTAAATGGGAGGGTGCGGAGAGGCGTGGGCTGACAATTAGAGGCGATGATTCCTCTAAAGCACGTATAAGTTCATTGGGGCGGATGGGCTTGCTAACATAATCATCCATGCCTGCCTCCAAATATCGTTCGCGGTCACCAGTGAGAGCATTTGCTGTCATCGCCACGATACGAGGATGGCTTTCAGCTGGAAATTTTTCACGTATATATCGTGTAGCGGTTAAGCCATCCATTTCAGGCATTTGAATATCCATCAACACTACGTCATACGATTGCCTATCAAGAGATTGCAACACTTCAAGTCCATTTGCGGCGACATCTGCTCGATAGCCCAATCGCTCCAAAGTACGCAAGGCTACTTTTTGATTAACTACATTATCCTCTGCAACCAAAATATGAAGAGGGTGACGTTTGCCCATGTTGGCATCAAGCAAGGGTTCTTCGGCAGACTTCTTTTTTCTACCTTGTTGCTTGACAAAAACGCTAATGAGATTTTCGTACAAAGCAGATGCCTTAACGGGTTTGGTTAAAAATGCAGAGAACCGAACTTTTTTAGTAGCTTCTTTGTCAATCTGAAACCCTAATGATGTCAGCATGACTAAAGGCAAATCACACAAAGTAGGTATGTCACGGAGTTCTTGAGCTAACATCAACCCATCCATTTCAGGCATTTGCATGTCAGAAATAACAAGGTCAAATTTATTTTCTTTTGCCTTGAGGAGTTCAAGAGCAACTAAACCAGAATCTGCAGTTTGTGGAATCATTCCCCAAGATTTTGCTTGGCTAGTCAATATTTGGCGATTGGTGGTATTATCATCAACAATCAATACATGCTTATCCACTAATGAGGCATTATCAAAATCAAGTATTTCTTTGCCTTGTCTTGGGGCAGATTTGGCAGTAATAGTAAAATGGAAGGTAGACCCTACATCAAGTTCACTCTCAGCCCAAATTTCCCCACCCATCAATTCACTTAATTTTTTGCTTATGGCTAAACCCAATCCCGTACCGCCATATTTGCGAGTGGTAGAGGCATCAACTTGAGTGAACGACTTAAAAAGATGAGCTAAGCGGTCTTCGGGAATACCAATCCCAGTATCTCTAACCGCAAAATGAAGTTTGTACATTTCTTCATCTGCATCTACATCTTCTATTTTTTTGCTATCCACTGAAACGACAACTTCTCCTTTTTCGGTAAATTTTACGGCATTGCTCAATAAGTTGACTAAAACTTGCCGTAGTCGGGAAATGTCGCTGAAAATAGCAACTTTAAATCAAGGGATTCTTCAACACAGGTATAAATATCAAATGGATATTCTTCTAATTCTAATTTACCTGCTTCGATTTTTGAGAAATCTAAAATATCATTGATAAGAGTTAGCAAAGCATCCCCACTTGCCCGCACAGTAGATACAAAATCAAGTTGCTCATCAGTTAAGGGAGTATCCAGCAAGAGTCCTGTCAAACCGATAATGGCATTCAATGGGGTACGAATTTCATGGCTCATGTTAGCAAGAAATTCACTTTTAGCAGTATTAGCTGCTTCAGCTGATTCTTTTGCTAGGCGGAGTTCTTTCTGCGTCTTCTTAAATTGGGTAATATCATGATAAAGTATCAAATTAGCAACCTGTTCATCATCCACAGTAACAGGAACAGCAAACGACTCAATGTCCACCAGTTCACCATCTTTCCGTTCTAATTGAGTAATACCAGAAGTTAGATTGCCATGCGTTAAACTAGCGATTTGGTTAATCATTTCATCGCGGGCTTCTTCAGTTATAGCTAAATCAAATATGCTTGCTCCAATTGCTTCTTCGGTAGAAAATCCTAGCAAGCGTTCTGCGGCTGGACTCCATGTATCAACCGTGCCGATTGAGTCAATGATAATAGTGGCAATGGGATTATTTAACATCATGGCTTCAAACAGTTGTTTTTCACGGTTGACCTCATCAAATAATTTTGTATTCTCAATTGTGCCAGCAATTTGTCCCGCGATTGTTTCAGCTAGGGCTACTTCATCAGGAGTAAATTGGCGTTTTTCTTGGTCAGTAGAAATAAAAATGATACCTATCGTTTGAGACTGTGCTCGCAGTGGTACAATCATAAGGCATGATACTTGAGGAGTACGTAATAGTTGGCGAACAGGATCTACTAAAGGATTAGTTTGAGCATTAGGAATAATAGTTGGTACACCCGTTCTAAGATTTTCTATTACCGTATATCCTACCACAGACTCATCCTCTTTGTGTGGAATGGATTGGGGTGATATCAATGATATCCTGACACCAATTGTACTTAATATATCGGTATGGTGGGCGTAGTCATCAACTACAGTTAATTCTTTGCCTGTTTCATTTAGGAGTGCCACTCCACTATTACCAGCATCAAAAAGATGAACCATTGTCTCGTTGACAATTTCCAATACACTTTGCAGATCGGGCATGGTGGCAATAGAGCGAGCAATGTGATTGAACATGGACAGTTCGGCAATATGTTGGCGTAATTCATCATGGGCAGCTTCAAGCGATATTTCCGACTCCTTTCGTTCTGTGATGTCATGCATAAGACAGGTAAATATGCGTTTGTCACCAAGATGCATTTCACTTATGGTCATCTCTAAGGGGAACATGGTACCATCACTACGTAACCCACCTGCCTCGCGTGTTTGGCGATAAAATCGAAAAAACTGCTCAAGTGGTTGCTGGTCAGGTATGGGTATCAACATAGTAACATTTTGTCCGACCATGTCATGTGCTTGATAACTAAACATTTCTTCAATGGCAGGATTAGCCATCTCAATTATGCCATTTTCGTCAACGGTCATGATTCCTTCGGCAGCTGTTTCCACAATGGCACGGATGCGGGCATCACTTTCGCGTAGGCGTTGTTCCGCTTGTTTTCGTTCGGTGATATTACGAATAATGGTTTGATAGCCAAGAATGTTATCTTCATCTTCTCGTTGTACAGTAGCACTAAGAGAACAATCAATTTGCATGCCATCTCGGCGACGCAATTTTACCTCAAAATTTTCTACAAAACCATGTTTTTCTAATTCTTCCTTAAACAACAAATAATCATTCGGATTGGTGTATGTATCTTGAATATCAAGGTGCATCATGGCTTCTTTGGTGTAGCCTATCAAAATTGAGTAAGCGGGATTGGCATCAATAATATTACCATAAGTTGTAGTAACGACAATGGCATCATTGGAGTTTTCAAAAAAGGCACGATATCTTCGTTCACTGTTTTGTAAATTTACATAAGCTATTTGTCCTGGAGCGGTATAGTTTGGAGCGATAAAGTTGGCGTTATCAGCCGAATCAGAACGATTAAAGAGAATGGGCAACTCTTTTTCAAGGTTTTCACTTTCGGTCGTCAACCAACGTTGAATGGCTAAAAATCCAACGAACATGGTCATGATGATGATGATGGAGACCGTGCCGACAGGTTCATAAAATGGCATCTCAAACTGGTACAAAGGCAAGTATACCAAAACAGCTCCTGTAATTTGTCCTGCATCGTTAATGATAGGTGTAACAACTTTTAATGTTTCTTCTTCATGATAATGAGTAGTTTGTCCATCTTGAATCACGGTTTGCAAATATTCGTAATCGGTCGTTTTTATATCTTGACTGATGGGTAAGCCTTTATCAATCCCAACCGATAGCACCTCAGTATCACGATTAACAATCCAAATTGCTTCTACACGTTCGCTTTGCAAAAAATGTTCGATTAGCCGATTCAATCCCACTTCCGCATGTAATTCTTGTAAAAACATCATTTTAGAGCCCACCTGAACAATGCGAGCTTGGTCAACACCACCAACGGCAGCATACTTGAATAGTTCCTCATCAAGACTACGATGCCATGCTTCTGGAGCAACAGATTCCACTTCATTAACGAGCAGGGGCCAAAATAGATAGCCATGCGGTTGTTTTTCAGGGTCGGGATTAAAAGTAAACTCAATTTGGGGAGCAGTCCTCAAATAAGCATAACCGTTTGAATCAGTAATCCACAGCTCATCGAGAACAGTTTTGCGGGTGATGTCCATCAAATAAGATGTAATCTCTGCCGTACTCAAGCCTGCTTTTTCAGCTACACTAACGACATAAGCGGCTAATGTAGCTTGAGCAATCATGTGCTCTCCTATGATTTTTTCGACATCTTGTGGCACTTGTTCTGAAAAACTGGCACTGTGAGCCAATAATTTAGTAATCAGTACTCCATCTGATTGCGT
Source organism: Anaerolineaceae bacterium 4572_78 (assembly GCA_002084875.1). Classification (GTDB taxonomy): domain Bacteria; phylum Chloroflexota; class Anaerolineae; order 4572-78; family 4572-78; genus 4572-78. The sequence continues at coordinate 4,235 of NBMH01000202.1, read as the reverse complement.
CTGTTCAATCAGTGATTCTTGCACCTGTGTGAATGATTCACGGGGAGAGGGGAACGAGATACCCTCTCGGGACAAGGGAGTGGGCTACTAACGAGAGGAAGTGAATAATTACTATTAGCATTGTAATTGATTTTAGATATAAAAACAAGGTATGGTGATATTAATCTAAAAATGGCGATTCGAGAAGGCTTGCTTTTTGTCTGGAACAACAATGCTTGCTGTGTACATTTGGCATATTATTAAATTCATGCTACAATACTATCACTTAATTTTGTAGGTTCACAATGGAACATGAAGAAAATTTGTAGCACGGATATCTTGTCCGTCATACATGTTTAATTTAATTGCGACAATTTGCAAAAATATCATTGTTCATCTAAAATGATAAACTAACTTAATTAAGGAATAACGGCATGTTTGAAAATCTGCAAGACAAATTACAATCGGTATTTGATAAACTGGCTCGTCATGGAGTCTTAACAGAGGCAGATGTTAACACGGCTCTAAGAGAAGTTAAATTAGCTTTGTTAGAGGCAGATGTCAATTTCAAAGTAACAAAAAACTTTATCACACGTATTCGAGAAAGAGCTGTCGGAACAGAAGTCACAAAAAGCTTGACACCTGCTCAACAGGTGGTTAAGATTGTCCATGAAGAGTTAATTGCGACATTGGGTGAATCTGCTCCCTTAAATTTAGGGGGAGGGTCTCCCAAAATCATTATGCTAGTGGGGCTTCAAGGTTCAGGAAAAACCACTACAGCGGCTAAATTAGCATTGCATTTACGCCGTTCAGGGCAAAGACCACTCATGGTAGCGGCAGATACGCGCCGCCCAGCGGCAATTGACCAGCTAGTTACACTAGGTAAACAATTGGGCATTTCTGTTTATTCAGAAGACCCAAGCACGCCACCACCAAAAATTTGTGCTAAGTCTGTTGACGTAGCTAAAAGAGGTGCTTACAACATCCTCATCTTAGACACTTCGGGACGGTTGCATATCGATGAAGAGTTGATGGATGAATTACGACAGATTAAACACCTGACAAATCCTCAAGAAATATTACTTGTTGTTGATGCAATGACTGGGCAAGATGCAGTCAAAGTGGCTAAAGGTTTTAACAATGGTGTTGGTATTTCTGGACTTGTCATGACCAAAATTGATGGGGATGCTCGGGGCGGGTCCGCCATATCGGTTCGTGCTGTAAGTGGTGTGCCAATTAAGTTTATGGGAACGGGTGAAAAACTGAATGAACTCGAAATTTTCTATCCCGACCGTTTAGCCTCCCGTATTTTAGGCATGGGAGATGTTCTTACTTTAATCGAAAAAGCCGAAACCACCCTTGATGAGGAAATCGCACGTGAAGGGGCTGAAAAATTACTGGAAGGCAGTTTTAACTTTGAAGATTTCTTGAAACAATTACAACAAGTTAAACGCATGGGACCACTTACTCAAATTCTTGAGATGATACCTGGCATGCGTGACATTGCCAAACAAGTGTCGGCTGAAGATGCAGAAAAGCAACTTGTCCGTACCGAAGCTATTATCAATTCTATGACCACTAAAGAACGCAAGCGTCCCAAATTGCTTAATGGTAGCCGTAAACGCCGTGTGGCTAAAGGGAGTGGAACAAGTGTTCAAGAAATCAATCAATTGATTATCCAATTTCGCCAAATGCAGAAATTGATGAAAAAAATTAAAGACCCTCGCAAACGCAAGGGGATATTAAATATGTTTGGTTTAGGATAAGAGTAAGTTGAAAATTAAAAGTAACTCTTACTCCCTATTTCCATATACTTATAAGGAGTACTATGATTAAATTAAGACTACGAAGAACAGGCTCGAAAAAACGACCAAGCTACCGTATTGTAGTAGCACCATCTACTGCTCCACGTGATGGTCGCTTTTTAGAAATCGTAGGATATTATAATCCATTAAATGACCCACCAACCGTTAGTGTAAAAGAAGCACGTCTTTTCCATTGGCTATCAGTTGGTGGACAAATGACGGATTCATTGAAACGGATACTCAAGTATCACGGCACCATTGAACGATACAATTTGTTCAAAAGTGGTGAATTAACCAAAGAAGACCTCGATGTGGATACTGATAAGGAAGGTAAAGTAGCTGAATCTACTGAAACGGAAGTTTCTGAAGTTGAGGCACCTGAAATTGAAATGCCCGAAGTTGAATTACCAACTTCGGGATAAAATTACACGACTTTACCGTTACCAAATTAATTTGTAACCATTCACACCCCATCCCTAGCACTGCTCCACCATATGGGGGATGGGAATCTTACTCCCCTCTCATTGTAGGGGAGAGGTCGGGGGTGGGGTCCACCAATGAGGGGGAGTGAATAATTACATTAATTAACTAGCCAAGAAAAGATATTAACGAGGAATCATGACTGGAAAAGAACTCATAGAATACATTGCAAAATCAATCGTGAATAATCCTGATGCAGTAGTTGTTGACGAACTGAGTAGTCGGTATAACACAATTTACGAGCTGATGGTTGACCCCGATGACATGGGGAGAGTGATTGGTAAACGAGGACGTATGGCAAAAGCTATCCGTTCATTATTGCGCGTTTCAGGGATTAAAACAGATAAACGTATATCGTTAGAGATTATAGAAACGTGAAATTACTAAACGCTATTTCTAAAATACCATATTCTACCAACTCCCCACCTCCATTTTTAGCTATAGGTCAGATTACAAAACCACATGGAATTCATGGGGAGATGGTGGTTAATGTTCTTACTGATTTTCCTGAACGGTTTGAGACAATGAAATCGGTGCAAGTCGGTACGGTTGATTCAGTCACTGATTATGTTGTTACAAAAACTCGCTGGCATAAAAATCGTATTCTTATTACGTTTGCAGAAATCCAAACGAGAAAAGAAGCAGAAATGTTGCGGGGACTTTATTTGCAAATACCTACAAAATCAGCTAAGGAACTTTCTGATGATACATATTATGAATATCAACTGATTGGCTTAACAGTAATTACTGACATGGGAAAAGTGTTAGGAACGTTGGCTGAAATAGTAGAAACAGGGGCAAATGATGTTTACATAGTCAAGAATAATCATCAAGAGATATTGCTTCCTGCTACTTACGAAGTCATCTTGTCCGTTGATTTGACGGTAGGCAAGATGATTGTTCATTTATTGGATGGGCTTATCTAACGTAACCGTTTACCCTACCACTAGCCCCCCACATGGGAGAGAGAATCTTACTCCCCTCTCCTTTGAAGGGGAGGGGACGGGGGTGGGGTCATCAACTTCTCCTCTCCTTTGAGGGTCAGGGGACGGGGTCTACTAATGATGGAGGTTAATAATGAGTTTAGTCGAAACTTATCTACAAGAAACAATCCGACATTTACAAAACTATCCCATTGAAGATTTCAACAAAGTCGTGGCTATCTTAAAAGAAGCTCGTGCCAATGGTAATAAAATATTCTTAATCGGCAATGGTGGTAGCGGCTCCACTGCTTCGCATTTTGCCAACGATATTATCAAAAATACTATTCAAGAAGGTCAACCTCGTGTTAGATGTATTGCATTAACAGATAACATGCCTATTATCATGGCGATTGCTAATGATTGGGATTACAGTCGTATTTTCGTTGAACAATTGATACCGCTTGCTAAGCCAAATGATGTCTTAATTGGTTTTAGCGGAAGCGGTGATTCCGCCAATATAATTAAAGCAATGGAATGGGCAAAGGAAAATCAGGTTAAAGTAATTGCGTTGGGCGGACGTGATGGTGGAAAAATGAAGAGTATTGCTGATGTGAGTGTGATTATGTCTACTAATTCGATGGCACAAATTGAAGATGCTCATTTGATTACTAACCACATGCTTTTTCTTTCGATGATATGTGACACACGCCCTCCATTGATGTGAGTTGTCAAGGAGGGACAAAGCAAGCGTTGACGCTCGAGTTTTGACGCTCCATAAAATGGTAGGGTAGTCCTGTATACATAATGCAGTGTGTTATACTGACTTTTGGTAGCATATGAAGAAATATTACCAACAAAACGGCATAAAGCAATAGGCAAAGGGAATGGTCAAACAAACCATATAGAACGCTTTAATTGTATCTTACGTCAAAGGGTGTCTCGTATAGTGAGAAAGACCTTATCCTTTTCAAAGAAACTGTCAAATCACATTGGGGCTATTTGGTATTTTGTCCATCATTACAATGCTTCTTTAGCCACCTAAATCATT
>NBMH01000033.1 GCA_002084875.1 Anaerolineaceae bacterium 4572_78 | reverse complement strand
CAGGATGAAGACACTAAACAAATTGCGGGTTATGTGGAAGGCTTGAAAGAGGAATATCCCGAAGCTCGAATTTCGCAGTTTGTGATTTATTGTTTCGGTAATCAAGGGTTTCGTGTTTTTGAGATTAATCCCCCACCCCTAACCCCTCCCACAGGGAGAGGGGGACACGAAACTCCCCTCACCTTGTAGGAGAGGGGCCTGGGGTTAGGTCTAACATGGGACAAAAAGCAATTCGTGAAAACACGCTTTTTTATGGCGATAACTTGACGGTCATGCAAGAATATATCGCCGATGAGTCGGTCGATTTGATTTATCTTGACCCGCCGTTTAATTCCAATCGCAATTACAATGTGTTGTATAAAGATGAGAGCGGACTTGACAGCACGGCTCAAATTATTGCCTTTGAAGATACATGGCATTGGAGTTTTGAGACCGAAGATGAGTTTCAAGCAATGGTACGGTATGACGACGAATTAGGTCAACAGTTGCAGACATTTGTTAATACCATGGGACGCAATCAAATGACTGCTTACCTAGTCATGATGAGCAATCGATTGCTCGAATTACACCGCATCCTCAAGCCGACAGGTTCGCTTTATTTGCATTGCGACCCAACGGCAAGTCATTACCTGAAAATCATTTTGGACATGATTTTTGGAGCGAAACATTTTCTAAATGAGATTGTGTGGTGTTACAGTCATGGTGGTAAAGGTAAAACCCGCTATGCAAGAAAACATGACGTAATACTATTTTTTTCAAAAGGTAAAACTTGGACTTTTAATGGAGATAGCATAGGAATACCAAGAGACACAGGCGTAAAAAGTAGAGGAGGAAAACTAGGCATTGATGAGGATGGTAGACCATATCAAGATAAAATTGTCAAAAAAACAGGTAAGGTTTATCGCTATTATTTGGATAAGGGTAAAATACCAGAGGATTGGTGGGTAGATATAAATTCCTTACAAGCGAGCGTTGCTGAACGTCTTGGTTATCCCACGCAAAAGCCGCTTGCCCTTTTGGAACGCATAATCAAAGCCAGCAGTAATGAAGGTGATGTGGTCATGGATCCATTTTGTGGATGTGGTACCGCCGTGCATGCTGCTCAGTCGTTGGGGCGGACATGGATTGGCATTGACATCACCTATTTGGCGATTGCCTTGATAAAGAACCGTTTGCATGGGGCATTTGAAATCGAGGCGGGCAAGGATTACAACCTTATCGGCGAACCGACTACCATGCAAGAAGCGAAGTATTTGGCAAAGCAAGACCGTTATCAATTTCAATGGTGGGCATTGGGCTTATTGCCTGCTCGACCTTATGGGGCAAAGTGCAAAAGTAAGCATGGCAAAAAGGGAAAAGATACTGGCATTGATGGTATCATGACTTTTAGCGAGGGCAAGGGCAAAGATAAGCAAATCATTGTGCAGGTGAAAAGTGGCAAAGTTTCCAGCCGTGATATTCGGGATTTGCATGGCACAGTCGAGCGTGAGAAGCATGCGGTCATGGGAGTTTTTGTGACACTGCACTCAGCAACGCATGACATGAATCTAGAATCGATGGCGATTGGTAAATATCATTGGCATGCGTTTGACCGCTATTATCCCAAAATACAAATCTTGACGATTGAGGATTTGTTGCATGGCGAAACGGTCAAAAAGCCAGGTGTGTTGACAACATTAAAACAGGCTGAACGGGAACTTATCCCCGAAGCCATGCAGGAGGAGTTATTATGACAAACAATCCCTGGAGCGATAAAGCTTGCTTTGACGCTACAGTCTAATCTAAGAATTTAACTGCAATCACAACTAAGGTAATATCATCATGCTGTTCGGCAGTACCTACAAAATTATACACATCCTCTAAAATCCACTTCTGCATGATATGAGCAGTAGTTTCGTCTTGTGCTTGAGATGATATGGGAGCATGTGCTACATGCTGGGCTAAACGCTCAAAACCATACAATTCCCCGCGTTCATTCATCGACTCTACCACTCCATCACTACTTAAAATAATAATATCGCCAGGATGCAAAGTTTGTTGCAACGATAAATACTCGATATTTTCCATAATCCCCAACGGAAGACCACCTATCTCTAACCATGTTACCTGTCCATCGGCATGACGAATTAGAGGAGGAATTAAGCCCGCATTACTGGTTTGTAAATGCCATGTGTCAGTCTCATCATGATGTTCAAGGATGACATAATTTAATGCGGTGTTCATCTTACTGCGGACGGCATGGGAATGAAGCATGTTGTTTAATTCGGAAAGTAAATTCGAGGTGCTGATTTGGGAATGCATGTTGACACTCAATGAACCAACTGACAGAGCCATAAACAGAGCCGCTTGTATTCCTTTGCCCGACACATCACCGACAACAATGCCCAACCGTTTTTCATCAAAGACAAAATAATTATAAAAATCACCACCCACTTGGCGAGCTGTTTGAGCATGACTAGCAATTTCTAAACCCATGATTTCAGGTTCAGTTGTGGGCAGTAAGCTAATTTGAATTTGACGGGCGATTTCTATTTCATGGGCATAAGTATCCTCTAATTCTTTTTGATATCGACGGAGTTCCATTTCAGCCTTTTTTTGAGCGGTGGTATCAGTGCTAGATACAATAACGACTTCCCATGTGTCTTCGTAACCTGGTGGAATAAATAAACTGATGTTGGTATGTTTTTTGTTTCCTTTTAAGGTGGGTATAATGACATCCGCTCTGAAAAATGTGTCGCCATTCACTAATGCGATAATTTCATCATGAAATGTATCTATAGTATCTTGGTTAACCATAGAAGCTAATCCCTTAAGGAGTTCATCTTTTGAATTTGCCTCATAGAGACGTAAACTAGCATCGTTCACATCAACTATCTGAATCAGTTTGACACATTCGAGAACCTGTTCAGGGTGTTCGTTGAAGTACGTCTCGAAATCGGTGATGCCTTCTGCTTGGAGCATGTCAAGGTGATGTTTTAGCATGGAAAAATCTTCTTGCCATAAAGACACTGGCGAGTTTTCAAATAGAGAACGATACCGTTCTTCATTTTGATGCAATGCCGATTCTGTTTTTTTGAGTTCGGTAACATCTCGCGTCACACACACTAAACCAATTGGCTTATTTTCATCGTTGTAAATTGGGACTTTTAATGTATCCAAATAAAATGTCTTACCATTTTTTTGATGGATATTTTCAACATGAATTGTTTGTCCAGTGTTCATTGCCTGCTGGTCTGTTTTCCAGTCATATTCTGCTTCATGGGCAGAGAGAATACCGCTACTCGTTTTGCCGATAAGTTCATCTTGGCTAGATTCCATAAATTTTTCAGCAGCACGGTTTACAATAATGTGACGTCCTTCTGTATCTTTGTAATACACCATGTTAGGGATTGCCTGTAAAAGCGTTTCAAAAAGCATGTTTTGATTCCGAATTGAATCGTCCATCTTTTTATGTTCAGTAATATCTTTTACCGTGCCAATCGTAGACGATTCGCCATCAAGAATTATAACGCCGGCTGTAATGTTGACGAACACACATGTTTTGTCATCTTTATGCAAAAAACGAGCCTCATAGTTCGATGGTATATCCTCACCAGCTAGGCGGCGGCGATGGTAATTTGTAACCATGTCTGAATCTTCGGGGGATATCAGCCTGATAAATGGCATGCCAATGACTTCTTCTGTAGTGTAGCCAAACATGTTAGCAAAGGCATCATTGACGAATTCAAAGCGGGCATTATTTATCACAAAAACACCATCTTGGATGTTACTGATTAAGGTGCGGTAGCGTTCTTCTGATTGGGCTAATGAGTCTTGATAGTCTTGATGTATGGTGATGTTACGTACAACGACAATGGCTTCATTATTTTGTTGTGCGGACAATATGTCTACACTACGAGGAAACATGCGAGCCTCGTAATGCTTTTCTTTGTCATCGCTGGACAATGAGTAGGACAAATTAAATGAGGTATTTGTTTTGAGGACATGCTGAATACCGTCATAAATTTTTTGTCCTACATCATGAGGAAACACGTCTTGTACCCGTTTCCCCAATAAGATTGTGGGCATAAGATGTGTATCTGTTTCTTTTCCTTTTTTATAATCAAGGATTTTCCCGTCTGCATCTATGCGAAAATACATATCGGGTAGCATCTTAAAGAGCGTTTTCAATTCTGATTTGATTTGATATAATTGTTTTTCTGCTTGTAGTCGTTTTGCTTTTTCTTCTCGTTCTTGTGATGGGTAAACGAATAAACGCAACACAAAATAAATCACCCATATAATAACTACGATAATAATTAACAAGGGAAGCCAAAACATAAATTCCATATTGTACCTTCCATTACTCCTTTACCACAAAATTAGCGATATTCATTTCGCAATTGTCGCATGGCTTGCTGATAAATGTTCGGCTCCAGTAAAGTGTCAATGTTAGGTACATGCGGTAGGAGATCCATTTCCTTCATTAAGCGAGCCATAGCTTCAACTTCGTTTTTACGCGGCTCTAAATCTCGATAGGTAATGCGTCCTTCGGGAGTAGTCAATACCCGATGGGTGAGTTGCGGGTCTACTCCAAAGAAGGGCGATACGGTGTGAGCAGCCATCTGAGGGTCATGTTCGATAGCATGCCCCGCCTCAATTAACGTTGCCGCCAGTCGGACTACTTCGGGAGAAGATTGTTTTAATGAATCCTGACGCATGACCAATACACAACAGAGATGGTTGGGGTCAAAATCTTTCGATAGAAATTCCATTTTCCCAACGCCAATATCAATAGCAACTTCAGGGAAAGGTTCCGCACTTACAAAACCATCCAAAATACCACGCTGTAGAAAATAGGGCATTAATGGCGGGGGAGTTGGTACAACTTTAACTTCATCATAACGTATGCCCACTTTTTGCAATGCCTTATAAATGATAATATTGTGGTTAGAATACTTATGTGGGATACCAATGGTTTTACCACGTAAGTCTCTTACATTCTTAATAGATTTGCTCAAAACAAGTCCACTGCCATTGCGATGAACAGGCATGATGATTCGTAGCGGTATTTCCTTTGCAATTTTGAGTGCAAGCGGTAAAAGGATTAATGCTCCATCTGCTTCCCCTTTGAGCGAGTCGACCACTTTTGGCCATGAGTCACAACGCAATATCTGTAATGGTAAGCCATGTTGTTTTTCTATTTGGTCCAAATATGAGATGGGCAGAACCATGTGGTCAGCGATGGGTAAATAGGCAATTTTAATGGATTTACTCTTGGTGTCATGGTTGATAATGTTCAAGTTTCCAAGTGCAAGATTTAAGCCAACGGTCATGCCTTTCAAACCGCGTGCTGTAACCAAGACCTTATCCACCTGTTGTTTCATATCGTTTGCAGTTTTGTCGATGCCTTTTGCAATAAGATTATTTTCATAACTAACAGTTGAAACAGTAACCATATTGTCGCGGACATTCTCACTTGTGGCAGCCATTTGTTGGGTAACACTGGTATTTTCTTCGACAATAGCCGATACACCAGTGACAGATTCGACGACTTCCATTCGAGACTCGTCCATGCGTTGGGCGGCTGCCCGAATTTCCTGCAATTGGTTATCAGCATCGGTTATAGCCTGCAAAATATCATCCAAGTCTTTTTGAGCAGTTGAAACCAATTCGTTGCCTCGTGTTACTTCTGTGGCATTTTTATCCATTGCCTTTGTAATTTCGGTTATACCTTGCTGTACGCCATAAGCCAACCCTGCGATTTCCTGAATCTCTGAACGGATGAGTTCAGAGAGTTTGCGGACGGAATTAGCGACAACAGAAAATCCTTTGCCATGTTGTCCAGCTCGGGCGGCTTCAATGGAGGCATTTAATGCCAGAAGTTCTGTCCGAGCCGCGATATTTTCAATAGTTTGAACAATATTGCCGATTTGAGTTGAACGGGAGCCCATTTCCTGGACACCACTCGAGACAACCGAAACTGATTCGCCAATACGTCTCATGCCTTTTAAGACATTTTGGAACGATTCGACCCCTGCCTCGGCGGCTCGTTTAGCTACATCTCCCACTTGAGCGGCTGATTCTGCTCCTTGCACGACTTGTTTAATTGTCACCGACATTTGGTCAACAACAATAGTAACTCGTTGTACTTCTTGAGCTTGCTCTTGAGCTCCACTGGCAATGTCACTAAATGCTTGAGTAAATTGAGCCACATCAGATTCTGCCTGTCGCACAGCCTCCATCTGCATATCGGCACTTTCGGTCATGTCGTTTATATCGTCTACAATGCGTTGGGTAGCAGTGTCCGTTGCCTCTGTTACATTTGAAAGTTCAGTTTCTACTACTGTCAAGGCATTGACACCAGCTCGAAATTGAGCGACGACTCGCCGTAGATTAGCTAACATATTAACAAAGGTAGTTCCCAAACTGTCATTTTCTGAAACAGGTATAACATTTATTGTTAAATCACCATCGGAAATCATGCTGGCAAATTTAGTGAAGGTATTGATACGCTTATTAAGTGCATCAACTTCTTTGCTAAGCAGAAGAACTTCATTATCAGCATCACTCAAAATGCTATCACTCACCCCAAGACGACGTTCAATTTCAAATCCTGTCTGTCCATTGACAAGATGATTTACTACATCAGTTAAGTTTTTTAAGGGTTTAGTAGTAAGGCGAGTAACAATGTACACAAAACCAATTGCTAATAGGACATAAACAATAACGCCTAGTCCCAACAAATCAAAACGTAAACCATTCCTACCTATTTCATAAGCAACAATGCTCAATGAAACCACAAACAGTGACACAATCACCATTAACTGTGTCACCAAACTGCGGCGAAAAATAAAATAGGTAACAATATTTGTTAAGATTGCAAGTAAAATCAAGCCTATCACTACAACCAAAAAGTATATCCCCATAATTTGGTCCTTTACTTTGAATGAGTGAACATGGTAAATAGGATTAGGCAAACAGGTTGCAAAATCATTTGATTAAGACATGTTGTCAAAGTTAATCTCATCCCCCCCAAGTAATTATAAAAACTTATTTTTACTTAATCGATTGCGTAAATCCTAATTTAACTAAAATGACATTGCCTCTCGGAAGAACTCATCTCTTAACATTTCGTCTATATCAGGTATGTCACGGAGCAAGCCCATATCTACCATTGATTTTCCAAAATCAAAAAGTTCTTCTTGTCGTAGTTCTAAATCATCATAAGTAATGCGGTCAGATGGAGAAGTAAGCACTCGTTCCATTACTTCGGGAACAACTCCAAAAAATGGGGCGACATTTTTAGCCGCATTTGCGGGATTCTCAGCAATTGATTTGCCCGTTTCGATAAAAATATTAGCTAGACGAGTAATATTTTCAGGATTGCGTTTGATAGCATGGTCACGCATAACAAGTACGCAACAGATATGGTCAGAAATCAAATCTTTAGATAAAAATTCCATATCCCCCGCACCAATATTGAGTGCGACCTCTGGGAAAGGTTCTGCACTAACAAATCCATCAAGAGTCCCTCTTTGTAAAAAATAAGGCATTAACGGCGGCGGAGCCCGCATGACCTCGACAGCCCCATAAGGAATTCCTGCGTTTTTGAGAGCTAGATAAAGTAACACGTTATGTGTTGAGTAGGTGTGTGGAATGGCTACAATTCTGCCCGGCAAATCTTGTATTCCATCAATTTCCTTACTCAATATCAAGCCACTACCATTGCGGTGAACTGACATGATTGCTTTAATTGGTAAACCGTCAGAAAATATTTTTAAGGCAAGTGGTGATAAAATCATTGCCCCATCAGCATCATCTTCCAGATGGTCAATGAGTTGGGGCCAAGAGCTACAGCGTAATAATTTTAAGGGTAGACCATTTGTAATTTTCATTTGTTGTAAATATGTCAGAGGTAATACTAAATGGTCGGCAATCGGCAAGTAGGCTATGCGAATTGTCTTTTCCCGTAATTCATTATTAACCAATATGTAAGGTGCCAGTGTTGACCGCAGTCCTAATGACATGCCACGCAAGCCACGCGAACTAACTACAATACGGTCAATTTGGTCAAGCATTTTATTTGTTGTTAATCGTAAACCTACCGTAACTTTAGCACTCTCTTGGCTGGCATCAGCAATCGTATCCATTTCATCTTGGATACTCTGAACGATTTGTTGAATTTCATCACTCATATCGGGTATTAGTTGGGTTAATTTTTCCAACTCAGTTTTGACTTGCTTAATAGAAGCAAGTTGGCTAAATGTATGAGAAGTCACTTTACCAAAAGCAGCCACAATAGTTTCAACAGCATCACTGGCATTATTAGCTGTATCCGCCAAATTTGTTTCAGAAGCTCCCAGTGCATTGGCACCAGCATCAACTTGAGCAATTGTCTTGCGAATATTACCTAACATTTTACCGAAGGCAATACCCAATCGGTCTCGCTCTGAAGCAGGAAAAACACTTGTTGGTAGTTTACCTCCCGCAACTTCTTCAGCCGCAGTTGATAAGGTGTTCAACCGACCTCGTAGTGCAGACAAGGCTTGTTCTAAATTTTGATGTTCTTCATCTGTTAAATCCAAGTCCGATTTGACAAGTTCTACGTCAAACTCTGTTATCCCTTCTGTCATTAAGTTTAACAAACGGGTTATCGTTTCAATTAATTTATGTTTTGCACTCATAAAATTTTACCCCGCAATCCCACTTTTTTGTGGAATGATATTGAAATATATTAAAGATAATTTCCAATGGAAATAAAGAAAAATAAATTTATTTTCACCTTATGTTGCAGACATACTGCCTATGCATGCTTTGCTGGCACGCTACCTGCGGTGTAGCAAGCAGATTTTAACAGACTAGAAGTCTATTCTACGTGTTTAAATTCAATGCTTTGCAATGATACTTTCAGGATTATGAATAGCCATCATAACATATCTTTGCCCTTCAATCATAAGATAATGTGTACTAACGTCTAGCCTTGGTCGAATTAGTTTATCACCAACCCCCATGGCAAATTTGCCTTTTTGTTTAAGGACATATTTTTGAGAACGGAGAGAATATTTGATGACATTTAACACTATACAGTAACCACAAATACTGCCGTACCCGCATCCATCACGGCTGTCACCAGTATGAATGCAACCCAATCCTTCACCAATTGTCAAGCCAATTATTTTTGACTTGGGACGTTTCATTATTTTTTCTACTGTTGAGTTAACAAGTTTTATATACCATTTCCTATCCACCAACATCAAACCATCAGACATTTTATCAAAAAATGCCTGTACTGATTCTAAGGTTTCAAACTGTTCAGTTGTAGGAAAAAACATGTTATTTTTCCTTTGAATGAGTTTATTGGGTTTATGCGTTTATTGGGTTACCAACTCCCCAACTCACTAACTCGCCGTTGACTGGTAGGAAAATCACAAATGTGCTACCGACATCAGCAGTACTTTCAACAGATACTCTGCCATCATGTCGCTCAACAATTGTTTTTACAATTGATAGCCCTAAACCACTTCCTGGAATCTCATTGTCCCCAACAGGATGTGCCCGAAAAAATCGGTTAAAGATATAAGGTACTTTTTGGGCAGGAATACCAATACCCGTATCTTCAATGGTAATTAATGATTCTTCATTATTTTCCTGAAGTGTAATCGTTACTGTTCCTTGTGAATTAGTGTACTTGATAGCATTTTCAATCAAGTTTTCAACTGCCCTAGCAATCAAAGCAGGATTCCCCTGCACAACAATCGGAATAGAGCCAAGGTTAATGTTCAGGTTAATATTTTTCTGGACAGCCATTGGGCTAAATGCGGTGTATGATTGATAGATAATATCCTGCAAAACAACATCATATTTAACCATGCTTTTCAAACTCTCTATACGTGTCAAGTCAATTAAATCTTGAATCAACTTTCGCATTTGTTGCACAGAAAGCCGAACGACCTGTAAATCTTGTTGTTGTATTTCTGTTAATGAACCACTACTGATAAATTCGATATATTGTTTAATAGTAGCCAATGGAGCCGCTAAGTCATGCGTGAAGGCAGCCACAAACTCACGTTTCATGTTGTCCAATTCTTTTAGAGCCGTAATGTCATGCATAATAGTTAAACGCCCGACATTAGGTACATCAGTAATTGTCGTGTCAAATGTACGCCCGTCTGTAAGTTGAAGCTCTACTACCGATTCTAAATTTGCTGATAACATATCCGTTAATTGACTTACGGAACTCATTGCGGCAATTGGTTGCTTGAACCATTCTTTTGTTTTAATACTCAATATATCTTTGGCCGCAGGATTCATTAGCAATATTTTATTATCAGATTCATCTGTAACAATAATTACATCTTGAGTACCGTTAATAATAGTTGAAAGTTTGGCACGTTCCAATTCTGTTTGATAAAATAGTTGAGCATTTTCTAAGGCAATCGCCGCTTGAGCAGAAATCGCATTCAATAAATCTAAATCATTATACCGAAAGTAATTTGGTTCGACATGATTGATTGTAAGGACACCCAAGACACGGCTAAGACGTACTAACGGAGTGGCGATTACTGAACGAGCTGTATAAGGTTGGTTGGGTAGGGTGCACCAACGTTCATCATGTGCAGTATCCATGATGACATCACCTTTACAATTTTTCAATACCCAACCAGCAAATCCTTCAGCCAATACTTGTCCAACAACTTCGTGAGCATGACTTTTTGAAAGTTTTCGTTGTAAAATATATTTGTAAATATGGTCTTGCTCATCAAAGAGCACAATAGAACCCGTTGTCGCCTGAAAATGACTGACTGTTAAATCAATCACCCTTTGCAACATGTTATCCAAATCAAGGTCTTTATTTAATTCATCACTGATTTTATTTAAGAGTGTTAGTTGATCTAGCATAATAACTAGTTAACCTTACTAATTTGACCTAATTATATAGTTATTAAAGTTCGAATAGCATTTTAACATAAAGTTAGTAGTTCAGCAAATCTTTGGGTTGTTGTGAATGGTTAGCCACAACAAAGCAAACTGTTATAATAACATAATAGCACTTTTTTTTTATTTGTCATTTTTGGCATAATGAAATGGAATTTTTCGCAGGAGTACAAAAGATCTAGTTTTTGCACTCCTTTACATTGAGAAGTGCCTGCTACATTATTTTGACATTTTTGACTTTCCATGCTTTTATAT
Source organism: Anaerolineaceae bacterium 4572_78 (assembly GCA_002084875.1). Taxonomy (GTDB): domain Bacteria; phylum Chloroflexota; class Anaerolineae; order 4572-78; family 4572-78; genus 4572-78. The sequence goes on along the minus strand of NBMH01000033.1, from coordinate 1,454 downwards.
ACTTTGATTTCTTTTTTGAAGCGAAAGATTTATTAAGACCTGACAGCTTGTTAAACCTGTCAGGTCTCGTATACTTAGCATGATTACCTAGTTATGATGATTCAATACAGATTTTTGGTGGCAATTTTTTTAATAACTAGCATGTTTGCCTGTCAACTTGATTTTGATAGAAATACGCCTATTAGCGAAAATGATGATGTAGGTATTACTTCTACTACTGAAATGCTGTTACCTATTACCTACACTATACGCCTAGACAAAGCAAGCGTTGTAGCTCCTGTCATGCCGACAGCAACATCTCCTGTCATGCCGATTTCCTCACCAATTCCTACTCAATCATCGACATTGAACTCAATTTCTCAAGCTATAACTACTACAGAACCACAAAGGATTGTGGACTCCGATGATTTAGCGGTAGCAATGCAGGCTTGGCATAACGGTCGATTTGATGAAGCAGAATCCAATTTTAAAAGTATCATCAAAAATAAAAACTCTTCGTCTGATGATAAAAAACGAGCATTGTATTGGCAGGGACGAACAGAATTGGCACTCGCTAAATATCGTGCCGCTAGTGAAACATTTACCACTTTTTTGACAGACTATCCACATGATGAATTAAACCGTTCTGCTCAATTTAATCAGGCACTAGCCTTTGAACGAATAGGCGAATCCGACTCGGCTGTGCAAAGCTACCAAAAAAGTATATTAGCAGATGACCCTATTGCTGTTTACATTTATGAACGCATTGCCGACCTTGCCATGCGAAATGAGAATTTTGATGAGGCTCAGACATACTATCAGCATGCCTTAGAGGAAACTACTGAAACAAAATACCATGTTTATTTTCACGAACAAATTGCTAAAACATTATTGGAACAAAACCAATTTGATGAGGCAATCGCTCAATATACTGCCATTCTAAATGTGGCTCAATTTTCAGCCTACCGAGCAGAAATCATGCATCTCAGAGGCGAAGCCTATTTATATTCAGATAACATGCCAGCCGCTCAAGCCGAATTTCAAGCGACTCTTGACCAGTATCCTAGAACATATCATGCCTATTTGACTTTGTTGGACATGCTTGAAGCAGATATGCCCGTTGATGATTTCTTGCGTGGTTATGTTGACTATCATGGTGGCGGGGCATATCAACCTGCCATAACTGCTCTTGACCGTCATCTGACCACGAGTTCATCTGAACGGGACGACGAAGCTCATTGGTTGTTAGCCTGGTCATGGCGAAAGGAAAGATGGGCGATTTAGAACAAACAATTGCCGAATTTGATACGATTATCGCCGAATATCCCCACAGTCAATTTTGGCATCAAGCTCATTTTCACAAGGCTCGTACCATCGGCTGGCAGGGCAAAATCGACGAAGCGATTAAAACACATCAAGCCTTTGCCGAAACATATCCACAATCGCCGCTCGCTGGTGAGTCGTTATGGAAAGCG
>NBMH01000002.1 GCA_002084875.1 Anaerolineaceae bacterium 4572_78 | reverse complement strand
TAAAACCTTGTCTGACACAGGGCTTTCACAAATTCTTTTGCTTGTATACTTACAACATTCATGCACATAATGCCCAATTATGAAGGATTTAAAAATGAAACAAAAACAAATTTTATCCTATATCGGTTTAATCATCACCATAGCCATAATATTTGGATTATGGCTTGGCTTTTTTGAACAACTAGCAGAATGGAAATGGATCAATGAGGCAGTTCATTCGTCTGTCGAAATGCTAGGCGGCGTATCGGCAATATTTGTTGCCGTGATTTTATTTCAACAGCGACACGAAAAAAAACAACCTGATTTCTTGTGGGTAGCGATAGGGCTGGCGGGCATGGGCTTGCTAGATTGTATTCATGCCTTACTGTATCATGGAATTGCATTTGTATTTTTACATAGTGCGGCAGCTTTGGTGGGTGGTTTTTTCTTCGCTATGGTCTGGCTCACAAAATTTATGTCGCTGAAAGAAACTCAAGAGAGAACTATTGTCATGGTAGTATTGACTATTACTTTAATCATCGGCATTTTGTCTTCTATATTCCCCAATGTATTACCAGACATGATTCATGAAGGGAATTTTACCCAAACGGCAATAATGATGAACTTTTTCGCAGGTGTATTTTTCATGGTAGCCGTTCTGTGGTTTATCATAAAATTTAATAAGTTTGGCGACATGACATCATTCTCTTTTGTATGTTTAACTGTCTTGTTTGGTTTGGCTGAAATGTCATTTCGATACTCATTCTTATGGGATGGTAGTTGGTGGGCATGGCATGCTTTACGGTTAATTGCCTATTTTATTACCTTATCATTTGTAGTTAATTATTGGTTGGAAATGTTGCGGGAAACACGCGACAGTCGAGATACACTACAAAAAGCGATTGCTAAACAGACAACAAATTTAATCCGCAGTGAAGAATCATTAAAAAATATCGTACAGCACTATGCTGCGTTTACCCAACATGTTGCACAAGGAAATATCGCCGCTCAACAAAAGATGACCAATGAAGTATCACGTATGATTCAAGATGACCCCACTCCCGAAAAGAAAATGCTTGCCAATACCTTTGAACAGATTGTTACCTACCAACAACGAATAGCCAAATCTGCTTATCAACTTGCTCAAGGGGATTTGGAAGTTGATAGCAGCCCACAATCAGAAAATGATTTATTAGGTCATGCATTAAATCAGATGGTTACCCATCAACAACACATGGCAGAGGCAGCAATTCTCATGGCAGATGGGGATTTAACGGTAAATGTAATACCCTATTCAGATAAAGACATGCTAGGCAATGCCTTTCAATTGATGATTATAAAGCTACGTGAAATGGATAAAAAAAGTAGCCAACAAGTATGGTTTTCGGATAGTAAGGGACAACTTAATGATATCATACGCCAACAACAAGATGTGATAACTTTAGCAAAAGACGTTATCCGTTATTTGTGTAAACGCCTTAATGTTCAGATTGGGGCGACTTACATTCGTGAGGATGACATGTTTAAGTTAATTAGCAGTTATGCCTATACCCGCCGCAAACATCTTGCCAATAAATTTGACATGGGTGAGGGGCTTATCGGGCAATCTGCTCTCGAAAAGGAAATGATTATTTTAACCAAAGTACCAAATGATTACATCAGTATCACTTCGGGACTAGGTGAAACAAATCCAACTAATATTTTAGTTTGTCCGTTCATGTATGAAGATAAAGTTATCGGCGTGGTGGAGTTGGGCTCATTAACAGAATTTGAGCAGTCTCAGATTGATTTCATCGAGCAGGTCATGGAAACTATCGCCATAGCATTTTATACCACCCAGTCTAGTATTAAATTGCAGAAATTATTAAAGCAATCACAGAAACAGGCAATTCAACTTCAAACTCAAGAAGAGGAATTGCGGGTAGCTAATGAAGAGCTAACTTCTCAAAGGGATGCCTTAAAGGATTCTGAAATGGCGTTACGAAAAAAACAAGTTGAGCTCGAAAATACCAATACTGAATTAGAAGAACAGACAGCCGCCTTAGAATCAAGTGGTGCCGTACTGAAAGAGAAACAGGATGATTTGGATAAGCAAAATCAGGCATTGAAACTGGCTCAAGAAGAATTGCAACAAAAAGCAGATGAGCTTGCCCTAAGTAGTAAATACAAATCTGAATTTCTAGCGAACATGTCCCATGAACTGCGTACTCCGCTTAATAGCCTATTAATTTTGGCTCGCATGTTATCTGAAAATAAAGAAGGTAATCTGACTCCTGAACAGGTCGAGTCGGCTGAAGTGATTTATCAAGGAGGCAATGACCTTTTGAATCTCATCAATGAAGTGCTTGACCTTTCCAAAGTAGAGGCGGGGAAATTAGATTTTTACTTTGACGATGTCGCCCTTGCCGATATTATCACCTCAATGGAAGCTCAGTTTATGTATGTAGCAAAGCAAAAGAATTTAATATTTGCCATGCACTTATCCGACACCTTGCCTACCACCATTTACACTGACCGTAAACGCGTGGAACAAATCATCAAAAATTTATTGTCTAATGCTTTTAAGTTTACTGAAAAGGGAAGTGTAAGCCTTAGTATTCAACGTCCTACCCCTGACATTGATATTGACTCTTCTCAAGTGGTTGCCTTCTCTGTTAGTGATACGGGAATTGGCATGACCGCTCTCCAGGAGCGTCAAACCTTGGTCTGACTGACAAAGCGAGCTTTGTCCCTCCAGGAGCGTCAAACCTTGGTCTGACCGACAAAGCGAGCTTTATCCCTCCAGGAGCGTCAAACCTTGGTCTGACTGACAAAGCGAGCTTTGTCCCTCCAGGAGCGTCAAACCTTGGTCTGACCGACGACCGCGATGAGTTGCATAAGGGAGACACCATTTTACTTGTTATTGAAGATGACCCTAAGTTTGCCAAGATTTTGTATAATATGGCTCATCAGAAGGGATTTAAGTGTTTAGTCGCTTTGAATGGAAAAATGGGCTTGCAATTAGCACAAAAACATCAGCCAAACGGAATTATCCTTGACCTTCATTTGCCGCTCATGAGTGGTTGGGATGTATTGACAGCATTAAAAGAAAGTCCTGAAATTCGCCACATCCCCATTCACATCATGTCTGTGGAAGAAAAGATACTTGCTGCCTACAGACAAGGGGTCATGGGCTACTTAGTAAAACCAATTAGCCATGAGGATTTAGTGAATGCTTTTCAACGGATAGAAGGATTTATTAACCAAGACAAACGGACATTGCTTTTGGTAGAAGACAATACTACTCTCCGACAAAGTATTAACAAACTGTTGTCAGGAGAGGATATTCAAATTGTTGAAGCAGGCTTGGGCAAAATTGCCTTAGAATTTCTCCGCACACAATCTTATGACTGCATGGTGCTGGATATTAATTTGCCTGACATGAGCGGCTTTGAATTGTTAGATGCAATTAATTCTGATAAATCAATTCAGCAATGTCCAATCATTGTCTATACAGGTAGAGACTTGAGCCAAGAAGAGAACGAAATTTTGATGAAATATACCGATAGTGTCATAGTTAAGGGGGTCAAGTCGCCTGAACGGTTATTAGATGAAACGGCTCTTTTCCTGCATCGGGTGATTGCGGACATGCCCGAAGAAAAACAAAATACTATCAAGCACATGTATGACAAAGAAACAATGTTACAAGAAAAGCAGATTTTAATTGTGGATGATGACATGCGAAATGCTTTTGCCCTATCACGAATATTGACAGAAAAGGGAGTTTTTGTTGAGATGGCGGAGCATGGCAAAGATTGTCTTATCTTCCTGGATAAAAATCCTGGTGTTGATTTGGTTTTGATGGACATCATGATGCCAGTGATGGATGGCTATGAGGCAATGCGGCGTATTCGTCAACAGGCTCGTTTTAAGGATTTGCCTATAATTGCCCTAACGGCTAAGGCGATGAAGGGAGATAAAGAAAAGTGCATTGAAGCAGGTGCTAATGATTACTTGCCAAAACCACTTGAAAGCGACCGTCTTCTCTCCATGTTGCGGATATGGCTGTATAGGTGATAATGATTTGGAGGGTCAAGGCTTGCTTGGATAGTCAAGACAAGAAAGGTTTTAAAAACCTTTCTTGTCTAACCATCCTGACAGGTCTAGGTATAATTTAAATCTGATATTGACTAAAGTGATTTGGCAACTGCACACCTTGCATCTGCAAGCTTCGTAAGCGATATAGAAAAGCAGTTCCTCTCATGATTTCCTTAGCGACCGTAACTACTCGCCGATTAGACAATTCAGCCAAGTATGTGCCACGTACCCAATCATTAAATGCTCCCATTGAAGGTCCGCACCAAATCTGATAATCGATTTCACGCCCTTTCTCTCCTTGATTAGACCAACGCGATGATAATCCTAAATACCAACGAAATATAAGTGCCATTTTTCGTTTGAAGTTGTTCTTAGCTCGTTCAACCTGTCGAGGGTCACGTTCATTGAAAAATGCAACTGTATCTTGCCAAACTTCGTCGAGATTACGACGAAAGATTTGTTTCTCGATTTTTACTCGTTCATTGGCTGGAATTGATTCGATGCTGTCATAAGTCGAATACAAATCATATAACTTTTGAGCCCGCATTGGAAATAAAGTGCCTCGTTTCAAAACTTGCAGTTTAACACCCATTTCAAACATGTCAGCCGCTGGAGCCATGATAACATCTGCCATGTCCGCTTGAGCAAGTAATTTCCGCGTATGTTCACATGCTCCTGATTCGACACATGCTTGATTAACCGAACCAGTGACGATATAGTCTGCTCCCATCATGAAAGATGCTAGAGCAGAGTCAGGTGTGCTGATACCCCCAGCTGCCCCGACACGAATCTGATGAGGATAATTGTATTTTGCCTGAATTTCATCCCGCAATTTTAACATGGAGGGCAAAAGGCACACAAGCGGGCGATTATCGGTATGCCCACCTGAATCCGCTTCTATCGTAATGTCATCCGCCATCGGGACATGCTCGGCTAGTTGTGCCTGATAGGTGCTGATATAACGACTCTGCACCAACTCATCTAATATTTTTTTGGGAGGTGGTTGCATGAATTTCGTGGCAACCTCGCGGCGAGAAATCTTGGCAACGATTTTGTTTTTGATGTTAATCTGATTTTGTTGGTCAAGGCTCAAACCAGCTACACGATAGTAAACAATGTAGGGCGTTAAATTCAAAAAAGCTGAAGCTTCAATTGTGGTAACATCATGCTTAAGATACAATTCCACTGCATTTTGTTCTAAGGCTACTTCAGCAGGACTGTGGATAAGATTGAACATGTATGGATTTGTGGGCAGTGCTTGCTGAATTATGTTGATGGATTCTTCAATGCGAGCCATAATTAAACCAGCTGCTCCAAAAGAACCTAACATTCCTGCTTGTCCCATAGCAATAACCAAATCAGTAGAGGAAATTCCATTTGCCATTGCCCCACTACTGTAAGCATATCGCACCCCATGAAACTCTCTAAAATCCGCACTGCCGAGTTGTTCAGGAATCAATGGTTGACAAAAGGCTAATAGTTCAGCATGTCCTTGTTCTTTTCCATGCTGAATATTCCCTTCATTCGCAATCCCAATTTTGTTGTCATGTCGTACAACATAAACAGGATAATCCAAATTGTGTAGGCATGCTTTTATGCCTTCCGTATCAAAAGCAATGCTCTGTAAATTGCCTTGCCAATGTAGTTGTAGATTGTTAGTCATAAATAAAACCTCTGTCTGTAATCAGTTCGGAAACATAACCGTTCACCCCTTATGATTTTCAATCACGTGGTCGCACAATGGAGCATCAAATCGCTTGCTTTTTCATGGCCGCCCCTACAACTAGCATTGAACAGCCATGGTTCACCCCTAGAGGTGGGGCTACTAACGAGTGGGAGTGAACAATTACAAATTTAAAGTGATAATAAACATGCATTGTACCACAAAACTAGCCCAGTCAAAAAATAACCAACCCAATATAAATCAATTTGTTTTTGCCATGCACACAGACGTTTTGTCTAAAAATCGACTTGTTCTGAAAAATGAATTCTATTTGTCAAAAAGCACTTTTTGTGTTAAAGTATTTAATTAACAACCGAATAGGTGATTCATATCAAAAACTGTTGATTAATAAAATATTTTATGGGTTTTTCTGTAAAATAAAATTTCTAACAAAGTTCTAACACTAGAGTTTTCCACAGAATTTTACTAGGTTAGCATATCAAATATTCCTGAAAATTATGTGATGATGAGATGTTCTTATGCAAATAGAAGACTTAAAAAAACAAACGGCTCATTATGCGATTGAGCATTTTATAAAAAATGGCATGATTATTGGCTTGGGAACAGGCTCAACAACTGCTTATGTCATTCGTGAAATTGCTGAACGGATTAAAGACGGTCGGCTAAAAAATATTATCGGAATACCCACTTCAAAAGACAGTGAAGACTTAGCCAAAAAGTCTAACATCCCGTTGGGAACATTGTACACGTATCCTTCGATAGATGTTACAATTGATGGTGCGGATGAAGTTGACCCTAATCTTGATTTGATTAAAGGATTAGGTGGGGCATTATTACGTGAAAAATTGGTTGCTGAGGCTTCTAAACAAGAAATTATTGTTATTGATGACCGAAAAAGGGTCAAACAACTGGGAGAAAAAGCACCTTTGCCTGTGGAAATTTTTACAAAAACTAGGTGCTGAACCTGTTTTACGTCGCCAGCTTAATGGCGATACTTTTGTGACTGATAACAATAATTATATCCTTGATTGCCATTTTGCTGATGGGATATCTAACCCTGCTCACCTCGCAGAAACGTTAAAGGGTAAAACAGGTATTGTTGAACATGGATTATTTCTGAATTTAGCTACAACTGTGGTTGTGGCTAAACAGACAGGCATTGAGGTGTTGCATGGAGTGCAATAGCTTTATCTATTGCATGAAAAAAATAAAGCATTTTCATTTCAGCATGGCAACTAATTTTGATAATTTTAAATAAATTTTAAAATTAGTTGAAATTTCTTTAAAAAATAGCAGAAACCTTAATAAATTTAAAAAACCAATTTGACAAAAAAATTTTTTTGTGTTAGAATGGGTAGGTTGTGAGTTAGAAGCATTAATTTGCTTAACGAAAGGCTGTCAGAAAGTATTTTCGGCTCACAGAATAGTTTTTACAAGTTGCGAAGCCATCGCTAATTTGTGTGGTGGCTTTTGTGATGTTAAGAAAACAAACAGGCTAGAAGCTTGTCGTACATGCAGGCTATGAGCTTGCCTTACATGTTTTAAGAATTGTACATGCAGCAAGAATATCAGGAGAAGTAATTTGCCTACTATTAACCAAATGATTCGTAAAGGGCGTAAACCGAAGAAAAAACGTATAACCGCCCCACATTTACGTTTTACATTTAACGCACTCAAGAATCGGCGTCGGGAAGGGAAAGGTTCACCTCAAAAACGTGGGGTGTGTACTCAAGTGAGAACTGCTTCCCCAAAGAAGCCCAATTCTGCTTTGCGTAAAATTGCTCGGGTTCGTTTAACAAACGGAATTGAAGTGACCGCTTATATACCGGGTGAAGGTCACTCGTTACAAGAACACTCGGTTGTATTAATCCGTGGTGGTAGGGTCAAAGATTTACCAGGCGTTCGCTATCACATTGTACGGGGTGCGATGGACACAACAGGTGTAGACCAACGGCGCCGAAGTCGTTCCAAGTATGGAACTAAAAAACCGAAAGGATAAGTTTTATGAGACGTAATCGTGCACAAAAACGTAAGGTTAAACCAGATTTGAAGTATAATAGTGAAACGTTAGCACGCTTCATTAATAAGTTGATGCATGGTGGCAAAAAGAGTGTTGCCACAAAAGTTGCTTACAATGCTTTGGATATTGTAGAAAAGAGAGCGAAAAAGCCGGGTATTGAAGTATTTAATCAAGCGGTAAAAAACATCACACCATCCGTTGAGGTACGTCCTCGACGTGTGGGTGGTGCAACATACCAAATTCCAATGGAAGTGCGAAGAGAACGTAAGTTGAGTTTGGCACTACGTTGGTTATTGGCTTCTACCCGTAAGCGTAGTGGAAAATCAATGGCTCATAAATTGGCTAGTGAGTTGCTTGATGCGGCAAATGGTCAAGGGACAGCCATTAAGAAAAAAGACGATACGCATCGTATGGCAGAAGCAAATAAAGCATTTGCTCATTATCGTTGGTAAATTGCATTAAATATCGCAACTACTTGGGTGCGGAGTGTCAAGATTTTGTCTTGACGCTATGCAAGATAATATCCTGTGCCACCGAAGTAGTGGCTAATAAGTAGTTATTAAAATCACTGTAAGATGGTAGGGTATGCCATTGTGATAGCTCTGATGTTGGATAGGGCAATGGTGCTGTCTCTACATAGCCTATATTAATGATAAAAGTATATCCGCTTGAAAAAATCAGAAACATTGGTATCATTGCTCACATTGATGCGGGTAAAACCACATTGACAGAACGTATTTTGTATTACACCCACAGAATTCATCGTCTTGGCGAAGTCCATGAAGGCGGAGCAACGATGGATTGGATGGAACAAGAACAAGAACGTGGTATTACTATTACAGCAGCAGCAACGACATGTTTTTGGTCGGATCATCAAATTAATATTATTGATACACCAGGACATATTGACTTCACAGCCGAAGTGCAACGTTCTTTACGAGTTCTCGATGGTGGCATTGTTGTTTTTGACGGTGTGGCTGGAGTTGAACCTCAATCAGAAACAGTATGGCGACAAGCTGACCGTTTCGGTGTGCCTTGTATCTGTTTTGTAAATAAAATGGATAGGGTCGGAGCTGATTTCTTCCGCACATTAGAAATGATGGTTGACCGTCTAAAAGCTAATCCACTTCCCATTCAATTGCCAATTGGTACAGAGAATAATTATCGAGGGATAGTAGACTTGCTCACGATGAAGGGTATTCATTATTTGGACAGGCTTGGTTGGGAATCAGAAGAAATTGAGATTCCTGAAGACATGAAAGAACTAGCTGAGTATTGGCGTGAATCCTTGATTGAGAAATTGGCTGAAACCGATGATGACCTGATGATGCAATATTTAGAAGATGAAGAAATCACGGCGGAAATGTTATACCCCATCATTCGTAAAGCCACGATAGATAATAAAATTGTCCCTGTTTTTTGTGGGGCGGCTTTAAAAAATAGAGGGGTTCAATATCTGCTTAATGGAATAATTCAATATCTTCCGTCTCCGACTGACATTCCACCTAAAGTGGCAATGCATGTTAAAACAGAAGAAAAAGTTGTTGTAAATTCTGATGAGAAAGAACCGTTCACTGGGCTTGTCTTTAAGATAGTAACAGACCCTTTTGTGGGGAGATTAGCTTATGTGCGGGTGTATTCGGGAAACTTGAATACGGGTACAAGAGTTTACAATGCAAGCCGTCGATGTAAAGAACGTGTTGGTCGATTGGTACTAATGCATGCTAATCAACGTAAAGAAATAGATAGCATTAAGGCTGGGAATATAGCGGCTGTTATTGGCTTAAGACATACGTTTACAGGGGAAACAATTTGTGACCCTGCTAGAACAATAATTTTAGAGACGATTAAATTTCCAGAGCCTGTTATTGAAGTGGCAATTGAGCCTAAGACAAAAGCTGACCAAGATAAACTCGACCTTGCATTACAGAGACTGGCAGAAGAAGACCCTACTTTCCAGATTCGAATTGAGGAGAATACAGGTCAAACGTTGATAGCTGGTATGGGAGAACTTCATCTTGAGGTTTTAGTAGACCGCATGAAACGCGAATTTCGAGTGCATGCTAATGTAGGTCGCCCGCAGGTATCATATCGTGAAACGATTACAAAGGCTGCTAAAGCTCATGGACGGTTTATACGTCAATCAGGTGGGCGTGGTCAGTATGGTCATGTGTTGCTTGAGATAGAACCCTTAGAAAAAGGGAAAGGGTTTGAATTTGAAGTTAAAGTTGTCGGTGGACATGTCCCGAAAGAATATTTCAAAGCAATTAAGGCAGGGGTCATTGAGGGATTGGGCTCAGGTATTGTAGCCGGTTATCCACTGGTTGACCTTAAGGCAACGCTAGTTGACGGTTCATACCATGAAGTTGATTCTTCGGAAGTAGCTTTTAGAATTGCAGGTTCTCTTGCCTTGAAAGAAGCGATTAAAGACGCTGCCCCTATTTTGTTAGAACCCATGATGAAAGTAGAGATTATTGCTCCTGAAACTCATGTTGGTGATGTAATTGGTAGCATTGCAACAAAACGAGGAAAGATTGAAGGAATTGAAGTTCAATCGGGGGGGATACAATCAATTAAGGTGTTTGTTCCCTTGTTAGAAATGTTTGAATATGCTACTAGGTTACGTTCGTTAACTCAAGGGCGTGGCAGTTTTACGATGGAATTTGACCACTACACTCAAATACCTAATGCGAGGTTAAAGAAAATTTTGGGTCATTAAGCCATGTAGGACAGACTAGATGTCTATGTGCAATAAAAAATTATACAATGAATTTGCATAAATTATTTAAACTAATATAATTAAGCCTGTTTTTAAAATTGGAATGTAGATAGGAACAATATTTGAATGGCTAAACAGATAATACGAATTCGATTAAAGGGATTTGACCACCGCATTTTGGACCGGTCTGTGCAGCAGATTGTAGATACTGCTGAACGAACAGGAGCGATAGTGGTAGGACCTGTGCCTCTTCCCACACGAATTGAGCGGTTTACAGTTATCCGTTCTTCGTTTATTGACAAGGACTCACGTGATCAATTTGAGATTCGCACCCATAAGCGGTTAATTGATGTGGTTGAGCCAAGTTCTAAGACAATTGACGCTCTTGTACGGTTAAATTTACCGGCAGGGGTTGATGTTCGTATTAGATAGTAAAATAATGTTAGAAATTTGTTAGAAATTTTATTTAAAATTTCTGTAGTAATATTTTTACTGGAAAGGTGGAACTTGGGAATGATGCAGATGATTTTTATGTTGTGATGCAATTCCTGAAAACCAGTGCGATGTTAAAAAGTATTTTAGGTACAAAAGTTGGTATGACACAGATATTTGATGATGAGGGTAACATTATACCAGTTACTCTTATTGAGGCGGGTCCGTGCTATGTCACACAAAAGAAGACCAAAGAACGAGATGGTTATGTAGCTGTCCAACTGGGGTTTCAAGGTGTAAAAGAAAGAAAACTAACAAAGCCTCATAAGGGACACTTAGAAAAAGCTAAGTGCCCTCCGCTCAAGTATTTGCGAGAAGTTAGAATTGATAATCATGAGGACTTGGAAGAAGGGCAAGAAATTAAAGCCGATATTTTCCAAGTTGGTGATTTGGTAGATGTAAGTGGCACTAGCAAGGGCAAAGGATTTGCTGGTGTCGTAAAGCGGCATCATTTTGCGGGTGGTCTCAAGACGCATGGTGCTTCAGACCGTCATCGTGCTCCTGGTTCAGTAGGTGCAGGGACGACTCCTGGTCGAGTCTTCAAAGGCATGAGAATGGGCGGGCGTATGGGTGGTGAGCGAGTGACTGTTTTAAATTTAGAAGTTGTTATCGTTGACCCAGAGAAAAATTTAATTGCTGTAAAGGGTGCTATTCCTGGTGCCAAAAATGGTTTAGTAATGGTTCGGGAAGCAATCAAGCAAAAGGAACGACAGGGTAGATAATTATGCAAGTTACATTACGTAATATATCAGGTGAGTCCATCGGTGAGGTAGAGCTTTCGGCATACGTTTTTGGCATTGAACCGAACAAGGCAGTTATGCACCAAGCCTTTGTGCGTCAACGAGCAAATGCCCGACAAGGAACTCATAATACAAAGACTCGAAGTGAAGTAAAAGCTACAGGAGCAAAATGGTATCGACAGAAAGGGACAGGGCGGGCTCGACATGGGGCTAGAACTGCTCCTATATTTGTTGGCGGTGGGGTGGCTTTTGGACCGAAACCCCGCAAATATACCAAGCGAATGCCTCAAAAAATGAGGCAGTTAGCTTTAAGGTCTGCATTATCAGTCAAAGCTTTGGCAAATCAAATCATTGTTATAGATGAATTGATATTTGATGAGCCTAGAACAAAAAATATGATTGACGCTCTAACAAACTTAGAAGTGGGAGGAACTGCAATCGTTTTATTGGCAGAAGAAAATGTTAATGTCCAAAGGAGCATTCGTAACTTGTCTTATGTGAAGTACCTACGGGCAAATTATCTGAACATTCGTGATTTACTTAATTATGATTATGTGATAATTCCCCAAGATTCTTTGAATGTTATTGAAGATACTTTTGGAAAAAAGTATAACTAATTGAGGTAAACATGGCTAAATTAAACGATTATCAAGTGATTATCAAACCCATTTTAACAGAGAAAAGTACGGCATTGTCAAAGAAGTTTGGGCAATATACATTTGAAGTTGATATGCGGGCAAATAAGTTGCAAATCGCTGAAGCGGTATCATTTATTTTTGATGTTGATGTTGAGCGTGTTAATGTGATAAAATCCATTCCTAAGTTTCGGCGTTGGGGTCGAAAGCAAGTTCAACGCAAATCAGCTCGTAAAAAGGCAATTGTCACTCTTGCTCATGGTGAACATATTGAGGAGTTTGGAGTTTAACATGTCGAACAGATTTTCAGTCTGTTCATGTGCTACATGACCGTAATGGAAAGGATTAAAATATGGGAGTAAAAAAATACAAGCCCACATCACCAGGGCGACGAGGAATGACTGTTTCAGATTTTGAACGCATTACACGTTCAAAACCTGAGAAAAAATTGCTACGCCCATTAAAAAAGAAGGCAGGGCGTAATTCAAAAGGTCGTATCACAGTTAGACATCAAGGTGGTGGACATAAACGCCGCTATCGTCTGATTGATTTTAGACGGGATAAATTTGGTGTGCCGGCAAGGGTAGACTCGATTGAATATGACCCTAACCGTTCGGCACGAATTGCTTTGCTAGTTTATGCTGACGGTGAAAAACGATATATACTCGCTCCGCAAAAATTAAATGTTGGGGATGAGGTTGTTTCAGGGGCGAAAGCCTTAATTAAGGTAGGACATGCTTTACCGATTAGTCGTATCCCTTTGGGAACACAAATTCACAATATTGAATTGTATCCTGGACGGGGCGGGCAAATGGTTCGTTCTGCTGGTACCTCAGCTCAAGTGGTGGCGAAGGAAGGAAATTATGCTCAAATTCGCTTACCTAGCGGTGAGGTGCGTATCGTTCAGCAGGTTTGTATGGCAACTATTGGTGTTGTGGGTAATGCCCAACATAACAATATTAAAATAGGTAAGGCAGGTCGTAAACGTTGGTTAGGTGTTAGACCAACTGTGCGTGGGTCAGCGATGGACCCATCCAGTCATCCACATGGTGGTGGCGAAGGACGTTCTTCAATCGGGATGCCGGGTCCAAAAACCCCATGGGGGAAACCAACATTAGGTGCAAAAACTCGTCGCAATAAAACTACTGATAAATATATTATTCGCCGTCGCCGTAAACGACGGAAGAAATAAATTTATGGAAATCAGGAATTAGGAGTAGCGAATGTCTCGTTCTCTAAAAAAAGGTCCGTTTGTTTCAGAAAAATTATTTCAAAAAGTAGAAGAAATAAATAAATCAGGAAACAAGCGAGTTATTAAAACATGGTCACGGGCAAGTACAATTTTTCCGCAAATGGTGGGACACACTATAGCCGTTCATGACGGGCGGCGACATGTACCTATCTACATTACCGAAAATATGGTCGGTCATAAACTGGGAGAGTTTGCTCCAACGCGAACGTTTCGTGGTCATCTTGCTAAAGAAAGAGGAAAACGTAGAAGGTAAATGTTATGTCAGATATTCGGGTTCGTGCAGTTGCAAAATATGTAAGAGGTTCTCCACTGAAGGCACGACGTGTAATCAATGTGATACGAGGTATGCCTGTTCTTAAAGCCATAGAGGTTTTGAACGTGATGCCTCATGCGGCTGCCCATGTGGTTGCCAAGACTGTCAGAAGTGCTATGCACAATGCAGAAGAAAATTATGAACTTGACCCTGAAGATTTGGTTATTGTCGGAGTTTCGGCAAATGAAGGACCTCGTTGGCGACGAATCCGTTTCGGGGCTCGGGGGCGGGTAAAGCCTATTTGCAAACGAACTTCACATATTACCGTTGTTCTTGAACCACAAGTAGAGGAGTATTGATTTGGGTCGAAAAGTACATCCAATCGGATTTAGATTAAGCACTATTCGAGAACATAGTTCTCGTTGGTATGCTGAAGGCAATGTTTATGCTGATTTAATTCATGAAGATATAGCCATTCGGCAAATGATTTCCGAAAAAAATAAACGTGCAGGTATTTCCCTAGTCGAAATTGAACGGTTGCCTGTAGCTCGACAGGTATCTATAAAAGTTCATACGGCCAAACCCGGTATCTTAATCGGGCGTAAAGGGCAAAATGTCAACCGACTTCGTAAAGAGTTGGAAACAGTGACAGGTAAGAAAGTTCATCTTGATATACTTGAAGTAAGTAATCCTGATATAAATGCTCACTTAATTGGTGAGAGTATCGCTGAGCAGTTACAACGGCGTATTTCGCACAAGCGGGCAATGAAACAAGCTATTAAAAAGGCTATGCGTTCAGGAGCAAAGGGCGTTATGATTACCTGCTCAGGTCGTTTGGGGGGTGCCGATATGGCTCGTAAGGAGTCTCTTCGCGAAGGAAGAATCCCACGCCACACGTTAAGAGCTGATATTGATTATGCAAATATAGAGGCTCTAACCACCTTTAGTAAGATTGGCATTAAAGTGTGGGTTTATAAAGGTGATATTTTACCTGAGGCAAAAGATGAAATGGCTGGTGCATATAGTTCATTTTAGGGGTTAGGAGTCTGCAATTTTTTGCTGGAGTATGAAAAAGGTTTCGCATTCCTAACTCCCAGCTTTCAATTACAAGAAATTTTAGACAAAAATACCGTCGGAGTGGCGGGAATGAACGCCTGTGGAGATGATAAGGTAGTAGCCTTCGGGCAGTGGTCGTCTATGAAGCAGGAAGCTCAACGCCTTTAGGCTTGGGTAGCTCACCAATCAAGATGTAGGAGGGCATAACAGACATGTTAATGCCAAAAAGACTTAAATATAGAAAGCAGATGCGTGGTCGTATGAAGGGAAAAGCCTATCGTGGCTCGACAGTTTCTTTCGGAGATTATGCTTTGCAGGCGTTGGAGCCATGTTGGATGACCAGTCGGCAAATTGAAGCGGCTCGACGTGCAATAATGAGGTATATCAAACGGAGTGGAAAGCTTTGGATTAGGGTTTTTCCTGATAAGCCAATTACTGCTAAAGCGGCTGAAACCCGCATGGGAAGTGGCAAAGGAAATGTAGAATATTATGCGGCAGTGGTTAAACCAGGTCGTGTTTTGTTTGAACTTTCTGGTGTATCGAAAAAGGTAGCCAAGGAAGCAATGCGTTTAGCTGGTCATAAACTTCCAATTAAAACTCAATTCATTGTCAGACGGGAAGAGTAGAAAATGTATTCTAACGAAATTCGAGAATTAACAAAAATTGAAATTGAACAAAAACTGATGGAGTACTATCAAGAATTGTTCAATCTGCGGTTCCAAATGGTGGCTGGGCAACTAAAAGATTACAATCGTATCCGAATTGTCAAACGAGATGTTGCTCGGCTCAAAACAATCGCTCAAGAAAAAGTTTAGAAACAGGAATATATTATGGCTAAAGTTGGCAAAAGAGTGCTAATTGGTCATGTTGTCAGTGATAGAATGGATAAGACAATTGTCGTTCGAGTTGAACGTAAAAAACGTCATCCACTTTATGGTAAGGTGGTTCGGGTGAGCAAGAAATATAAAGCTCATGATGAATCAAATGAAGCTAGGATGGGTGATACTGTTAGTATTATCGAGTCTCGTCCTCTTAGTAAAGAAAAACGCTGGCGTATGACTGAAGTTCTTGAAAAAACAAAACGGTAGGTTGGAGAGTTAGGAGTTGGTCAACTCATAAGCTCAACGAACTTATCGGAAGGGAGAATCAATCATGATTCAAAAGGAGTCACGCCTTAGGATAACCGATAATACTGGAGCAAAAGAGATTTTGTGTATTCAAGTGATGGGCGGGTCAGGGCGTAGGTACGGAAGTGTTGGTGATATAATTAATGGTACGATAAAGCATGCTGCTCCCCATGGCAGTGTTAAAAAAAGTGACATTGTTAAGGCAGTTATTGTTCGTACTAAGAAAGAAATCGGTCGTTCAGACGGGTCATACATTCGATTCGATGATAATGCCGCAGTTATCTTGGATGCTGATATGAAAACCCCAAAGGGAACACGCATTTTTGGTCCTGTTGCTCGTGAGTTGAGGGAGAAAGGCTTTATGCGAATCGTTTCGTTAGCCCCAGAAGTGTTGTAAGGTAGAACTAAGTTTTTTAGGAGAAACTATGCAAAGAATTAAAAAAGGTGATACAGTAGAAGTCATCGCTGGTAATGAGGTTGGTTTTCGTGGCGAAGTACAAGAAGTTGTTACAGCCTGGAAAGTTAATCGTTATAAGCAAAAAGTCAAACGTGACTATGATAGCTATCGGGTAGTTGTTTCAGGAGTAAACATGGTAAAGAAACATCAACGCCCTGTTAGCCAAACACGGTCACAAGTAGGCATTATTGAATTTGAGGCTCCTATTCATATCTCAAATGTCATGCTGGTTTGTTCTGCTTGCGATGAACCGTCCCGTATTGGTTTTAGAATAGAAGAAAGTAAAAAATTTCGCTATTGTAAACGATGCGGTGAGGCTATTGTATAAAGGTAGGTGATATGACTAGGATACCTAGGATGAAAGAAAAGTATGGAGAAGACATTGTACCTGCCATGATGGAGGAGTTTTCTTACAAAAATGTGATGCAAGTCCCCACTCTGAAAAAGATTGTGGTCAATGTTGGGCTTGGTGAGGCATTACAAAACAGCAAGTTCTTGGATAATGCTGCTAGTGATATTGCTATCATCACCGGACAAAAACCGATTATCACCCGTGCTAAGAAATCTATTGCAGTATATAAATTGCGGGAAGGTAATCAAATTGGAATAAAAGTGACCTTGCGTGGTAAGCGAATGTGGGATTTCTTTGACCGATTAGTAAGTGTTGCTTTGCCTCGTCGTCGTGATTTTCGGGGAGTATCTCCGAATAGTTTTGATGGGCGTGGTAATTACACGATTGGTTTTAGGGAACAGTTGGTTTGGCCTGAAATTGATTATGATAAAATCGATAAAGTACGGGGCATGGAGGTGAGTATTGTTACTTCTGCCTTGAACGATGAAGAAGGTCGCCGATTATTAGCCCTATTAGGTATGCCATTTGAGGTCATGTAGGAGAATAGGTTTATGGCTAAAAAATGTATGTTCACTAGGGAGAAAAGACGAAAATATCCCACCCGAGTCCGTAATCGGTGTCGGAAGTGTGGTCGCCCGCGAGGGTATATGCGTCGTTTTGGTTTGTGTCGGATTTGTTTTCGAGAGTTAGCAAATCAAGGCCGAATCCCTGGTGTTTATAAATCTAGTTGGTAGGAAAAGGCTGAATCAATGGTAACGGATACAATTGCTGATATGTTAACGCGTATTAGAAATGCGATGATGGTAAGACGTGGGCATGTAACAATGCCTAACACGAAAATACTAGCATCCATTGCTAGAATCTTGCAAGAAGAGGGATATATTTCCAGGTTTAAGGTCATTCCCGATTCTCCGCAAGCAGTATTACAAATTAAATTGAAATACACTAACGAACGTCATCCTAAGTCAGTTATTACGGGCTTAAAGCGAATAAGTAAACCGGGGTGTCGAGTTTATACTCAACGAAAGAAAATTCCATGGGTGCGTAGTGGTTTAGGAATCACTATTTTAAGTACACCTGAAGGAGTTATGACAGGTAGAAGTGCAAGGAAGTCAAACGTTGGTGGTGAAATTTTGTGTTATGTTTGGTAGGAAGGGGGAAAAATGACACGCATCGGTAAAATCCCGATCCCCATACCTCATGGTGTTGCTGTCACAATCAATAGAAATGAAGTGACGGTAAAGGGACCAAAAGGTGAATTAAAACGTATGTTTTCACCTGATATGGCTATCAAGATGGAAGATGGAATAGTGAAAATTACTAGACCATCGGACCATAGAAATCATAAAGCGTTACATGGTCTAACACGGTCCCTCATCAATAATATGGTGATGGGTGTAAGTAACGGCTTTACTCGTGAGTTAGCGATTGAAGGCGTTGGCTATCGGGCTCAGGTGAGTGGTAAAGACTTGGTATTAAATGTTGGTTATTCGCATCCAGTTGTTTTTGAAGGTTCAGAACATGTCAGTTTTGAAGTTGACCGTACGGGACGTGAGTTAAAAGTGCATGGCATTGATAAGGAGTTTGTCGGTGAAATAGCGGCTAGAATTAGGCGAACTCGTCCCCCTGAACCTTACAAAGGAAAGGGTATTCGCTATAAAGGCGAATACGTTAGACGTAAAGATGGTAAAGCTGGTAAGAAATAAATTATGGGAGCGACAAGGCTTGCTTGGTCAGGAGTGTTTTGTCAATCAAACCAAGGTTTGACACTCCAAAGAAGAATTAAGATTTGACGCTCCAAGAATAGGAGTTAAAGAATGGCAACATTAAAAACACGTGTAGCAAGAAAATACCGCCATAAACGGGTTCGTAAACGGGTATCAGGTACATCTGAACGTCCTCGTTTGAATGTGTATCGCAGTCTCAATCATATTTATGCTCAAGTGATTGACGATGTGAATGGTAAAACTCTTGCTTCTGCATCAACAATTGACTCGGTAGTTAGGGAACATGCTAACGGTAAAACAAAAACAGAACAAGCAAAAATTGTAGGGCAAGTTGTTGCAGAACGTGCCTTGAAAGAAAATATATCAAAGGTTGTTTTTGACCGAGGCGGCTTCAAGTATCAAGGTCGAGTTAAGGCTTTGGCACAAGCCTCGCGTGGAGCAGGGTTAATATTTTAAGGAGTTAGGAGTTAGGAGTTAGGAGTTAGGGGTTAGGAGTTAGGAGTTAGGAGTTAATTTCTATCTATCGGCTATCAAACGTCTATATTCTAAAGAAAAATGGTAAAACGTGAATTTGAAGATTCAGTTGAAGAATTAGATGAGCGTATTGTTGGTATTGCTCGCACTTCCAAAGTAGTAAAAGGTGGGAGGCGATTTAGCTTTCGAGCTTTGGTCGTTGTTGGGGACAACAAAGGTAGTGTGGGAGTAGGAATAGGAAAAGCCCGTGAAGTTCCAGAGGCTATTCGTAAAGCTTCGGAGCATGCTCGGCGAAATATGCATAGGATTCCCCTGATTGGTACTACTATTCCCCATGAAATTACGGAACGTCAATCAGGAGCAAAAGTTTTTTTGAAACCCGCCTCGCCAGGAACAGGTGTTATTGCAGGTGGAGGAGTTCGGGCAATTGTTGAGGCGGCCGGCATTCGTGATATTTTGACGAAAAGTCAAGGAAGTTCAAATATCTTGAATGTGGTCAAAGCCACGATGAAAGCCTTAGACAATTTGCAAGACCCTGTGACGGTTGCTCGATATAGAGGGTTGCCTGTAAGTCAGGTGCGGCCTTTTTGGTATCGACCGACGGCGGAAATATAAGTCAACTACCCACCGAGCCCGTTAGGCTCGGTGGTCCTGCGAAAGCAGGACCAGGTTGATTAGCTTCAGCCACCAATCTTCGGATTGACGGGGCTACGTTTGGAGCGAATGATATAGGCACTACGGGATGAGCCAAGTCCCGTACTCTGCGTGCCGCGACTAGAAGGGTAGGCAAATTGTTGCGGCTGAAAACCGTTTTCAAACATTAGAGATGGCACCCACAGCGAAGGGATAATGCTGGATAGTATAAATTCACTATCGTTTTTTGTCCCCGCCCCATCTAATTTTTGTAGTAGTGAGGATTCATGGTAAAATTCCTACCTAAAAGTAAAAGGACGGTGGTAATTCAACCGAGCCTGCGGCATCAGTGGGATTTTTTACCTCGTTTTTGTTAAAAAGTGATGTAACTATGACAGAGAAATCGGATAAGATGTTGAAAGTAACCCTGGTTAAAAGTCCTATTGGTTACTCAAAACGTCAAAAACGAACGGTGCAATCATTAGGTTTAAGAAAATTAGGTCAAACTGTTGAACATAAAGATATTCCTTCTATTAGAGGCATGATTAACAGAATATCTCATTTAGTTCAGGTTGAGGAGTAATGATGAAATTACACGATTTACGACCTGCTCCGAATAGCAAAAAAAAGCGAAAACGTGTAGGTAGAGGACATGCTACCGGGCAAGGTAAAACATGTGGTCGAGGTACGAAAGGACAAGGTTCCCGTTCAGGTGGTGGTAAAGGTCACTACTTTGAAGGTGGACAGCTTCCTATTGTGCGGCGTTTGCCATTTGTACGAGGAGTTGGTTTTACAAATATTTGGCGAGTCCCTCTAAAACCTGTTAATGTAGGGCGGTTGGCTGACTACTTTTCAGATGGTGATGAAGTTTCAGCAGAAACTCTTGCTAAGGCAGGTATTATTAAAAAATCGACTGAACGAGTGGCTATTTTAGGAGATGGTGAGCTAGATAAGTCTCTTAGTATAAAAGCACATCGTATATCTAAGAGTGCGAAAGTTAAAATTGAGGCGGCTGGTGGTACTTATGAAGTGCTACCTAAACCTCCTAGAAAAGTCATAGGTCGTAGGTATAGAAAATGATTGAAGCTACAAAAAATGCATTTCTATTGCCTGATTTAAGACGAAAAATAATTTTCACACTTTTAATTTTGGTTGTGTATCGGGCGGTATCACAAATACCCGTTCCTACAGTTGATTCAGTCATTTTAAGTGAATTTCTAACAATGGGATTGGCTGGGGCACAGGGTCAAGAAATCGTAGAATTTATTAACTTGTTAGCAGGGGGAGCATTACTGCAATTTTCTGTATTGGCGATGGGAGTTTATCCTTATATCACAGCCTCGATTATTATGCAGTTACTCACTCCTATGGTACCATACTTTGAGGAGTTGGCAAAAGAAGGGGAACAGGGACGAAATAAAATCACTCAGTATACCTATTGGATGACTGTTCCGCTGGCGGCTGTCCAAGCTTATGGACAGATTATCCTTATCCAACAGGCGTTTCCTGGCATTGTTCCTAACTTTGGAAGTAGTGTTATTGTTACGTTAACTACTATTTTTTCAATGACTGCTGGAAGCATGTTTGCTGTTTGGTTAGGGGAACAAATTACGGAATCAGGTGTTGGCAATGGTGTTTCAATTATCATATTTGGAGGAATTGTCACCGAACTACCGCGTCGTATTTGGCAATTAATTCAATTAGGTGAGGTCGTTCCATTGCTTGCTTTTACCTTCATTACCGTCTTAACAATATTAGCTATTGTTGTTTTCAGTGAAGGGCAACGTCGTATTCCCGTCCAATATGGTCGTCGTGTACGTGGTACAAAGGTTTATGGTGGACAGAGTACACATGTTCCTTTAAAAGTCAATAGTTCGGGCATGATACCACTAATTTTTGCTCAATCACTTATGATTTTTCCGGGTTCAATTGCGGCATTCCTAGCAACATCAAGCAATACAACAGTTGCAAGTATAGCAAATTTTATTGCCCAGTGGTTTAGTCCTACGTTGTATGCCTGGCCCTACTGGATAATGTATTTTGTTATGGTTGCACTTTTCACGTTTTTCTATACTGATGTAACGTTTAAAAATCAACGTTTAGCAGAAAATCTACAACGGCAAGGAGGATTTATTCCTGGCTTGCGACCTGGTAAAATTACAAATGAATTTCTTATAACCGTCCTTAGACGCATTACATTGGTGGGTGCAGTATGTTTAGGAGCAGTGGCTGTATCTCCTTGGGTTGTTCAACTTTTCATCCCTACAGGAGTTGCAGGACAGATTGATACCCTCCTTATCAACAGTGCGGGGTTGTTAATTGTAGTAGGGGTTGCTTTAGATACAATGAAACAACTTGAATCCCAATTGTTAATGCGTAAGTATGAGGGTTTTATAAAATAAGATGTAACTACCACTAAATAAGTAGTTATATATAGTCAATAACCCCTGAATAGGAGTAGGTGCTTGTAGGAGTAATCTTGCAGACTCTCCGAGTTGACCAGACTTAGTACTTGTAAAAGTGCTAAGTTAAAAGCTATACAACACAGGTACGGCAGGGGGCTTCTCCAGCCTTGCCCGCTACGGTGTGATGTGAAACAGATGTACAGTTAAATCAGTGCATCACACATTCAAACCTACGGACCAACATTGTCGAGGAGATATTTACCTGCGAAAGCAGAGTTTGGGTTTTGCTGGTTTCCCAATTAACCAAAAGATCAGCAACCACTATTTAAGTATATCGCTCTGTCCCATTAAAAATAGGACGGGTAGGAAACTAGATTTAATAAGGCACAAAGGAGGTAAGCTGTTTTCCTCCCCGAATAGAAGTTGGGGGGTTCCAACGGCTGATTTCTATGAAAGTTAAACCTTCGGTAAAAAAGCGATGCAATAAGTGTAAAATTATTAAACGTAGAGGTGTTATTCGCATTATTTGTTCTGACCCTCGTCACAAACAACGTCAAGGGTAATTTATTGAGTTTGTTGAGTTTATTGAGTTATCAACTCACCGACCCACCAACTCAAGGGAGATATTTATGGCACGTATCGCTGGAGTGGATGTTCCTGATAACAAACGTGTTGAAGTGTCCTTAACTTATGTGTTTGGTATCGGTAGATCAACCAGTCGCAAGATATTAACAACACTCGACATAGGATTTTATACTCGTGTTAGGGATTTGTCTGAAAAAGATGTTAACCGCCTTCGTGAACACATCAATAAAAATTATCGAGTTGAAGGTGATTTACGTCGTGAATATGGCTTAAACATTAAACGGCTAAAAGAAATTAGTTGTTATCGTGGTATTCGCCATCGTCGTAATTTACCTGTCCGTGGTCAACGAACGCGAACCAATGCTCGCACGCGGCGAGGAACGAGAAAGACAGTAGCCGTCAGAAAACGTTCTCGCAAGTAATTTGGTATAGTTAAAATTTGCATAGCCGCATTCTTGTGCGGTCTCAGTTGGATGTTGGACGGTTCTATGTTTTTCATATAGAATAGGTTTTTAGCCTGTTCAGATTTAAACATGTAAAGAGGTTAGTATACAAATATGGCAAGACGACAAGTAAGAAGTCAGCGTGTATCTCGTAAAGAACGCAAGAATATCCCTAGTGGTAAAGCGTATATTCACGCTACATTTAATAACACAATTGTAACTCTAACTGACCAAAAAGGAAATGCAGTTTGTTGGTACAGTGGTGGTACATCTGGCTTCAAGGGTTCTCGCAAAAGTACCCCGTATGCTGCTCAGATTGCAGGCGTTCATGCAGCAAGAACAGCTGTTGAGCATGGCATGCGAGAAATTGAAGTATATGTTAAGGGACCTGGCCCGGGACGCGAATCAGCCATTCGTGCTTTACAGGCGAATGGTTTAAAAGTCAAATCCATCATTGATGTTACGCCTATTCCACACAATGGTTGCCGACCACCAAAAAGACGGCGGGTATAGGTTTTCACTGAACGTTAATTATAGGGCAACCATAAAGGATTGCCCCTACATTTAAAATGTAAAGTTGGAGGGCGTAGGTTGGCAGATATTAATTTGGTTTATCCAAAAGTAGAAGCGACATCAACAACAAAGAACTTTGGACGGTTTGTTATTAGTCCTCTTGAGGCGGGGTATGGCGTTACGTTAGGGAACGCTTTACGACGTGTTCTCTTATCATCGTTGAGGGGAGCAGCGGTGACATCCGTTCGAATTAGTGGAGTTTTTCATGAATTTTCGGAAATCCCAAATGTTCGTGAAGATATGACTGCTCTCATTTTAAATTTGAAGCAATTAAGAATTGCCTTACATGGCGATGAGTCTGCTCGTTTACAGGTAGAGATACGCGGTGAAGGTGAGGTCATAGCGGGGGATTTAGAATGTCCTCCTAATGTACATATTGTCAATCCTGACTTGCATTTGCTCAGCGGTGACTCTAGTAAAACTGAATTAGATTTAGAACTCATGGTTGAGATTGGGCGTGGTTATGCTCCTGCAGAGGAACATAACAAATTGCCAATTGGAGAAATACCAATTGATGCCATTTTTACTCCCGTTCGGAAGGCAATTTTCAAAGTAGAACGAGCCAGAGTTGGGCATGCCACCGACTATGACAAATTGATTATTAGTGTTGATACAGATGGTACTATTAATCCTCATGATGCTTTACGGCGAGCTTCACTTCTTTTAGTAAAGCATTTCTCATTAGTAGCCAATATTCCTGATATAGATGAACCTGTCAGGGAACCTGACAAAGAATCAGAAGATTTACGAACTTATGAGGTCACCATTGAAGAACTTGATTTGACTGTTCGAGCTTATAATTGTTTGAAACGAGCAGGAATTACCAAAGTAGGTGAAATTCTAGCAAAGCTACGTAAAGGGTCTGACGAAATACTATCCATTAGGAATTTTGGACAAAAGTCGTTAGATGAACTTATTGACCGTCTTAATGAGAAAGGACACTTACCTGAAGCAGATTTATCATTGATTTTAGGTTTTCAGTCAAACAAATAGAAGTTGTTGGAGGATTAAAAATGCGACATCGAGTTGCAGGGCGTAAATTGGGCAGAAAATCTGCACAACGAAAAGCCCTATTGAGAGGTTTAGCAACAGAACTGATACGACATGGCAAAATACAAACAACGGAAGCAAAGGCAAAATCTGTCCAACCCGTTGTTGAAAAACTTATCACTTTGGCAAAAAGAGGTGATTTGCATGCCCGTCGTTTAGTTGCAGGTAGATTATATGACCCTGCTATTTTGCAAAAACTGTTTGATGAGTTAGCTCAAATATATGAATCAAGACACGGCGGATACACTCGTATTTACAAACTGGGACCTCGCAAGGGTGATGGAGCCCCGATGGCTTTTATAGAATTGGTTGATTATCACCTGTACGAGGAATCACAAGCGGTGTAATGTTTGGAGCGTCCAAAGCAAGCTTTGACGCTCCATGTAGAAAATGGATAGATTCAAAGCAGTTACCAGCTATGATGGTAATGACTTTTTTGGATTTCAAATACAAGCACAAGGTCGAACCGTTCAAGGCGAAATTGAGAAAGCACTTCATCAGATTGCTAAAGTGCCTATACGTATTGTTGGGGCAGGGCGAACTGATACGGGAGTGCATGCTGTTGGACAGGTTATTGCTTTTAATTTGCACTGGAATCATTCAACACAGGCATTGCAACGAGCCTTAAATGTTTATTTACCAGTCGATATTGTCATTAGTCATTTAGAAAAAGTACAAGCTATATTTCATCCCAGATTTGATGCGATTAGCAGACAATATCGTTACACAATTATTAATCAGACTGTTCGGTCGGCTTTGGCTTGGCGATATACTACTCATATCCCTCATAAGCTTAATGTTGAATCGATGAAACAAGCAACGTCATATTTACTTGGCACTCATGATTTTGCTTCGTTTGGCAAACCGCCGCAGGGGGATAATACGGTTCGAACGGTTATTCAAACTGAATGGCGAACTAATGGAGACATTATCACATTTGACATTACCGCCAATGCTTTTTTGTATCGAATGGTGCGTAGCATTGTAGGCACTTTGTTACAGGTTGGTTTGAACAAAATTGATGTTGAGTCAGTCAACACGATTTTAATGGCTACGAATCGAGCAATGGCAAAGCAAACTGCTCGTGCCAGCGGTTTGTGTTTGGTTAAAGTTAATTATTAAAAAAAGAGGTAAGCCGTTTTCCTCCACAGACTAAAAGTCGGGAGATTTCCAGCGGCTGATTTTTATGAAAACATTTAGTGTAAAAGTTGAAGATGTGGAACGCAAATGGCATGTTGTGGATGCTCAAGGTAAAACACTTGGACGTTTAGCGACTGAAATCGCCTCACGATTACGAGGTAAACACAAACCGATTTTCACTCCTCATGTTGATTGCGGTGATTATATTATTGTTATTAATGCTGAGAAAGTGCATGTCACGGGACGTAAGTTAGACCAAAAAATTTACTATCGCCATTCGGGATATCCAGGTGGTTTGAAACAAATAACGCTTCGTGACCAATTAAAGAAATTTCCTGTACGTGTTATTGAATCAGCCGTTAAAGGTATGTTACCCAAAAATCGGCTGGGGCGAAAAATGTACAAAAAGTTAAAAGTGTATGCTGGGTCCACACATCCACATGCGGCTCAACAACCCCATTTACTGGAGTTGTAGAGGTAAAAAATTATGACAATAGAACAACAACAATATTACGAAGGGCTTGGGCGACGGAAAGAATCTAGTGCAAGGGTGCGTCTTTCAACAGGACAAGGTGAATTTGTTGTCAATAGTAAATTTGCCGAAAGTTTCTTTTCAAGAAAAATTGATTTACGTACATCATTAGCACCTCTTAGAGTAACCGGGCTTAAAGGTGATTTTGATATTAGCGTAAAAGTTAGTGGTGGTGGGATTTCAGGACAGGCCGATGCTATTAGGTTGGGCATTGCTAGAGCCTTGTTGAAATTTAACCCTGAACTACGCAAAACCTTACGCAAGCATAACCTGCTCACCCGTGATCCTCGTGCTAAAGAACGTAAAAAACCAGGTCTCAAACGAGCCAGAAAAGCACCGCAATATACTAAACGATAGAAGTTTTTGTGCGTTTGAGTTATCGACTTATAATTTAGACTTTACTGTTTCTTACATGAGGAAATAGACAAAAACTCACCAAGCCTATCAGTGTCGGTGGGTTTTTTGTCTTGATTTCAATAAAATGATTGACGAAAAACAGACCTCACGAGTTAAGAAAAATTTCAATTGTGCCTCTATTATTTATGACATGTTTGAATGGCTACCTGAAGGGCGTTCCCTTAATTGGCGGGAACGAGTTTGGTTTCATGTACCAACAGGGAAGGTATTAGAAGTTGGCATAGGTACAGGTAGAAACTTACCGTATCATCCCGACAGGATAAGAGTAATTGGCATGGATTTAAGCGATGGCATGTTAGCTAAGGCTCATAACTATGCTAACAGATTAAATTATCATATTGACTTGCAACAAATGGATGTGCAACAACTCGCTTTTGCTGATGATACTTTTGAAACAGTTGTAGCTACATTCGTATTTTGTTCGGTGCCTAATCAGATACATGGCTTGCAGGAATTGAAGCGGGTGGTCAAGCAGGATGGGCGAATTATTTTGCTTGACCATGTGCGAATTAACAAGCCGATTATCGGTTGGCTTATGGATATGCTTAACGTGTTTACGCATTTATTTGGAGAAAATATCAATCGCCGCACTGTGGAAAATGTGAAGCAAGCAGGATTGAAAATCGAATCTGTAACCGATTTAACACGGCTTGGTTTGGTTAAGTTGATTGTTGCTACAAAGCATGACCAAGCTGTTTGACTTCAACATGGTGGTGAAAACATGACAATTGTTCAAAATAGGCGTGAGTTTATTAGCATGATACGTCGCCGAGTGAAACCTGGTACAGGTAGTTGTTTTGATTTTTTGAATAGGAGAACGGCTATGATTGATTGGCTCGATTTGCGACCAATTTTAGACGGCATATCATGGGTTGTTGTGGGAGGTGTTGCCACTAGAGCATACATGCCCGAACGTGCTACCCAAGATTTAGATATTTTGTTACATATCAGCGATAAAGATGAAGTTTTAAAACGGTTGACAGAAGCGGACTATAAAGTTGTATCATCCTTATCTATTCATGGTTTTAGTTTGCGTTCGCCAAATGGAATTATGCTAGATGTGCTTATGGGTGATTATAACTGGCTGTCAGAGGCTATGGTAAATCTCAAAGAAGACATGGCGGGTTATCCTGTTTTGGATTTACCGTATTTGGTGTTGATGAAGTTAGAATCGTCCCGTACTCAAGATTTAGCTGATATATCTCGCATGCTAGGTTTGGCAACAGAATTAATGCGTGACAGGGTACGGCATGTGATTAGTCATTATGCTCCACAGGATGTTGAGGATGTAGAATCGTTAATTTATTTGGGACAGTTAGAAATCGCGGCTACAAAATCCGAAAATATTAGTAGAAACAAAATACCTACGAGTCCTTTTTGATTCAATACCTACATTTCTTATTCGTCGTCATCGTCAGGCTCAAGCACTTCAAACCCAGCTTCATGCAATGTTGCCACTCGCTTACTGTGAATACTGCCAACAGCAAAAATAAAACTGCTTGGCACAATACCTGTTTCATCAATATATAATTGTCGTTTTCGCTTTAACCGTTTGACAATATTTTTCTTGGCACTGGCAGTAATTTCTACCAATAGTCAAGACGTTCATTAACATGCTGAAAATTATTGTTGGTATCGGTCTGAAAATCAGCCAATTCCTGCTGTAAACGTCCCAACTCTCCTTTGTATAAAGCTTCCGTAAAAGCTTTATACAGAGGTATTTTTAATTCAGGTTGTTCCTGTAGTAGCTCAGGCAACAATCTGATAATATCTTTGGCTAACTCTTTACTATTTAACGTTTTTGTAAGCATGAAATCTCCTATTTAATAATAACTCCTTGTAATAAGCATGGAGTCACACAGTTTTGCTTTATGAACGGAAAACATGACACAGTGGTATTGTAATTCATGTTTAGGGAAATGTCAACAATATGCTCAACAATTGATGCTTAAACATCCTTCAAGGATTCAATAACAGCTAAATGGATTCCGCCATTGCTGACTACTACACCACGATTATATCGCATTTCATGGTCGGAGGCAAAGTCCAATGGCAAGCCTTGCATGTCGCTTACTTGTCCTCCCATCTCTTCGGTGATAATCGTACCAGCTGCATGATCCCAAATTTTCTCGTGATAATCGGGAGTTTTTGGTGAGGGTAGACGTAAGTACAAAGTTGCATCACCACGAGCAACTACAGCGTACTTTGCTTGGCTATCAATACGGAGTGATGGTAACTTAATGCCTACCTTACGAGCAATTTTTTCTTGGCGAGTATGGTCACCGTGAGCTGTTTCCACACTTTCTACTAGCCGTAATGTAATTTGATTGGTTGAAGGTTTGATAGGAATCAACTTTGCCTTATCTTCATTCAAATAAAGTATTTCTACACCATGTCCCCGAACAGCCACAAACAAGAGTCCTTTCTCACCGTTCGGATTATCAATATCAACTGGTAAGTTGGGGCAAGCTAAAACCCCAATTTTTACTTGACCACTTTCAACTAGGGCAAGAGCAATTGCGTATTGTTCCCTACGCAGAAATCCTTTTGTGCCATCAATGGGGTCTAATGTCCAATAATGCTTAACAACGGTATCCGCTCCCATGTCAATCCAATCGCACACCTGTTCGGGGGTAGCTTCGGGATGAAACTGGCAGATATAACTACTAATCTGTTGTAACAGTTTAGCATTTTCAGGTTTTCGCAGGCTATCTGCATTTTCTTCCCCAACAATACATGCATCTGGAAATGTTTCTTTGAGATGCTGACAGACAATCGCCTGCGAGCAAAAATCGGCAATGGTCACAGGACTTTTATCTTTTTTGGTTAATGTACTTGGCCGAACAAAATCGGATTGTACCTGCTTACACAATTTTGCTGCATTACGAACGGCTTGAATGGCGGTCATTTTTTCTGATGTATAACGCATTTTTCTCCTTCTATTGTACTCTAAATATGCTAATAATTTTCAGTTTACCCGATATTGTACCACAAGATCATTCCACTCGCAATTGAATTCCTAGTGCCAAATGATGAAATATGGGTTTAATATCTTTTTTGAAATACATTTTTTGCCTGATTCATGGTAATCGTGTTATTATTGAATCTTAAAGCATTATCCAAATTTTGATGTAAAAATCGCTTTATGGTATAATGTGCTTGTGCGTTTATCAAGCCAAATTTATAGTTCAATTTGTTTTCTTTTTAATTTTGTTCTATAATAAAAATGGTTTTATTTTCATAAAGATTCATCACGAACATAAGGCAGAATTATGGTAAAACAAATTCTAATTGTTGATAGTGACAAAGGCTTTTCTACTATCCTGTCTGAAGGATTAAATACTCACCCTGCCTTCAACGCAACAGTAGTACACTCAGGGGTAGATGCTCTACGTTCAATGATAGACCATAACTATGATTTGATTATAATTGATATGGGTATTGCCGATGCTTCTCCCGTCAAATTGATTGAAGCTATTCGAGAACTTGAGGCAAAAATGCCCGTTATGATTATTCCTTTTATTGGACAAGGGGTACCAGCAAATATTAGTGCCTTGGGAATCCAAGGCGTATTGCCCAAACCATTCTTTGTTGGAGATTTACCTAAATTGGTCGGTAAAACTGTTGGGTTGGATTTAGAAGGTAAAGTACCTGATTTACATACCACTCCCCCAGAAGCATCAAAACGAAAGGAAAAACGTTCTCCTTCACGTCCGAAGACACGTCCTCCTTCACGTCCGAAGACACGTTCTTCTTCACGTCCGAAAACACGTCCTCCTTCACGTCCTTCTTCACGTCCGAAAACACGTCCGAAGACACGTCATCCTTCACGTCCGAGGACGCGAACTAGGGCACCTTCAAGACCATATATTCCTGAACCTGCCGTTGCTCCTGCTATTAATGTTCCAACTTTACATGGTTGGAAATTGGAAAAATTGCGTAAAAGTAAGGATGATATTATTGAACAATTAAAGGACTTAAATGGGGAAGTTCGAGCAGAAGTTATTTTGTTAATGGCTGGAACAGAACTCATTGCAATGGCGGGTAACCTATCAGAAGAAAAAGCTCAAGAGTTAGCATTGTTGGTTGCTCAAGATAACAATATAGCTTCTCAAGCGGCAGCTCTTTTAGGAGAACGGGATAAAACATTTGAACAAAGTCTTCATGAAGGTAATCAATATCGGCTTTACTCATATACACTAGAAGAAGGTGTTGTATTAACGTTAGCTGTGGGAATGAACGTTCCTTTAGGTATGTTGCGACACCAAACTAGGCGTACAGGTAGAAGATTAACAAAGTATATTGGTTAAAACTAACATCGTACGAATGGAATGAACATCGTTTGTAGTGAGAGGCGTAATCTCTCACTACAAGCATGTTTTGTTAAGGTTGAACTCTTAATTTTTCCTGAACGTTAAGACAGTTTAAAATATTATCTTTCGGAATCCAATAATCTCTAGCCTCACCCACCAAATAAAGTGACCCCGTGACCAATATTAATTCATCATCATTAACCATGCGTAACACCAATTCGACGCTTTTTTGCACATCATCGGTCACATGCACTTCTTTATTTGGCGATATATTTTTTATAATATCGGTTAGTTGTATGGGTTCTAAGGATTTTTTCCCGAACACATAAGGTCGTGTCGCAATGAAGCGACATGTCAAGGGTGCTAGAATGTTGATGAGTGAAGTGGCATCTTTAGTAGCTAAAACCCCAATAATCACGGTCATTTTTTTACTCGGGTAGATGATTTGTATACTCTCTACCAATGCTTGCATTTTTTGTTTGTTATGAGCTCCATCTAACATGACCAATGGATGATATTGCATGACCTCCATTCGTCCTGGAAATGTGATGTTTTTCAACGCTGTGCGGATGGATTTTTCTGAACGGGTAATGTTATACTTCTCGGCTAGCAAATCATAAGCCATGATTGCTATGGCGGCATTAGTTGGCTGAAAATGCCCTTGTAAGGAAATGAAAATATTGTTATAGTGATGAAACGGAGTATCAACTGAAATCACTGCCCCATGCTGGTTTATCTTTTTTACGGTCAGATTAAAATCGTTGCCGATAGTGTATAATTCGGCATGCTTTTCTGTTGCTTCTTTTTTAATGATTGATAAAATATCATTATTAGTAACAGATGTTACGGCAACACTATTTTCTTTGATAATTCCCGCCTTATGGTAAGCAATATCTGCCAATGTCGGTCCCAAATGCTTAATATGGTCATAACCAATTTCAGTGATAACCGCTAGTTTTGATGGTAGCACATTCGTAGCATCAAATCGCCCTCCGACACCTGTTTCAATTATACCCCAATCAATTTTTTCTTTGGCAAACCACAAATAGGTCAATGCTACCCAGACTTCACCGTAACGTAATTCATTCCCTTTTGCCACCCATTTTTCAAATAAAGTGCGAAATTCTTTGACCAATTTGGCAAATACATAAGGGGCAATCATGGTGTTATCTATAATCAATTTTTCATTGCATATCTGCAAATAAGGGGTGACATGAAATCCTGTTCGTAGCCGATGTTGTGTAAGCATGTTTGCAATCATCACCACTACAGAACCCTTGCCACTTGTACCAGCCACATGAACCGATTTAAACTGATGTTGTGGATTGCCTAAAAATTCGAGAAAGCGGCTAATGCGTGAGATTCGGCTAGTGTGTTTCATGGTTTTGGTCTGCAAACTTTCTTCATGAAAGTGCCGTGAACCGATAGGGTCCGTAATTAAGCTAAGTATCCAGTTTGCTTGCTCATGAAAATCTGCTAGGTATTTGTCCATACGAGGGAAATTTCGTTACCGATTTGCTTTCGTTAGAACTTTACTAATAATTTGGTTAAGTATCCTACTTGGTAACTTGTTTACCAATACTCCATTATAATAATCATAAACAATTTTATTTGCCTTCTTAACTCGCAAGCGTCCAATAACACCCTGATTAATTCCATTGGGCGAAGGTTTATCGTACAGTTGAGCGATAACTCGATAATCTTTAATCTTAAACTTAATTGAGTTCGGTAATAACTGTGGTTGACTATCAGCCTGCTGAACAACGATAACATGGTCTTGTAGAGGTTTATCTTGAGACCTGTTTTTCCACAAATCATGAATAAATGCTATCACATAGTAAAGCACCATAATGCCAAGTAGTATAATCGCAACTTGAGGCAGATAGCTTGCTGCCCCGCGAATAGAACTGAATGCTTCGTCCATAGTTAATTTCCTAAATTCTTCATAAATAAAAAGCCACCCGTCGGACTCGAACCGACGACCTACTCATTACGAGTGAGTTGCTCTACCAACTGAGCTAGGGTGGCACCCACATCCATTGTACTTATTTTCTTAATAAAAGCAAATTTAAACACAAATTTTCTTTTTAGTGGTTTTCTATCGCGGCTCTGAATCACATTTACAAAATGACCTTCACGAGTATACTTTAAAATTTGGGGTTCATTACAGTATTGGTCAGCAATACTTAAAACACTTTTGATGTCATATCTTATCTTGCATCAATCTGACCAATAATCTTTTGTTTTAATATCGCCATCTCATGTTCCGCTTGCCCCAATTGTACACGGTGATACATCAAAGTGATATAAAGTATCGAAAAAGCAACTACACAATAAATCAATGTTGTTCGCATGTCGCCGCTCATCGAAAAGCCACCTTGTCCTTCTGCCGCCGCCGAGCCGACAACAGACGGATGAATATCACGCCATAACCTAATTGTTATAATATTTAGTGGCACAGAAAGAAAGGCAATAATACCATACACTGCGGCAAGTCGTGCCTTTTTTTCAGGCGATTCAACTGCTCCTCGCAACATCAAATAACCAACATACATTAACCAGCCAATGGCACTGAGGGTTAAGCGAGGACTCCATGTCCACCAAGTATTCCATGTCGGTTTTGCCCAAAGTGTACCTGAAATAAGTACTGCCGTCAAAAAGGTAAGCCCGATTTCAACGCTGGCATGTCCTATGTTATCCCAAAAGAAAGAACGTTTAATCAGGAACATGATACCTGCGATAAAGGTAACAAAAAAGGCAAAGAATCCAATCCATGCAGAACCAACATGGAAATACATGATTCTTTGAGCATACCGTTCAGCTGGGGTGAATAAATTGACCGCTTCGGAAGCGTAGAAAAACACAAGCATTAACCCGCTCAAGATTGCAATCCCGCTCAAAACAGTCAGTATCAATCCCCAACTTATTTTAGTTGCAGAAGAAGACATATTAAAAACTCCATGTCAAACCAAGATTTGACGACAAATGTTAAACTATGTTTGGCACATCAACAAACTCAATGTCAACCTCAAATTTTTCTTGAATGACCTTGCTCAATTCATGCAAACCAATGCTTTCTGAATTGTAATGACCACCAGCCACCATGCTGACATTGGCTTCGCGGCACATTTCTTGATTCCATTCGCGGGGTTCGCCAGTAATAAACAAATCGATTTTATTAGCGATAAGCCACTCATAATCACCTGGTCTAGGGGGAGCTCCACCACATATCGAGACGATACGATGAACGGTCTCATTGCCATAAGGATAATAGACACCATTATTTTTGAAAAGCTCACGACATTTTGCCATGAGTTCGCTTAGATTTGCTCCGTCTGAAAATTCGCCTATCCAACCCCAACCTTCTTGTCCATACAGTTTATACAGTTCGACCAATTCGCCCCCTAGATAACGAATCGTAGCTGCATTATGTCCCACTTGAGGATGACTATCTAATAAGTAATGATAGCCGATTAAGGACAAATTATGTTGCCATAAAAATTTAAGGCGGCTCATGAAAATCTTGTCTCGTTCAAAATAAACGGAATTAGGAGGATTCATCGAGTGATGAACAAGCAGTGCTTGAGCACCTGCCTCTATAGCTTTATTAAAAAACCGTAGATTAGCAGAAACACCAGTAGCAATTTTATGGATTTCAGGTTCACCTGCCACCTGCAAGCCATTGACCAAATAATTATCTATTTTGGGCACTTTATCTGTGTAGCCCATGAAGTCATTTAAAAAAGTCATTAAGTCATTTAATAAAATCATATTTGTACCTCTAAATCCAAGCAAAACAAGCATCCTGCCTGTTAATAACGTAATTATAAAATTGCATGAAAATTGGTTCGAAAACTGATGCTGGTCAAAGTTCAGATAAACATTAAGAACAAAAAACAACTGGGACAGATTTCACCAGTTTTCCACTATGAGAAAAAGGCGAAGTTGTCCCTCGCCTTTTTTGTAAATGCACAAAACTCGTGGATATACCACGGCTAGATTATACTAGGCTTCGCCAAGCGATTTAAATATCGCATTAAAGTCAGCTTTGGCGGTCTCGACGAAAACGCCAGCATTCCCAGTTGCACAGATAGAGAAATCACCAGCGGAAACAGCCCACCCCTTGAAGGGTGTCCAGTTCATGCCAGTATAGGCAGAAAAGCTTTCGGCTTGCATTTTGCCCATCAGCGTGTTAGCGGCACACATCATGCCTACCATCTTAGCGTGTTCTTCCTTCATCTCGCCCTTGTAGGCTACCATGTCACCGCTGTCGGTAAACTCTCCAGCAGCAATAGCACCCTCAAGTTTCATCAATTTGTCCAAATTTACAGCCATTTTTACCTCCTTGTATTTTGATAGGACTTACACAGTTGCATAACTCCTATTTGAAATAAACCACAAACCTAAAAAGCACAATTCGCTTAACCGAATTAGTCAAATGACCACAGCTAATTTAAGTTTACCATTTCATAATACCTTAAAATCTTAAAAACTGCAAATTACAGTCATCTTTTTTATTTTAGACAAAATTCACTACAATGCACTTTTTTGTCGATTTAGTTGACATAAAACATCTAGGATTAAATTTTTTTGTGCAAATTGAATTTCTAAGTGTTGTTGACCAATACTAAAATCTAGATTTTTCATGTTTTTCGACTAATCATGCAATATAATCTAAAATACTAATAAATTTCTAACACGATTATTGAGCGTTTTTTCAATGACTACTTCTTCATATGTTTTCGTCATGCCATATTTTCTGAAATAAAAATAATACATGTTGCACATAATTTAGTATCCACAAGTTTATGACCATATTTGCCTTTTCTTAACAATCGATGTATAGTTTTTTGTAATTATTCAATTAAATTGTAATGGAGACACATAATGTCAGTTGTATTAACTCCAACAATTGAAAAATATAACAGAGAAACTACCATTGACCATGATTACTTGTCATGGAATAGTGCTCACTGGAAATCCGTCAATGGTCATGAGAATCAGGGTTGCCCTGACCATACTCAACTCCCTGAAACGGATGGTTCTATTGTGGTAAACTTTCCAAAACAGTTTGATTTATTGGAAATTGCTGAATCGAGTAATTGGAAGGTGCTAAAGCTCCTGATTGGTTCTATACTCCCAATGTACAACCTTTGCTAGAAAAAGGGTTTAGGAGGTCGTATGTGTTGTGGAAAGAACAGGTACCACCTTTAATTGCTGTTGAAATGGTCTCAGGAGATGGCAAAGCAGAACGAAACAGCACCCCAATCACCGGCAAATTGTGGGTGTATGAACATGGTATAAGGATAAAATACTATATCATAATAGATGCTTGGCGAGGCATATTGGAGGTGCGTAAATTGGTAGGAGGTAGCTATCAGTTATTACAAGCAAATGAGCGAGGTAACTATCCGATAGAAGAATTAGGAGTAGAGATTGGTATGTGGTTTGGCGAGTATGAGAACATGACCACAGACTGGTTGAGATTTTGGGATAGCGAAGGCAATCTATTGTTGACAAGTGCTGAGTACGCTGAGCAGGAACGCATACATGCTGAGCTGTCTGACAAGCGTGCTGAGCTGTCTGACAAGCGTGCCGAGTTGGCTGAAAAAGCCCTACGCGAAACTGCACGCCGCCTTCTATCTATGGGGATGGATATTAATACCATAGTTCAAGCTACTAATTTATCCATCGAACAAATCAACCAGTTAACGTAATCCCCATGGTTAGACATAGCTTGTCGGGTTGCATCAAACTTTAGGGTTCTTTGGAAATCCTAGTAGAAAATGAAAAGGAGTGCAAAATATTTATCTTTTGCACTCCTCGATTCTGCTTTAATTCCCAAAGAACCATCTTTTTTTGAGAATTATTTTAATCTGTGGTATAATTCTGCCATTATTAATTCGAGATGATTAGACTGGAGCAGTTTTAGAAACTGCGTTAGTCTAGGACTAAAGTTATTGAGGCAATTGCCGCTTACTACTATGAGTACAATGCTAATGTGCACCGCGGCATTTATGACTTGAGTGAAAAGGCTTCACAGGCTTATGAACAGGCACGTAAAAAAGTAGGACGTTTTATCAATGCAAATAGTTGGCGAGAGATTGTCTTTACCCGCAATGCCACCGAAAGCCTAAATTTATTAAGCTGGACATGGGGTTTGGATAATCTTAAACAAGGTGATGTTATCCTTATTTCAGAAATGGAACATCATGCTAATTTGATTCCATGGCAACAAGTAGCAAAGCGAACAGGTGCCATTCTAAAATATTTCCCCATCACCCCTCGTGGCGAAATTTGCCTGTCGGCATACAAGCAATTATTAACACCTAAAGTAAAATTGGTAGCATTTACATTGATGAGCAATGTACTTGGTACCATTCCACCTGCTAAAGAAATGATTGAGCAAGCACATGCCGTCGGGGCAATTGTCGTTGGGGACGGAGCCCAATCTGTACCACATTTACCTACCGATGTGCAGGATTTGGGACTTGACTTTCTGGTGTTTTCAGGGCATAAAATGCTTGGTCCAACTGGAATCGGTGTATTGTGGGGGAAGAAATCACTCTTAGAAAACATGTCCCCATTTATGACAGGTGGTGAGATGATAAAAAGAGTTTCCTACCAAGTGTCAGATTGGCATGAAGTTCCATGGAAATTTGAAGCAGGCACACCCGCTATTGCTCAAAGTATTGGCTTGGGATATGCAGTTGATTACTTAAATAAAATCGGCATGGAAAATGTCCGCCAACATGAAAAAGAATTAGTTACTTATGCTCTAGTAACATTAGGACAGGTTGAGGGACTTCGTATCATCGGCTCCATTGACCCTGACATTCGTGGTGGAGCAGTTACGTTTACCTTTGAAGATATTCACCCTCATGATTTAGCCACTTTGTTAAATTATGAAAATGTTGCTGTGCGGGCTGGTCATCACTG
Source organism: Anaerolineaceae bacterium 4572_78 (assembly GCA_002084875.1). GTDB lineage: Bacteria > Chloroflexota > Anaerolineae > 4572-78 > 4572-78 > 4572-78. The sequence continues at coordinate 23,695 of NBMH01000002.1, read as the reverse complement.
TGCCCAACCTTTGCATAACAAACTTGGTTTAACCGCCACCACAAGAGCTAGCTTTTATATTTACAATCAACCCAGTGATGTTGACCATTTAGTTGAAGCATTGGAAAAAGCACGAAAGGTCTTTGACACATAAACTCATGGAGATATTATGCACGATTTTTATCGCGAAATTATTTTAGAACATTATCGTAACCCAAGTTATAAGGGAACACTTGAAAATTCGAGTCATGACCATTGCGAAGATAATCCTTTGTGTGGTGATGAAATTTGCATTCAATTATACATTAATCAAGCTGATGTTATTGAAGAAGCTCGTTTTACAGGACACGGTTGTGCTATTAGTCAAGCAAGTGCTTCAATGCTTATGGAAAAGATAAATGGGCAATCTTTGTCTGAAATGAAAAAATTAAATAGAGATGACATGTTAGAAATGCTGGGTATTCCCATCAGTGCCACTCGTATGAAGTGTGCCATGCTTGCATTAAAGGTGTTCAAAATGTGTGCTTATGGACTCGATAATGTTGAGTTACATCAATTAGAAGAGGAGGAGGATGACTGGTAGTTATGGCTGAATTTATCAAAATAGCAAACATAAATGATTTAAAAGCTGGTGTGCCAATTTTAGTTGAATATGACGATGACGATGTGGGTATCTTTAAATTGGACGATGGAGTTTATGCCATTTCCGATATATGCACTCACGATGACGCACCTTTGATTGAAGGAAATTTAATCGAGGGAGATTGTATACGTTGTCCGCGACATGGTGCCACATTTAACATCAAAACAGGAAAGCAAACCATGCCTGCTTTTGCTCCCGTGCCGCGGTATCATGTTAAAATTGAGGGAGACGATATTTACATTGCCCCGATGGAGGGGGATACATGCTAGATGAGACTTTTCAAAAGGAGGTTTAATAGTGACAACAGAATTATCGAATGATAAAAATGCCCATGTAGTTGATGCACTACGAACCGTAATGGATCCCGAATTACAACTGGATGTTGTTGCCTTAGGATTTATTCGTAGTGTTGATGTGGAACACAATCCAATCAAAGTTAAAATGGTATTGACAACACCTTTTTGTCCTTATGGCCCGATGTTGGTGAAGCAAATCAAAGATGCAGCTGAAAAAGCAACCGACTCTGAAGCACATGTCGAAGTTTTACATGAACAATGGAATCCCGAAATGATGGAAGACCCTACTTTGTTTGGATTCTTCTAAAACGGTTTTTTAGAAACATATCAAGGTTCTTTGGTTAGACCTGACAGGTTTTTAGAAACCTGTCAGGTCTTGGTACAAAATTTATCAAAAAGCATGAACCCATTTCAATTTTTGTTACGTTTCTTTGACCCCATTCCTACTGAACAACAGCATTTAGTAGAGCAGTTTTACCAAGAGTCTGAAAACACTGTTTATAATATTGTCCAGGCAATGGGTGGTATTGGACTAATCGCCATTATTGCCATGATGATTCAATATACATCTGTTCTTTTATTTAATTTTGAAAAGGTGATGGCGATTAATGTTGCCATTGGAATAATAAGTGTTTGTTTTGTGATGATTCGCTACATTTCACCAAAATATGCTTCGGTTTACCTCGTTTTTTTCGTGGGAACAGTTGGGGCAATTATCCTAAATTCTATAGCCGCTTTCCTTGCAAGCAATGGTTATGTATTAGGATTTGACTTACTTACTGTGATTGTTCTTATTGCGGCAGTTACTCCTTGGCAAACGATTTGGGTACTTAGGGTACAGATGATAATACTCATGCTAATCTTGATAATAAATTTTATTATCTCTGTATTTTATGGAACTTTAATTACGACAAGTATATTCACTGCTTTCTTCTCCTTAATTTCTTCGCCATTCATTCATCGCTTTTTGACAAAGCAACGTTGGGACAGCTTTTTCAATAAGCATCAAGTTCAGTTGCTAACCGAGCGACTTCAAGGAGAATTAGCACTAGCTCAAAAAATACAACGCAGCCTATTCCCAAATCCATTCCCCAAAGAATATGGTTTGCATGTAGCATGTTACAGTGAACCTGCTTACCAAGTTGGTGGTGATTTTTACCGCTATCACAGTTTTGGAAATGATATGTTTGATTATCCTTACCAGTGATGGCGTGGTGGAAGCCGTTAACCATGACCATGTCTTATTCGGTTTTGACCGCTTAGAAACAGCAGTTCAAACAGGACCGACGACCACTGTATTTGAAATGTTGACCCATATTTTAACTCAAGTATCCAACTTTGTTGGTGATGCCGAGCCGCATGATGATTTGACAATCGTGGTAGTTCAAATATGAGCTTATGCACCCGTCCCTACTCTCAATAACGGTTCTCTTGCGGGCTTGTTCTAACTTTTGGGGTATCGCTATACTGCCCGACGATACGCATTACTAGCTTAGCAGGTGAAGCATACTCAACTTCTATCTCAACTACACCAGTTAAATTTTCATCGGGATAAACATACGAAGGAATTTGCACATAAGGGAAAAGTTCAACTCGTACCATTTTGTCTTTGGGACGATTATCAACCTTTGTTACAACAGCAGGTAATGCCCCAAACTCATGTCCAATATCGCCACTAAGACGTACATAAGCAGGTTGCCCATAGTGAATGCGTCCTTGTGCCGTCATCGGAAATTCGGCGACGATTGTTTCGGGAGTAGTAAATTCTAAATTGTTACTAATCTCATAAACTGTTATTTTAGCTACGAAAAACCATGTCATCCATATCAACAAAAACGTTACGGCGACGCATAGTCCAATTAGTACAACTGTAAAATTATCGGATTTAAGCGAGCGAACAGAACGAGAAAATGGTGTTGGCATTATGAACCTCCAAATTAAAACGTAATTGGCTTAAGCCTTGCAGTGGCAATAATACTATCTTTTGATTTTGAGTAAATCACCACACTTTGAAAAGAAAGCATAAGAATATTTGGTCTGGTATGATATGATTGCATGCTACCAAACTTTTTTAATACTCCCAGCTCGATAAATTTTTCTCCCAATTCCGCCGATGTCTTCGGAGCTGGATTTGTTGATAGCATGACATACAATTTCGATTCTTCATCAACTGAAAAATCATCTGTCAAAGTAATAATATGAGTTCGTTTATTGGTCTGAAAAACCCGAACATCGCCCGTTACCAACTGAGCATCTCCCACAGCTTGAAAATGCCCTTGTAATACCTCAATTGCTACATCATCATTTCCTACATCTTCATGCGGCGAGGGTGAGTCAATTACCGTAGGAGAATCACCTTGCGGATTGGATGCCTCGGCATTTTCAGATTGCTTTTCTATAACTACCTCTATAGCAGTTGGTTCTGTTGTGATTGGCAAACTTGTAGCAACTATGTCAACAGTAGGTGTTGTGCTACAACCAACAAAAAATAATACTAATACAATTATAATAATAACCTTTTGAATGTACAAAAAAATTCTCCTTCGTAGAACAGATTTCCAATACTAAAACTTCCCATAATATAAGTTTACCACAAAAATATATTATTCACAAATGGCAAATTTCCATTTTTTCATATTCACTTCTCTTGGTTTGCTTATATTTGTCTAGTTACCTAATTTATATATATCTATGGTATACAGTTGTAATATTAATTCACAGATATTTCGAATTTTTAGCTCAAGCCCTCCCCGCTAGAACTTGGTGTTATTTTCTCTATTAATTATTTTGAATTTGTATATGGGGTAGCTTTATGATATACTAAGTACATTAGGAGGATTAAGATGTTTTATCGTCAAAAAGTACTGTTGGCATTGCTGGAACTTCATGGGGGTAAATTATCAAATACAGTTTTAGAAAAATCACTTTTTTTGTTTTGTCAAAAACCACAGCAAAACCACTATGATTTCTTTCCATACAAATATGGTCCGTTTAGCTTTATGTCTTACTATGATAAACGCAAGCTAATTGATAAGGATATTCTAAAAGATAGAGAGCATTTTGAACTAAATACTTCAATATCTTATGTGGACAAACTGAAAACTAAAGATAGAGTCGCACTTCGCCGCTTTTTTATGAGAACTGCCGAATATAGCAGGCAAGATTTGATACGAAAAACTTATTTGGAGTATCCTGAATACACTACCAAAAGCGAGATTGCAAAAGATATTCTAACACAACAAGAATATTCTGAGGTAAGCTCATCTTGGAATTTAACCAAAGGAACTATTCTTTTTACAATTGGCTACGAGGGCAGTTCTATTGACCAATATTTATACCGATTATTGTCAAGCAATGTTAACATTTTAGTTGATGTTAGAAAGAACCCTTTTTCCAGGAAGCATGGTTTTTCACAAAGGCAGTTGCAGGAATATATGGCAAAGGTTGGTATTAAATATTACCATCTCCCTGAGTTGGGCATATCATCCAAGTTGCGAAAAAATTTGAATGGAATACAATCTTATGAAAATCTTTTTGAGTATTATGCTTCAACCATTTTACCTGAACAAAAACAAGACCTAGATAAAATCAAGGAATTATTACGTGAACATCAACGTGTTGCATTGACCTGTTTTGAAGCAGAACATCGTAGGTGTCATCGTCATAAGATTACCGAAGTATTTGAATCGGAACCAAATTTTAATATTCATATACGCCATATATGAGGAGAGAATGTATTTACCAGAAAAAATTCCAAAAGCGAAAGTGTTAATTACTGTTAAAACATACCCAAATCCATCAGTTAAGTATGATGAATTGATGTGCAATGCTGGTTTTCTTGAGAGTGGAGAATGGATAAGGATTTATCCCATAAAATTTCGAGCATTGCCTTATGCCCAACAGTACAAGAAATACGACTGGATTCAACTCGATTTGGTTAGAAAGAAAAAAGACTTTCGACAAGAAAGTTACATGCCAGAGCAAGGTATAGATGAGAAGATAAAAATTTTAGATAAGATTGGTACAGGTAAAAAAAGAGATTGGAGTGAACGCAAAACTTTTGCTCTTAGAGAAGTATTCGTATCTATGGAAGATTTAATCGCACTAGCTAAAAAACGTAACTGGAAGTCGCTTGCAACGGTTAAACCAAAAGAAATGGTAAAGTTTGAAATTAAGGAGGCTGAAAGAGAATGGAAACAGAGTATGAGAGATAGACTTAGGCAACTGAGTCTTTTCGACACAGACAGGGATAAACAAAGCCGAGAATTGCAAATTGTACGAAAACTGCCATACAAATACTACTACCATTTTTTAACCGAAGGTGACTATAAACCAAGAAGAATGATGATAGGTGATTGGGAAATTGGAGCGTTGTATTGGAATTGTTTAGCACAAGCAGAGAGCGATGAGATTGAGGCAAATAAATTGGTACGTCAGAAATACGAAACCGAATTTTTTAAAAAGGATTTACATCTGTTTGTAGGTACGACAATAGCTAATCATATCAAAGCACCTAACCCATTTATTATTATCGGTGTTTTTTATCCTCCATTTATTTCGCATCAGCTATTATCATTCAATTTGTAAGTAAGGTTTGATTTTGTACAATCGAGGGCATCATACCACAATCAGCCTCATAAGAAAGTTGCATTCATGTTCAAAATGGGCAGTCGCATGGCAAAGTTTGTATCGAAGTTCGACATGGGATTTCACATGGCAAACATGAAAAGAAGTCAACATAAATCTCAAGCAATGGTAAGGCTATACGAGAAAAATAACAAAACATGGCTGGCAAGAACAGGGAACTGCATTTATTGAAACTATCAAATCAAACCTGCCTGCCCCTGCTTAACGGAGTATATCTCGGTCATCCTGTTTCTCAACAAGTTTAGGAGATTAAATGTTAAATTGGTTTCATAATCTTAAGATACGCGGTAAATTGATTACGGTTTTTTTAACAATCATTTGCCTAACGGTAATTGTCAGTGTAATTGCACTTGTTAGTCAGTATCTGGCTAAAATTACAATTGAAGACCTTTTTGAAGTCGATGTAAAAATAACTCAACTTACTTTAGAAAGTAATAGTGCTTTTCTTACAGCCCGACAAGCAGAAAAAGATTATTTTCTTTATCGTAAAACAATTGGTTTTGAGGAGGCTCGAAAACAGTATGTAAACATATTGGAAACGCAAGTTACTACCATTACGACAAAGATGGAGGAGATACGTGGCAAATTAGAAATGGATAGTAATGCCATTGAGAATTTAAATAATAAAATCAAATTTTGGGATGACATTATCCAATATGTTGATTGGAATGATACTCTTTTAGATATTGCTACAGGGCGTCGTGATACACTCAAACAACAATTAAATGATTATCAAACGAGTTTGGCAGATGTTAAGGTGATTATCCAAAAAGCAAACGGTTACAAAAGTAATTTTTTATTCGCTGTTGAAAAAATTGAAGAACAGGGAAATGACGATTCAGGCATTGAGGGAGATTTTCGTCAAAAAGCCCATGACATTCAAACCATTGTTACCGAGAAAAACTTAAATCAATTGATTATTGACATGCTGACCCTGCGCCATTATGAAAAAGAATATTTACTGCACAAAGATAGGGAGGATGTAAGAAATCTACAAAAAACCGTTGAACAATTTAAGCATGATGTGAATGCTACTAGCTTAAATGCGGCTGAGAAAGCAGAGTTAATTCAGTTAGTTGATAATTATCAAGACTCGTTTGATAGATTAGTTAACATAGAACGAGAAGTTGTCAAAAGTATTGAAATTTATCAAGGAATCGTAGATAGGGCGGGGACACTTCTGCTAGAAATTCGGGATGCCTCCATACAAGAGCAAATCGCAACTCAAAAACTTGCCGAAGGTTTGATTAATACGGTTGGTTCAGTTTTGCTATTTACCAGCGTTTTTGTGATTTTGCTTGGGGTGTTACTGGCTCTTAGGATGGCAAGTTCCATCAGTGGGCGTGTGGTAGAAGTTACCGAACTTGTTACTTTTATTGCCTGTCATGATATTTTTGAATTAAAGAAAGCTTTACAGCAACTCGCCGAAGGAGACCTAAGCGGAGATTTTTCTATCTTAGCTCATCCTGTCAAAGTGAAATCAGAAGACGAAATTTCTCAAATGGCAGAGGCATTTAATACAATGGTTCGTGAAGTACATGATGCGGGCGAAGCATTTGAACAAACCATGTCTAACTTAAGAAGATTGATTGGGCAAGTGGCAATCAATGCCGAGCAAGTGGATAGAACTTCGACCCAACTTGCTGATAGTGTCAGCCAAACCCGTGATGCGGCAAGCCAAGTAACAACATCTATTTATGAGATAGCAGTCGGCATAACCCAACAAGTAACAAATACAGAAAATGCTACCAGCATGGTAGAACATGTTACAAGGGCAATTGAGAGTATTGCTACGGGAGCCCAAGACCAGGCAACCTCCATTCATGAATCATTGACAATCACTGATGAAATATCGCATGCCATTGAGCAAATTGCCAATAATGCTTATGTCGGAGCAGATATTGTAGCTGAAGCGGCAAGTGTTGCTCAAGCAAGTACCGAAACTATCGATGCAACTATTCGTAGCATGAAAAATATTAAAGAAAAGGTATTGCTTTCGGCTAAAAGTGTACGCGAAATGGGCATGCGTTCTCAACAAATTGGCAGCATTGTCAGTACCATTGATGACATCGCTACCCAAACAAACTTGTTGGCACTGAACGCCAACATCGAAGCCGCTAGAGCAGGTGAGCATGGCAAGGGATTTGCTATCGTAGCTGACGAGGTACGTAAATTAGCTGAACAATCTGCTCAAGCAACTCAAGAAATTACACAATTAGTGCAAGGCATTCAACAAACTGTTGACGATGCGGTTGCTGCCATGCAAGAGAGTACCATTGAAGTCGAAACGGGTGTCGAACAAGCAAATGATGCAGGGCAGGCTCTTGACCTCATTTTGCAAGCCGTCGAAATGGTCAACGAACAAGTACAAGCAATTGCCGAAGAATCTAGTATCATCAGCGAGTCATCAAAAGGATTACTAAGTGCCATGCACAGTCTTTCAGCCGTGGTAGAAGAAAATTCAGCCGCCTCACAACAGATGTCCGCAAATACCACCGAAGTTTTATACGCCATTGAAGATGTCGCCCGTGTCAGCAAAGAAGAGGGAACGTTTGTCAAGGTGGTAACTGTCGCTACAACAGAAATGAGCAATCAAGTTGATGAGGTGAGTAACTCTGCCCAAATGTTGAGTGAGATGGCACAAACACTTCAAAAATTAGTAGACCAATTTAAGTTTGATAAAACGGATGGTGGTTATGATGACTATTCGTAATAGTCATCGCAATATCATAATTTTAATACTGATTGTAATTATATCGGTTTGGTGGCGGAGTGCTAATTTGGATGCGTTTGGAACGTTCAATGATGAAGGCACATATCTGATGTGGGCTAAACATCAATACATGGGACATTCGCTCTATAGTGATACTAAAGCCGTTCAGGGTCCATTTTTCATAAGTGCCATAACTGCCAGTTTTCTTATCGGAGGTATATCAGTTGAATCGGCACGATGGCTGACAATATTTTGGAGTGTCATTACTTTACTAGGCATAGCATGGCTTGCTAAAATCATTACTAATTGGCAAACAGCCCTAAGTCATGGTTTGTATGATGCCATGGTAACCTTCCGTCTTGATTTGCGTCAGGCACACCCGCTCAGCATCAGCCAAAATGCTACACAGTTAATGACATACATCGGCGATAATTTAGAACTTGTTCTTCTAGCTATACTCGGTACCATTTCGTTATTTAGCTTCTAGCTATACTCGGTACCATTTCGTTATTTAGAAGTCACAACCTCCAATCATATAAACTCGCAATTGGAAATTGCGGCTACGGCTACTGGATTTTGTTGTGGTTATTCGTTACGATTATCACTCTTTTGAGTCATACACCACTTTTTGAACAACATCTTCTAGCAATACTTCCGCCAATTGTTCTTTTAGCGAGCATAGCCTTATGGCAATCTATCACAGGCTTATTTACATGGCAAAAATCAAAAATGAACGAAAAAGTATTTACGGCAATTGGGGCATGTTTTATCGGCATGTACCTGCTTTCATTGCCGAACATGGTCAAAACAAACAATACCACTCGCGATGTTCGTACTGGTGGACGTGAAGCCGAAGCTATCAACTTTTTGAAAACGGTTACCCGTCATGACGATAATCTCATTAGCGATAATCAACTACTAATTTTCATGGCTGAACGGCAGGCACCGCCGCAATTGGGAGATATTGCTCAAGTTGCCATCAATGCAGGGCGACAAAATTCTCGAAATTTGATTAGCCTATCGGAATCATACTCGGTGCAAGCCGTTGCTTCATGGAGTTTGCGGCTGATATGGCTGACCGAATATGAAGCATGGTTAGATGATAATTTCCTAACAAAACGAGTCTGGGATGGACACCACATCATTTATTTTGGGCGGCGTTTTCCTAAAAATAATCCTATTCCTAACGAGCAACATGTTCAATTGGGGGATAGCATCATTTGGAAAGGATTTCATGTTGATACCGAAACACCATTTCAGGGTGAAACTTTGCCCATGACGTTTTATTGGCAGGCTAAGCATAAACCACATCAAGATTATACCATTTTTACTCAAATACTTAATTCTCATGGGCAATTGGTAACGAGTTGGGATGCTCAACCGCTACATGGTTACTTGCCCACGACATCATGGCAGGTAGCCGAAATTATCACTGACCGTGTGGATGTGCCTTTGCCTGATGACCTTCCATCTGATATATACACAATTATCATTGGCATGTATGATTTAGCTACTTTAGAACGATTGCCCATTTTTGACAGCGAACAAGATTTTATTGTGGTGCTAGAAATACGTAATTAGTTTGGGAAAGAGGCTTAGGGGTTGTGGTCTACTAATAAATTTGTATATTTATTGGGTTCTAACTCGGTAACAACTTCTGTAGGGTTATCAACATTTTTCCATGTGTTGGTTTTTAAGCTCATGTACTTTATGTTAAATCCACATGCCTGCAAATCGCTAATCATCTTTTCAGACTCAAATCCTGCCTGCTGTAAACCAAAGGGCCAAAACTCCGTAAAAATTTTTACCTGCGGATTGTTCTTTAATATTTGTGTCATCCCTTGTAAAGCAAAGCCTTCTGCTCCTTGAATATCCATCTTAATTAAATCAATTCGTTCTCCAGCGACAAAAAAATCATCTAAACTGACCGATTCAATTTCAATTGCTGTTCGTTTGTCAGTTGTCTGATAGGTGCGATGGTCACCATTATGATAATCAGAAATATAAAGTTTTATAATACCTGATTGATTGCTAACGGCTTTTTGAATAGGCATAATATTATAATATTGGTTATGTTGGATATTTCGTTTGAGCATGTCAAAATTTCCTACATCAGGCTCAAATGCCCAGACCTTCCCATTTTGTCCTATGTTCATGGCAAAAATCAATGAATAAAGCCCTACGTTTGCTCCAATATCTACTATATGCATATTTGGCTGGCAAAGTTTGCTTAAAAATGTTAATTCTGTTTTTCCTAGCAATCCCAATTTCCACAACCATAATGCTAAATAACGGTCTGACTTATGAGCGGTCATTTTATGTCCATGCACACTGACAGGCAAATGGCTGTATGGAAATGGAATAGCGTTAATAAAAGCAGTTATATGCTTGATAAGTTGTAAACGGTCTAAGTATTGTATAAAGGTTTCAATCATTTTTCGTTCCTGATTTTCCTGTCCGAAATTTGTATGAAGCGACAAATTCTATACGCCATAAAATATAAATAGCTAACCCAACTAATGACATGGCAATAGCGTAAGCTTCTGCAAGTTCGGCCTGGGTAGTGAAAATTGCGATTAAACCTAAAGCACAATTGATTAAGCTAATGGCTAATGCCACCGATAAATTTGTCATTCCTAATCGAGCCAAACGATGCGTAGTATGGTCTATCCCACCTTGAAAAAATGAGACTCCACGCCGAAAACGCGAAATGACTAAAATTGCTAAAAGATACCCAAGAAAAAGTGACCCTGAATCTCCCATAAATATTGTGCTTTTTGGTAAAGGGAGATTGTAACGGGCAAAACTTAAACTTGCACCCAAGACTGCGGCAGCCAAGACTGATACGAGTTGTTGACCATTCAATACTGCGATTAACAGAAAAATGGCACTCGTGGTCGCACAGGTCATGGCTGCTACACCATCGGAATTATCGAGAAAGTTAATGGCATTGGTGATGTACAAAATCCAACATGTGGTTAGGATAAAATTAACTGTCATGTTCAATGGTTCGGAGCCAAACAGATTAATTTGAATGTTAGCTCCCACAACAAAGGCTATAATCGCTGGCACAAATTCAGCACCTAGTTTAATGGGTGGAGAAAGTGGTTTGTTGTCATCCCAAAGCCCAACGATAGCGATAAGGGAAGCCCCAATCAAAATACCCAAAAATTCCGATATACGAAATGGATTACCTTTAATAAAAAACACGACCACTGCCGTAATTATCAGCAAAGCACTAATAGCCGCCGCATAAATTGCCACGCCACCCATTAAAGCTGTGGGAATTTTGTGTGCACGGTCATCTCTAGGAATGGAAATAAGCCCTAGTTTTATGGCTATTTTTCGAGCAATCGGTGTTCCTACAATGCCGAAAGAAAATGCAATTACAAAAATAAGGATTATACTTGTCATGTGTTAATTTCAGCAGGAGCAAAAAAGATTGAGCTTTTTCATGCAATAGCCCAAGCTATTACACTCCGCCCCCAAACTTCAAGTTTGGGACTCCTGATATCCTTCGCTAATTGCTAAAAGCATGATATGATAAATATCCTCCATGTGTTGCAGTCCTGCTAAATATCCTTCCAAGCTTTCATATTCTCGCAACAGAAATGGATGGCTTACCTTGCGAAAATGATATATGCCTCCAATGGCTACTGAAAAATGGACTTTGTTTTTTTGTAATATTTGTCCTAAATTATATGCCTGTTCTTTTCCTACAGGCAAGCCATCAGTAGTTATTGTCCTTAATATATCAACGATATGTTGGGATATATCGGGAGACATGCCTCTTTCGTCCATTCGTATTTTGATTGTTTGCCAGTGTCTCGAGAGACGATGCAGTACATCTGTAATATAATTTTTCATTGGTTATAGTTTAACGCAATATGGGTTGATTTGCAAATTATAGTAAGGGCGTATGGCCATACGCCCCTACAACTAACATTGAACAACCCGAACTAACAAGGGAAGTGAATTTTTAATATCTTTTACGATGACCTTGAGCAATATTTATCGCTCTCTTTCTATTGATGGCTAAGCTTGACATTGACAAAAATGAAACCACACTTGTAGGTATTTTTTTGTGTTCATGTTCTTCGACTGACTTAACAACGAAAGCTCGTTCTATCATAGGCATGGAAATGTTTTTCTCATCGAATATTTCTTTGAATAATCGTCGCAATTCACGGCTTACTTCGTCATGGCTACCTGGTTTTGTTTTTGTTACGGTACGGATAATCATTTCCGACTCGCCAAAACTTTCAATACCTTCAACTACTGTCGGTTCCAACACAGCTTCGTTACAATCTTTTAACCTCCGTCCAGCTTCCTCAAGTATCTTATAGACATAATCCATGTCTAATTCATCGGATACACCAATTTCCACTACAGCAAAGACATATCCTTTTGAATAATTGATTATATCACCAATCTGTCCATTTCGGATGATGTGCAGTTGCCCGTCGGGATTGCGTAAACGGGTGGTACGAATATCAATTGCCTCAACGATACCCTTTGCATTTCCTGTTTCAATATAATCACCCACAAGATACAAATTTTCAAATAAAACAAATGCACCCGATACCAAGTCCGTAACAACTGGCTGGGCACCTAAACCAACAACAAGCCCTATCCCACCAAGACCTGCTAGGATAATTGTTATATCGTAGCCAAGTGTGTGTAATATATATAAGGAAGTAGCAAAATAGATAGCATAGCGAGAAGCACTACTAATCAAGGGTGCCATTGTCAAACGTTGTTGCCATAAGATATCATCTGCTAAATCATCATGAGCAAGAAGTTGTTTATGAATAACGAGGTCAACTGATTCAACCATGACTCTACTGCCGAAATAAATGGCAAGTACTTTAACAAGCAGTATGGTATAATCGATATATTCTTTTAGGAAATCAACTTGATTAATGGCTAATATTCCTGCTGTGGTATAAATAAGATATTTTAGCGTACTCTTAAGCACGGGCAACAGTATTACAATTTTGTCATGAAGTTCCTCAATGTTAAATCGCTGTTTTATGTATTCGTGGCTCAACTCGCTCATGCCATCAATAATAATATTTGTAGCTTTTGTCAATACATGTCCTATTGCCATTATCAATCCTACTTTTATAGCAGTAAATAATAGGTAAGTCACATCGGCTGAAAAAGTAGTAACCAATTGTTGTGTTGTTAAATAACACACAGTAGCATACATGGTATATACCACTGCTTGGCGTAGGAGGAGCATTATTCCACCGCTGATTTTAAGTACGTAATCTAATAAGATGTTAAAAGCTGGTACACTTTTTTGCATGTAACCATAAAAGGAGCGTTGTCTAGCAAACTTCAGGTAATTTTCAGATATATTGTCAAGTTCATGCGTTATTATCATTATTGCTTTAATCAATAGCCAGCCCAGTGAAAGAATCAAAAACATGTTAATTACTATGAAGATGGTGTTAATTGTAGTAGGTAGCAAAAATGGGACAAGTTGTTGAGTTGTCAGATTTACGACAGCGGCACAGATAATGTATGTCGCCGTTCTTTTGACAATTGGAATAAGCTCATGACTTATATTGATAATATATTGCCAAAACCAGCTAAGAAGTGAAATAAAACCATGCCAAAATTGCACCGCTTTTTCAAGATAATGGACATGCTCATCCAACATGTTATAAAGTTTGTCAGTCAGTAGGGCAGGTTTTATTACCTGACTAACCTGTGCGGTAGGGAAACCTCGAAATGGTATGTGTAATTTGTGGAAATTATCAACTAGCATGGGAGACATTTTAAGCAGTATTCCGCCAACTGAAAATATCAGATAGATATTTAATACTGTCAATGCTATTTCATAAATGTATGGAGGTAAAACATCAATCAATTGGTGAGTTAATAATGTTCCAGTTACAAAATAAGTGGTGTAGGTCAATAACTGTTTAACTAAGCCTAGAAAGTTGGTCGGTATTTTTTCTAATTCGGTACCTTGCGACAGAATATCATCTAGGTCATCAAGTAATGCTCCTTTTTCTTTATGATGGGTTTTAGCCTGAACGGGTTCGGGTTCAGCCGATATTTGACTCAATGGGATAAATTCTTCTGCTATGTTGAATGTTTCAAAGATTTCCTCTACATCCAATGCAGTTTCATCAGTAAGAGTTTGTTCATGTAAGGTGTCAGCAGGTATGATAGATTCATCTGCTGTTTCAAATGACCCTTCTTGTGGGGGTAGTGCCTTTTTTTGAGATACTGTCTCATGTAATTGTTGTCTTATCTGTTGTGAGTATGCCCTATTATTTTCAACAAATGCTGATATCCAAGTAGATAGTTGTTGCGAAATGTGTCTCGGCATGCGTCTGATAAAGATAACGATTTTAGAAGGAAGTATTTTTGTCCAGGCGATAATAGCATGTAGTGTTTCTATACTTGCATATTTTTTGACCATGACAATAAATACATCAACCAAAAACGACATTGATTTGGCGATTAACAAACCGATGGTAACAATGAGATAAATTTTCAGAATTATGAAAAGATAAGTGAAAATGAGATACGGTATAGGAATCATCCATATTGCTATGACAAGCACAAATAAACGAATAGTGTTGATTTGGATTTTGTTTAAGGTGACAAAAAACGTTTCGACAAATTTGTTTTCCTGTTGAATGTCATCATGTCTCTTCGCATTTTCTTTCAAATTCATCAAAACTCGTTCAATGTGAGACTGAACAATCCTAGCTACCCTCATTGAAATAACAACACTCACCACTGTTAAACCAACTCTAGTTCCTAAATCAGGCAAGTAATGAATAAAAAACTCTAGTATGTATATCTGTAAATTTACATGCTGGTGTGTCAGATAGCTGTTCAAGCTAATGGCAGTAATACCAAGCAATATACATAAAAATAACAGTCCTTGCCTATGGAATTGCCTAATCTCTGTATGACTAAAAAAGTAACAGCAATATTAGAAATTAGATAAGGTGTATTCATGAAATATGTCCTTTCTTATCATTAAATATTTGTAATTATTCATTCCTCCTCTTGTCAGTGAACGGTTACAAATATTTTTCGTAACAGGGCGGCAACCAAGAGGATTTTCCCTACTTCAACAGCAAACTATTGTAAAATATTTTATGCGATTTGTCAAAAAAACTTAAAAGTAAAATTGACAAATAGCTACATCTAATTTAAAATAATTATAGTACAATTAAAATTTTAGGTGTGTGGAAGTAACAAAAATGAACCATTGTAAATTACATCGTATTGCTAGTAGTCTTATCTTTTTTATACTTTTGTTGGCAACAAGTACTCAAGTTTATGCTCAGGGTGGCGAATATGTTTATGTTACTCGCCCCGCCAATGGAGAAACTGTTTCAGGAATAGCTATCATAACGGGAGCTGCTGATTATGCCAATTTTGAAAAGTACGAAATTTTTTTGAAATCGGGACAAAATCTAAGTTGGATAGCGACAGGTTTTGCCCCAGTTAATAACGGCTATTTGGCTCGTTGGGATACCCGCAATTATCAACCAGGCACATACCAGTTGGTAATTCGCAAAGTCCGAACCAATAGTAATTATGGTGACGACTACATTGGTCCTACTGTGGTTATTGCTGAACAAACCAGCAATGCTTTACCTGTTGAGTCAGGTTTTTTGTATGCCATTGAAGGAAAAGCCTTAGTTCGGTTGCGGAATTGTGCTCCTCAAGATTTGGATTTTAATTATTCTAGTTCACAAAGTTTTTACACCCAAGATAACATCAGTCTTCCAGCTATGAAAATGGATGATTTTCTCTGCTCTTATCACGACTTCGTGCTTATTCCTGATATATATACAGGGGCAGCCAAAGGACTAGCAGAGCCACACACTTATCATTACGAACTTAATGCTGAACCTGGTAAAGTCTATCAGATAACCTACTACGGTTGGGAAGAAACGCAAAAACAACAAACTATGTATGCCTCCGGTGGAGAGTTCAATGAACAGTACGAATATCAACGGATTGAATTAGAGATAAAAGAAATCAGTCCTGATGTTAGGGCGAATACAGACACGGCGGGCATGAGGACTGCTATTCAAGTTACTCCACAATTATCACCCAAATCAATTGTATCTTCTTCAACGACACTATCGCCGACTCTAACATCCTTTTTAGCAACACTATCGTCGACTCTAACATCACCGTCAGCGACACCAATCATGTTACCCACCTCCTCAACATCTGAAATACAATCACAACAACCTCTACTACCTATCACAGGTCAGCATGTCGAAATATCTTCTTCGGATAGGTTTGAACTATTTGGTATTGGGTTTATAATCATGCTCATTATCAGCGGTATATCATCATACAGCAAAAAACACAGATACTATTTTAGAAAAAGTACCTGAACCTATTATTGCTCCTGATAAGACTGGTAAGCGAGTAACATTAGAGGAATATTGGGAATATTACTATGAAAATTGCGATTATAATTACGAATATAACGACGGTATTTTGGAGGCAAAACCAATGGCAAAATTTGCTGATGCAAAAATGTATGGCTGGTTTTTTCAATTAGCCCAACAATATTTAACTGTTCATCCAATTGCTAAGATTACGACCTTAGAAATTGGTTTTAAGTTTCATTTACCAGGCAAAACTCAAGTTCGCAAGCCTGACTTGGGGATAGTACGGAATGATAATCCTATCCCACTGCATGATGAAGACCGTAACTACAAAGGCAAATATGACATGTGCATAGAGTTCGTTTCCGATTCGAGGCATTCGGAAATATATCGAGATACGAAAGTGAAGTTTAAGGAGTTTCAGCATATCAAAGTAGACGAGTATTTTTTATTGTCGGATGATAGAATGCTAATTAGTTTTCATCGTTTGAATAAATATGGTATGTATGATGAAGTCAAACCAGATAAGCATGGAGCGATACGTTCGGAAGTATTGCCAGGTTTTCAATTTCGAGTTAGAGACTTATTTGCTAGACCATCTTTGATAGAATTGGCAAATGACCCTATATATCAAGGATTTATTTTGCCTGAATATCAAGAATCTGAAAAACGAGCTGAACGAGAACACTTGGCAAAGCTAGTTGAGCAACAACGTGCTGAACAAGGATGGCAACGTGCTGAACGAGAATGGCAACGTGCTGAACAAGAATGGCAACGTGCTGAACGAGAACACTTGGCAAAGTTAGTTGAGCAACAACGTGCTGAACGAGAATGGCAACGTGCTGAACGAGAATGTTTGGCAAAAGAATCAGAACGTCAAGCTAAGGAAAAAGCCTTTGCCAAACTTCGAGCTATGGGCATCAATCCTGATGATTTATAAAAATAAGGCGAGGATGCATGAGCTATTTATTTCATCAACTTGATTTTTCCATATTATCTCAACCCGATTTTAAAGAAGACTCTGTACGAGAAGTATTGATTTTACCATTATTACATGAATTGGGCTATAAGGCTATGAGCTTAAACCAAATCATTCGTAGCCGCAAATTAATTCATCCCTTTGTAGCCATTGGCTCACAAAAAAGAAAGATAAACCTTGTCCCCGATTACATGCTCACCGTTGCTAACAAACCAGCTTGGATATTGGATGCCAAATCTCCCCATGAACCAATCGAAAGTGGTAAGCATGTCGAGCAGGCATACAGCTATGCCATTCACCCCGAAATACGTGCCAAATATTTTGCCTTGTGCAATGGACATGCCTTTATCCTTTTTCGCCCCGACCATGCCGAACCTGTTTTGTATGTTCATCTATCTGAGCTTTATAAGCATTGGCAAACATTTTATGAATTGCTTGCTCCAACAGCATTTAAGCAGAAAAAAGCATGGCAAAAATCACCGCAAAAAGAACTCACCTTTGATTACTCTACTATAACCCCCTTACCTGAAATTACCGATTTACGTAAGCAAGCCACCCGTCGTCATTTTGGCGTGCATCCTTATTTTACCAAGCAGGTGTGGAATGTGGTGCAGGAATACATCAAAAATTTCAGTCAACCGCATGACTTGGTGCTTGACCCTTACGGCGGTAGCGGTGTTACGGCACTTGAGGCTCTAGTTTTGGGAAGACGGGCAATTCATATTGACTTAAACCCGTTATCCATCTTCATGGTTAAAAATCTGCTCATGCCCGTTAATATCAGCCAACTAACCGAAGCTTACAATCACATTCGAGAAACATTCGAAGCCCATGCCCCGCAAACCGATGCCGAAATTGAGCATGCCTTGCAAATTTATCCTTATCCAAAAGGAATTAAACTACCTAAAAATTCAGATGTGGATACCATTGAAAAATTATTCAGCTCCAGTCAATTGGCACAGTTGGCATATCTAAAATATCTTATTAAGCAGGTGGAAGATGCGGCAACTCAAAACACGCTCATGCTTTCTTTTTCTAGTGCGATTAATCGTTTTAACTTAACATTTCATTATACCAAAAGTGGTGGTGGAGACGGTAGCATTTTTCGTTATTACCGTTATCGTATCGCACCCAGACATGATGAACTTGATTTGATGCATGCCGATTATGAACTCGAAGCAATCGAGGGCGGCGAGTTGAAAAAGAGCAAGGCTGATTACGCCGATTTGTTAGCCGAGTCAATTCGAGAAATGTATCGTGTCTTGAAATTTGAACGCTGGATGAGTTTTGTTTTTGCCCATAAAGACCCTGCTTATTGGCATCTGATTGTTGATACTGCCGAGCAGGTCGGGTTTGAGTACATGGGTGCCGTTAAACAATCTAATAATAAAACGACATTCAAAAAACGACAAAATCCATTTACCGTTTTATCAGGACAGTTGATAATCAACTTCCGCAAAGCAAAAAATCCTGTGGCAATCATGAAATCGAATTTAGGTATGGATATTGCCGACATGGTCATAGAAACAATCGAAGAGGTGATAGCCGAGCATGACGGGGCAACATTGTAGCAGATTAACAATGCCTTGATTATCAATGGCTTGGAGCATGGTTTTTTGGATATTTTGAGTAAGGAATATCGGGACTTAACCCCTATCCTTAGCACTCATTTTAATTATGACAATAGTTCACAAAAGTTTCATATCAAGCAAAATAGTTCTTTCAAAAGCCACATTGATGTTCGCTTGCGGGTTAAATATTTTATCATATCATATATGAAACGTAAAGCATATCAGGATATATATCCTACATTTGATGAAATCGTGTTGCACATCATGCCACTATTAAAAAATGGCATAACCCCAGAAGAACAAACGATTTTAAATGTGCTGGAAACGATTGCCATGCGAATGCATAGCGGGCATTGGAAATTACAGATGAGAACGCAGTTAAGTTTGTTGTGAAAATATGATTACAATATTCAGGAGTCCAAAAGCTTAAGTTTTTGACTACTGTCAACTTTTAATTACCTGCGTTCATAGTGGTGACATTATTTTCTTTCACGCCAATCTTACGTTCTGTACCAGCTATAATTCGGGCAAAATTTGGGCGTAGGGCGTAGCCAACCAGGAGGACTACCAAAGCACTATAAAGAACATAAGCTGTGGGGGTGATATTGCCTAAGCCTAATATAATTAGCATGAAAAGTCCAGTTAGGCTTGAGATAAATGACCCCATCGAAGCGTAACGAGTAATGGCAATGATAGCTATGGCAACGAATACCGCAACAAATCCTGCTTGAAGTGAAAATGCACCTAGTGATGCTAAAGCCGTTACCGCTCCGACTCCTCCCTTAAATTTCAGGAAAATCGAGTAATTGTGTCCGACAACAGTCGCCGCCCCGACTAATGCCGCTCCCCAAAAAGGCATTAAACCATTTGTTGCTAATGCCACTGCAATCCAAGTCGGGATAAGTCCCTTAAAGGCATCACCTAAAACAGTTAAGGCGGCTGGCATCAAGCCAGCAGAACGCAAAACATTTGTTGCTCCTGTCTTTCCACTTCCTGATTGTAGAACGTCAACGCCACTAACACGAGCAACGATATACCCAATTGGCAATGAACCCGATAAGTATGCGAGTCCTATCATGATAATTGTGATAAAAATTTCCATGTTTCTTTCCTCCAATTTTTCATAAAGACCTTGCTGGAGTATCAAAGATTGCTTTGATGGTCAAGACAGGTTCTTTGACTTTCCAAAATCTACTACGATGTACGATAGATATAATCAATTTGCTCCAATAACACATCAGGTTTTCCCTGATAGTCCGACCAATTTATATTTCCTTTTGCAATTCCATCAAGTATACCACTTAAAGCATGATTAACTGGAGTTGGAATACCTACCTTTGTTCCTACAATCGCCACCCTATTGTTCAACACAGTCACTTCTGATTGGTTTCGTTTTCGTTGCAAATCAATTTGCAATGATGGCAGTTTATTACCGCGCCCTCCCGAAAAAAACGGTTGTAAGATTTTTCGCAACAAC
Organism: Anaerolineaceae bacterium 4572_78; assembly: GCA_002084875.1. Classification (GTDB taxonomy): domain Bacteria; phylum Chloroflexota; class Anaerolineae; order 4572-78; family 4572-78; genus 4572-78. The sequence goes on along the minus strand of NBMH01000002.1, from coordinate 3,003 downwards.
CAATTTGGTGCCCATGTAAGCCCGATAGCTAAGAGCGTCAATGGATAAGGAGGCAGTGAAATGACCTTGATATTTTGAGCCCGCATGACACGTACAGTTTCACGCATTGATTCTAACTCCAAATCAAAAAGAGCAGGGTTGTCAAGGATTTGATTCGGCGGCATGTCTAAAATAGCACAAATTGGATTATTGATGATATTCATAAGCAATTTTGACCATTTCAGCGATTTGTAATCGTTGTATGTTTTGACGGTAAAGCCTGACTCTTCCAGCTTAGAGACCAAGTTATTTAGAAAAACTTGGTCTTTGATGTTAGACATTGGTGCTAAGCCTATACCACCTTTTTCTTTTGAAATAATGATACTGCCTGGCTGTGGCACTTCAACTGGCAGGGTAATACTTCCTGCTATGACAGGATTGTTAGGAAAGTTATCCGCCAGAATTTCCTCGTTACCAATGCCATTTTGCAACGACAAGAAATGGGTATGAGATTGTAATTTGTCTTTTAGAGGATAAATTGCCTCTTGCGTATCAAACGATTTAACCGAAATTAAAACCATGTCAAATTTACTTATATCGGCAATTTCATCAATGTGCTTAGCAATGTTGGGATAAACGACTTTTTGTTGACCATTAGCCGCTGTAATACTTAAACCATTTTCATGAACAGTTGTTATCCAATCAGCTCGTTCAAGTAACGTTACATGGCAATCAACCGCGGTTAATCGCCCTCCGACCAAACTACCAATTGCTCCTGCTCCAATAACTAGAATGTGCATGTTTCACCTTCTTATCCTCACATGAAATTATCTGACTACCATAATTTTAAATCAACCTTATCTTGGGAAAATGCTTGTGAAATGACAGTTTTTGTTGCCTGTGATTTTCTCAAAAAATGATATTCTATTGGTTCCAATACAGAACTATCAAGGCAAGCCTTGACCCTCCTGTTAAAATTCTGATGAAATTAAAAAGTACACATCAGTAATATTTTCCACATCTCCTGTGAATATTTTACCATTAGTACGGTTTGCTAGGGTAGCTAAAATATCGGTATCAGCGTCATCTCCATAAGCAACCGTATAAAGTTTCACATCACTAGCTTCATCACCAGATGGCAAACTGCTCAAAACATCATTCCAAGACGGACCACCATCAATGCTATCTTGTCCATCTGACAGCACGACGATACCATAAGTTCGCTTTTCGCCATTTGCCTCATCTTCTGTTTTGAGTTGTTCAGCACGCTCTAATGATTTAATGATTGCTTGATACAAAGCTGTACCACCTTCTGCAAACAATCCATCCAATGAGAGTCGTAGCGATTCACCCACTTGTCCTACTTTGCCAGAGTTAGGCGATTCGATGACGGTATTAGAAAAAGTGACCAGATACACTTCATCATTTGGGTCCATCTGCTCAAAGAAAACAGCCGCACCCTCAACTGCTTGCTTAATTTTAGCCCCCTGCATGCTTCCAGATGTATCCATCAACATAATGATGGTTGCTTTTTTCTTAACTTGATGCCAAGTGTCAATGATATGTCCCACAATTTCATTAGAGGGATAAGCTAAATGTGGCACTTCATTTGGAGTGATACTTGGTACAGCACCATGTTCTATGTCAATCGGAGCATGAAGTAGAATACCCAAATCTGCGGGACGCAAGCCCCAATCAATTGCCAGTTTTTGTTGTTCCTCAGCAAGAAGATAATCGCGAAATTGGACGGCACCCTTCTTTTGAGTATCATCAACCCAATCGGCTTTATCCAAAATACAGTAGGGATTTTCCACCCAAAATGTTCCATCATCAGGGTAAATTGCCACAAATGGAAAACGAAGTTGGTCGGCATTATCCCGATTCCACTTGATGACATTCGATTCATAACTGGTCACAGCATGCAGATACTGTGGACCTCGATTAGTCATCTTACGTAAAATATCGGTATCTTTTTTACCGTAGTGGAAAACTTGTTGTTCAATCGCTCCTAAACTTTCAACTACAGGCTTACTCTTGACAATATCAACTGTCAATCCTTCAGTTAATTGAGCAGCCGAATATACTTCAGCCACAATAGAAAGCATGCCCGAATTTGAATGTTCGGGATGCGGGTGTCCAAACTTAAACTGTCCCCATTCGGGATGTCCATACATTGCCCAACCATCGGGGTCATTTGCTAATTTTGCCAAATCATCCCAACCAACAGGTTTATTGGGCCAGCCTAACGCTTCAGCCATCGGTTTCCACATGGCAATTGCCAATGGTAAACGAAGCGTCGCAGGACATTCATCACTAATTATTTCTTGTCCTGTTCTGTCTTTCCAAGCCTGATTGATATTTGTTACCCACAAATCACTACCAGGACTCCACACTACAGGTTTTGCTTCATCATCTAAAATGGCGTTCATTGAACTACCTGAACCAACATGCTTGACTGTTACGACAATCACATTATCATCAACCACATGCTTTTCTGCATTGAATGTCTCAATAATTTGGTTCATCCAATCTTGCTTGGTGTTTGAAGAATAAATTTCTACATGAACCGCATTAGCAGGGAGTGGTGTACTAACAGATTGTGCTTCTCCGCTCGATGTAGCATCACCATCTCCAAGCTGGATATATACAAAAAATCCAATCACGGCAAAAACCATGCACAATGCCCAACCAACAATGAGCATAAATGTCAACTTTGTTCGATTATCCATCGTATCCTTTCCTTAATTGACTTTTAAGTCTAAATAAATTACAATTCATTTCAGAATACCTCATATTGGGTAATTTTGCAAAAAGGGAAGAGTATTTAATTTATATGGCGAACGAAAATACAAGTTTAGAAAAATATAAAGAAAGAGCCGTTTTACAAGAAGCGATTTTTCGTCCCCGTAGTGCAGTTATTATTGGTACGACAGCCGTGGCAACAGCAATTTCTATAGTTGCATTAGGTCCCATTGCTGGAGGGATAGCATTTGGCATTGGAGCCACAGCATGGCTTGGGCAAGC